>JBBKVS010000373.1:0-13722 GCA_037968555.1 Lysobacterales bacterium | reverse complement strand
GCTACAATCGGATCAGCCAGACTGATTTTCAGAATGATGAAAAACGGCGCCAGGAAAAACAGCAGCAGCCAGGCATAAGGGCCGACCACAGCCCAGCGCAGCCACTGTCTGCGTCCGTCCAGGCGTTTGCTCTGAATTGACATCAGGTGAGCGCCCTACTCGTCCAGCAGTATTGCGCTGGCCGTGTCCCAGGAAACGAACACCTTATCGTCCCATTCCAGCGTCTTGGTGGCACTGCGTTGCCGGTTCTGGCCACTGACCTGCAGCATGCTGCCGTTTTCCAGTGCCACCCGGTAAACCGACAGATTGCCGAAGTAACCCAGGTCATGCACTAAACCTTTCAGCACGGTCAGATGCTCGCGTTCCGGCGCTTCTTTACTGATGAAGATTTTCTCCGGACGCACGGCAATCCAGCGCTTCGCCCCAGGCTCGACCGCTTTGTCACAGCGAACTTCCAGCATCTGCCCCAGATCATCACTGTGCAATTGCACGCAATCACCACTGACAGAGGCGACCTGCGCTTTGAAAAAATTGATATTGCCAACGAAATCCGCCACAAAACGATTGACCGGAAACTCATAAACCTCAGCCGGTGTACCTACCTGCTCAAAGTGGCCGTCTTTCATCACCGCAATGCGGGTGGACAGGGTCATGGCCTCTTCCTGGTCATGCGTGACCACGATAAAGGTAATGCCCAATTCATCCTGCAGGCTCATCAACTCGAACTGGGTATGTTCGCGCAGCTTTTTATCCAGCGCGGCCAGCGGTTCATCCAGCAACAATAATTTCGGCCGCTTGATCAGGGCCCGCGCCAGTGCCACGCGTTGCCGTTCGCCGCCGGACAGCTGATCGGGTTTGCGCCTGGCTTTGCCTTCCATTTTCACCAGCGCCAGCAATTCGGCTACCCGATCGGCAATTTCTGCTGCCGGTCTTTTTTCTTTTTTCAGCCCATAGCCAATGTTCTGTTCCACGCTCATGTGCGGAAACAGCGCATAGGACTGGAACATCATGTTCACCGGGCGCTCATAAGGCGGTACTGCCGTCATGTCCACACCGTCGATGAGGATGGAACCCGAAGTCGGCACCTCAAAACCCGCCAGCATGCGCAACAGAGTCGATTTGCCAGAACCCGAGCCACCCAGTATGGAAAACAGTTCACCGCGGTATATGTCCAGGTGCGCCTCTTCTACCGCCGCCACATCGCCGAAATGTTTGGTCAGGCCGCGAATCTCGACAAAGGGACGCTGTGTATCATCCCGCCAGGGCTCGCCCTGCAAACGGTGGTGTTCCTGGTGGTCCGATTGCTGCCCTGGCTGTGGTGCAGAGGATTGATTCACTTGGGAGACTCCACGATGTTTGTCTGGGACATGCTTACAATCCTGTCTTGATACGCGACCAGGAACGGGTGCGGCGACGCTCTTCCTTGGGACCAAATATATACCCGATTGCGGCCCGCTGGCGTTCTTCTTCTGAGGGATAGGCAGCCGGGTCATTCACTACCGCTGCATCAATGTACGGCCTGGAAGCCAGATTGGCATTGGCATAACGCGTTTCATTGCTGATGGCCGCCATCACTTCGGGGCGTAACAGATAATTCAGAAACAAATGCGCATTGTCAGGATGAGGGGCATCGCCGGTGATATAAACGCCATCAAACCAGTAAACCCAGCCTTCACGGGGAGTGAAATAAGCCAGCTCAATATCCTCACCAACTTCCTTGGCCCGATTCATGGCCTGGGCATAGTCACCGGACCAACTCATGGCCACACAAATTTCGCGATTGGGTAAATCATTGATCATCTTGGTGGAGCTGAAATAGCGGATATAGGGGCGCACCGATTTCAATACGCTTTCAACCTCTGTCAAATGCTCCGCCTTCAGGCTATTGGGATCGTGCCCCAGGTATTGCATGACCATGGGAATCACATCGGTGGGCTCATCAACTATGCTCACGCCACAGTCGGCAAATTTCGACACCACTTCGGGATCAAACAGCATCGCGCCACTGCCCAGCGGTGCATCGGGCATACGCTCTTTGACCAGGTCCACATTGATGGCATAACCCGTGCTGCCCCACATATAGGGTATGCCGTATACATTGCCCGGATCATAGCCATCCATGATGCTCAAAACCCAGGGATCCAGGTTATCCCACAGCGGCAACTTGTCTTTTTGGAGTGGCTGGTAAACACCAATCGGTATCAACCTCGCTGAATAGCGTGCGGAGTGCACCACCACATCGTAGCCGGTGCGGCCAGCCAGTAACTTGGCCTCCACCACTTCGGTACTGTCATACAGATCGTAATTGACCTTGATGCCGAATTCTTTTTCAAAATTCGCGATAGTATCCGGGGCAATGTAATCCGCCCAGTTATACACATTGAGTACTTTCTCTTCTGCCGCCAGCAATTGCAGCGACAGCAAGTTCAACAGCAGGAATGTGGAAATCATGCGCACGCTCATAAGCCGGACTTCACGCGTGACCAGGCACGTGAACGCAAGCGCTCCTGCTTGGGCCCATAAATAAGCCCGGCCTGCCAATCCAGTCGCGCCTCCATTGGGGGCCAGGCAGCCGGGTCATTGGCCAGTTTCGGATTGACAAAAGGAATCGAATCCAGATTGGCATTGCCATAGCCGGTGAAATCACTGATGGGTGCGATTACTTCGGGCCGCATCAGGAAATTCAGGAACAGATGAGCATTTTGCGGATGTGGCGCATCGGCCGGTATCAGCAGGTTGTCAAACCACAGCACGGTGCCTTCTCGCGGAACGGTATAACCCAGCCGTACATCGACGCCCGCTTCGTCTGCGCGGTTCTGTGCCTGGGTGTAATCGCCCGACCATGCCATGGCAATACAGACCTCCTTGTTGCCCATATCGTTCAGGCCCATGCCTGAACTGATGTAACGGATATTCGGCCGCGCCGACTTCAGTAGCGCTTCTGCTTGCGCGAGATGAGCTGGTTCAATGCTGTGCGGGTCATGGCCGAGATAGAGCATGACCAGCGGAATAACAGTGGTCGCCTCATCCAGCCAGGTCACGCCGCAATCCGCAAAATGCCGCGTAATTTCCGGATCAAACAGCATGGCAGCGCTGTCTACCGGGGCATCCGGCATGCGCTCAAGTACCATATCGATGTTGTACATAAAACCGGTGGTGCCCCACATGTAGGGCACGGCATGGCGGTTGCCGGGATCGTTGCGGGCCAACCTTTCCATCACCCAGGGATCCAGGTGCCTGCGATTGCCCAGCTGTTCCAACTGCAAGGGCAGGAACACGCCTATGGGTATCAGCCGGGCGGAATAGCGCATGGCATGCAGCACTACGTCGTAACCAGTCTTGCCCGCCAGCAGCTTGGCATCTACCACTGCGGTGGCATCAAAAATATCGTAGTTCACCTTGATGCCGTATTCGGCTTCAAAGTCGGCGATGGTATCGGGGCCAATGTAATCGGCCCAATTGTAGAAATTGAGGATTTTTTCTTCATCCGCGCGCAGGCCGTTGCCCGCCAGCAAAGCGAGGAGCAAGCTTAAGCAGCTGCGGGTAGCGTGCAAGATCTACATGCCGGCCAGGCCGCGCTTGTTCAAAGCCCGGGCTATGATCAGGCGCTGCAATTCACTGGCGCCCTCCCAGATGCGATCTACCCGCAACTCACGGGTAAAGCGTTCGGCGCAGTTTTCCCGCATGTAGCCGCGGCCACCAAAAATCTGCACTGTGCGATCGGCCACCCGACCGGCGGCTTCGGAGGCATACAGCTTGGCAATGGAACAGCGCGCATGCAGGGCTTTCAGGTCTTCACCCCGGTCATGTGCTTCGGCAGCTTCAAAGGTGATCAGACGCGCTGCCCATAAGTCGGTCACATTGTCCGCCAGCATGGCCTGTACCAGTTGCTTTTCAATCAGGGGCTCGCCACCGACCATGCGCTCTTTGGCGAACTCGGTAACTTCTTCGATCATGCGCGCCATGGCGCCGCAGCTGCGCGCGGCTATCATCAGGCGTTCGCGGCGGAACCAGCTGTGGGTATAGCCCATGCCTTCCCCTTCCTCACCTAAACGGTTTTTAGCTGGGACGAACACTCCATTGAAACGCAGTGTCGGATGGTGATGATCAAAGGTGTGGCTGAACAGCGGAGTACACACTGCCTCAATACCAGCCGTGTCCTTGTCGAGCAGGAACATGGCGTCTGAGCCTTTATTCGGACCATCCGCAATTTTGGCCTGCAAAAAGAAAAAGTCCGCGTGATTGGCGGTGGTGACAAACCACTTCTCACCGTCAATTTTATAGCCGCCTTCACAGGCTGTCGCAGTAGCATCAATTTGCACATCCGAACCGGACTCCGCTTCGGTAATGGCATAGCATTCCTTGCGCTTGCCACTCATCAGTGGCAGCACATAACGCTGCAACTGATCTTCGTTGCAGGCTTCAAACATCCATTGGTGGGGTTCGGAAAAGCACCAGCACAGCGCATTGGTGACGCGACCCAGTTGCTCCCAAACAGCAACCTGGTCGATGGTGCGCAAGGCTTGTCCGCCATACTCTTCGGCAACGTCCATGGAACTGAAGCCCAGTTCTATAGCCAGTTTTTTGTGACGGGTACGGACGCCTTCGGCGATAACTCCGCCGTTCATTTCCGCTTCCACCTCAAACGGGATCAGCTCCTGTTCGGCAAAATTACGGGCCTTTTCCTGCCAGGCACTGGCGGTCGCATCGAGCATGATTTTCAAGGGTATATCCTTAATCTCTTATTCAGTGGTGTGGTACCGACTCAAAGCGCAGTTCAGACGCCCTGGGCTTTGAAATGTTCTGGAAACAGCTGGCAGAGGAACATGCGACAGGACAGTCGTGCCCTTTCGCGTGTCATGCCGCGCGGATTTACCAACAAGTCCAGCCACAGGCCCGCACTCATGGCCGACAATCCATCGGTAATAAAATCAGCATCCAGCGACTGGTACTTGCCTTCGATAATCAGGGCTTGCACCAGTTCGTTCAGTATGCGGTCGTAACCGCGGTCTCGCTCGGCGCATAGCTTGCGATAAGTGGGCCTGGATTTGGTTTCACTCCAGTATGAAAACCACACCGCAATCTTGGTGCGGTCACAAACGGCCGGGCAAAAATCCACGTTCACCAGGGCTTCGATTTTTTCGGCAGTGCTGGGCCCGGCTCCGGCCAGGGCTTTTTCCCAGGCTTCCTTGTATTCATCCGCCACGGACTTGAGGGTTTCGATCAGCAATCCCTGCTTGGATTGAAAATGCAGATTGACAATACCCTGGCTGAGCTTGGCCTCTTTGGCTACGGTGGCTACCGTGGTATCCGACAGCCCGTACTTGGCTATGGATTGTATGGTGGCCTGGATCAATTGCTGGCGCCGGGCCTCTTTCGAAGCGGTACGCTTGCCTGGTCCGGATGAACTCATTACAGCACTCAAAGCCTGGCCCCGGGTTTGCGTTTGAAGTTGCAAATAGGTGAATTTTCTATGGTCAACTGAACATTCCTCGTTAATTTATATGGCCTGGCCGACTCGTCTATTTCCCTGATGAAACAAACAGGCTTCCAGGATTTCTGGAACAGTTACAGGGTGCTTGGTTCAGATACGGAGTGCGGATAGCCTTGCTGTATAACACTATAAGCGCTTTGAACATGCATTGCAATGAATGAACAATCATTCATTTTTCTGGACAGCCAGGGGTCGCCTGTGTCAATCTATGTCGGCTCAATTGCACAAAGAGGTTTATATGCGTCGCTCCCTGCAGCGTTCCAACGAGCACTTTCGCAAGGCTGCAACAGCCATGCCGATGGGTGTTTCTTCCAATTTCAGATACTGGGGCGACGACAAAACCCTTTATGCAGACCACGGCAAAGGTGCCCGGCTGTGGGACATCGATGGCAATGAATACATTGACTATCGGCTCGGATACGGACCGGCGATACTCGGTTACGCCGACCCACGTATTGACCAGGCCGCAATGGAAGGCATGAATGTAGGCGGTGTGTTTGCCCTCTCTACCGAACTGGAATACGACGTTGCCAGCCGTATTTCACGTATGGTTCCGGCCGCAGAGATGGTGCGCTTTTCGAACTCCGGCACTGAAGCCGTTATGGCTGCACTGCGCCTGGCGAGAGCCTTTACCCGCAAAGATTCACACATCATTGTAGAAGGTGGCTATCACGGTATTTTTGATTCCGTGCTGTGGTATGCCGATATCGAAGAATGGGATGAGTCCAAAGGTGGTGAACCGGGTATTGAGGTCGAAAGCCACGGTGTACCGAAAATACTGAAAAAACTCACTCACTTCACGCCATTGAACGATGCTGATTACCTCGAAGATCTGCTGAAAAAACACCACAACGAAATCGGCGCCTTCCTGGTTGAGCCCATCATGGGCAATTGCTGTTCTATCCAGGCCACCCGCGAATACATGCAAGCCGCCAGACTGCTTTGCGAGAAGTACAATGTCATCATGATCGTTGACGAAGTGAAGACCGGATTTCGCGTGGCTCGCGGCGGGGTGCAGGAATTGCTCGGAATCAAAGCCGACCTGTGCACATTTGCCAAAGCGCTGGGGAACGGTTATCCGATTTCAGCCATTGGCGGACGCAAAGACATCATGATGCAGGTTGCCAATGGTGTGTCACACGGTGGTACCTACACCTGTCACTCAGTATCCCTGGCAGCAGCCAATCGCTGTCTGCAGATACTCGATGAAACACCTGCCCTGGAAACGATTGCGCAGTATGGCAATGACCTGCGTGCTGGCATGAGCAAGGTATTGAAAGCGCGCAGCATTCCACATTGCTTTACCGGCCATGGCTCCATGAGCGGCCTGTTCTTCAACGAAGAAGCGCCCAGCAACTATCGCGACTGGCTCAATTCCGACTACACTTTTTATGACACCATGGCACCCAAACTCCACGACCTTGGGGTGTTGTGTGAACCCGATTCACGCGAACCCTGGTTTATCTGCGAAGCGCACGACAAGTCCTGCCTGGACCACACGGTTGCTGCTTTTGAAAACGCCGTGGACGAAACCCTGGAAGAATTGAAAGATACTGATAAAGTCAAAGCGACTGCCTGACAGCAGCCTGAAGGAGATTCCCGCATTGAAAAAATATGACGCCATCGTGGTCGGTGCCGGCCATAACGGCCTGACCAACGCTGCATACCTTGCCAAGGCCGGACTGAGTGTCCTGGTGGTCGAGAAAAACCCCTGGATAGGAGGCGCTTCGGTCAGTCGCGAATTGCACAAAGGCTGGATGTATTCCAATTGCTCCTACGTTTGCAGCTTATTGCGCCCGGAAGTGTTCCGCAGCCTGAACCTGCAAAAATATGGCCTGCAGATTGTGCCCTATGGCGGCAGTGCTACGTTTGGCCAGAACGGTGACATCCTTGGCAGCTATGTCGACGCAGACATGAGCCGCCGGGAAATTGCGCGCCACAGCGAACGCGATGCCGATGCGTCCGTGCGCTTCGACCGCGACATCATGCGTCAATGCCGCTTCATTCGTAAGTTCCTGTTGCGCACGGCACCTGATCCGACCTCATTCAAGCCACGCGACATTCGCGAAATGCTTTACCTCAGCAAAGAATTCAACAAGCTGGGCGAAGACGTCATTTACGACCTGATGCGCTTCTACACCATGAGCATCTCGGATTACCTGGACGAGTATTTCGAAAACCCACTGCTCAAGGCGGCCTACGCGGGCAGCGCCATTATCGGCAGTGCGCTGGGGCCCATGTCACCCGGCACAGCTTATGTGTTGCTGCACCATGCCATGGGTGAAGTGGATGGCAACATGGGTGCATGGGGCTTTGCCCGTGGCGGCATGGGCGCTGTTGCCAAGGCCATGGCCGGCTGTTTTGCTGATCACGGCGGTGAGACGGTGTGCGGTTCCGGTGTGGAGCAGATCATCGTCAAGAACGGCAAGGTCACTGGCGTTGCACTGGAAAATGGCGACGAGCATTACAGCGACGTGGTGGTTTCCAATATGACTTTCCCACGCACTTTCCTCGAATGCATGGACGAGAAAGACCTGTCGCCATCATTCCTGAAGAAAGTGAAACACTTCAAGATCCGCGGCTCGTCCGGCAAGCTCAATATTGCACTGGACGGATTGCCCGACTTCCCCGCCCTGCGCAACAACCCGGAACTGATCAAGGGTGATATGCATTTGATCGATTCCATGGGGCGCCTGGAACGGGCATTTGATGACTGGAAGAATGGTATCTGGTCGCAAGACCCTTACATCGACATGCTGATTCCGTCATTGACCGATCCCACCATGGCACCACCCGGCAAGCACTTTATGTCGGTGTTCGTGCAATACGTACCACCCAAGGTCAAGGGCAAGGAATGGACCGATGAGCAGCGTGACCAGTTCGGCCAGACCGTGATCAACCAGATTGAAGATTATTCCCCCGGCTTCAAGAAACTGATCCTGCATGCCGAAGTGCGCACGCCGCGTGAACTGGAAAACGAAGTGGGCCTGACTGAAGGCAATATTTTCCAGGGCGAACTGACCATGGATCAATTGATGTTCAACCGCCCCATTCCCGGCTTTGCGCAATATCGCGGCCCGGTAAAAGGACTGTACATGTGCGGCTCCTCCAATCATCCCGGTGGCGGCGTAATGGCAGCACCTGGTGCCAATGCAGCCCGTGAAATTCTCGGCGATTTGCGACGAACCAACACAGTTCCGGAGGGTTGGCTCGATGATTGAACCCTCAAATCGCGCCCATGACAAAGCCCTGGCTTGCCCCTGCTCGCCAGAACTCGAGCTTCCTTCAACCCATAGCGTGGGCTATGGGTCTCAGTCCAGCCCGTCGTCCTGCCAAACAGGTTCGGCGCCATCATCTTTGCCACGGGCACGATTTGAGGGTTTTGAGATAAATGAATAACCAAAATAATTCCGTCATTGTTATCGGTGGCGGCCATAACGGCCTCGTCTGTGCCGCTTACCTGGCCAAGGCCGGCAAGAAAGTCACTGTACTGGAAGCCGCAAAGCAATTGGGCGGCGCTTCCATCACCCGCGAATTTGCTCCGGATTTCCGGGTGTCGGCCGGCGCACATTTGTCCTACCTGCTGGATGCTGAAATCCGCAAGGAGTTGGGGCTGGATGGACATGGCCTGAGCATGGCTGCCGAGAAGATCGACAGCGTGGCTCTCGACCCCAAGGGCAAACATCTGTATTTCGAAGGCGACAGCGTCAGCGGTGAAGGCCTGAACGAACGCGACCTGCGCGGCATGAAAGAGTACCGCCGCTTTATGGCCAAGTTTGCCGGCGTGATCGGTAAATTGCACAACCGCATACCGCCGCGCATGGGCACCCAGGATAAAAGTGATTTATTCAGCCTGGCTAAAACAGCGCTGGATATTCGTCTGCTGGGCCGCGACGATATGCGCGAATTCCTGCGCATTGCCGGCATCAACATCTATGACGTGCTGCAGGAAAATTTTGATAACGAACTTTTGAAAGGTGCACTGTCACTGGATGCAGTGCTCGGCACCAAGTCCGCGCCGCGCTCCAACAACAGTGTATTTACTGCGCTGCATCGCTTCAGTGGTAATAACGGCCACGGCGCCGGTGCTTTGTCGCTACCCAAAGGTGGCATGGGTGCGATATGTGATGCATTGGCTGCGGCTGCCAAGGCAGCAGGCGCAGACCTGCGCACCAACAGTCCAGTAAAACGCATCCTGATGGATTTTGATCGCGCCAGTGGTGTGGAACTGGAAAACGGTGAACAACTGCAGGCCGATATCGTGGTCTCCAATGCCGACCCCAAAACTACATTCCTGGATTTGCTCGGCGCGCGCCATATCGAAGCCGGCTTTGCCCTGCGTCTCAAGCACCTGCGCAGCAAGGGCAATACTGCCAAGCTGCATTTGGCCTTGAGCGACTTGCCCAATTTCACTGGCCTGGACGCATCCAAGCTGGGTCAGCGTCTGTTGATCGCCCCCAGCCCTCACTATGTTGAACTGGCATTCAACCACATCAAGTACGGTGAATTCTCAACCGAGCCGGTGTTCGAAATTACCATCCCGAGCGTGCATGACAGCAGCCTGGCACCGCCGGGGCAGCATGTACTCTCGGCTGTCGTGCAGTACGCACCACGCGACCTCAAGACAGGCTGGAAAGGAGGTAAAGCGGCCTTCACCGAAGTGGTTATGAACACGCTGGAACAATATGCGCCGGACATCCGCTCCAAAGCGGTGATGGCTGAGTTGCTGACGCCAGAGGACATTGAACAGGAGTTCCGCATCAAGGGCGGACATTGGCACCATGCCGAATTGGCCATGGACCAGTTCTACATGTTACGGCCAGTACCTTTTGCATCGCAGTACCACACACCGGTCAACGGCCTGTACCTTTGCGGTGCAGGCAGTCATCCGGGTGGTGGCGTAATGGGTAGTGCCGGTCGCAATGCCGCCCGCGCCATTATTGGCAAATAGGACCAGGGATAAAGAATATGACTGCCATAGATTTTAAAGCCCCAGATATGAAAGCCCGGGATCATTTCAAGACTCACGTTTATCCCAGCCCTTTTCATTCGCGGCAAAAAGAAGCCAACAAGCTGAAAGAATGGTCGCGCTGGGCTGATTACCTGTCGGTACCGGCTTATTACGACGCCTCGCTGGAATATTTTGCCGGCCGTAACAGCTGTGCGGTGTTCGATCTCACCCCCATGATCAAGCATCGCGTCAGCGGACCCGATGCGTTGGCCTACCTCAACCGCCTGGTAACGCGCGATGTCACCAAGCTGAAACCCGGCCGTGTGGGTTATGCGGTCTGGTGCAACGAGGCCGGCCGGGTAATCGACGACGGCACCATATTTCACTTGCCTGAAGGCGGCTATCGCATCTGCTCACAGGAGCACCAGCTGGATTGGTTCCTCACCTGCGCCGATGGCTTCGATGTCACCGTCGTGGATGAAACCCATAAAGTGGCCGGTTTGGCACTTCAAGGCCCAACCAGTTGTGCCGTGCTCAAGGAATTGGGCCTGACCGACATCGAAAACCTCACACCTTTCGGCCTGCGGAATTTCGACTTCCAGGGCACTACGCTGGAGGTTTCGCGCACAGGTTATACCGGCGACCTGGGCTATGAGCTGTGGATAGAACCACAACATGCCGAGGCTTTGTGGGATGCCCTGTTCGCAGCCGGCAAGCACCGCGGCATTGTGGCCATGGGCAGCGACGCGCTGGAAATGCTGCGCGTCGAGGCCGGCTTCATTCTGGCCGGGGTGGATTTTTTACCCGCGCAGGAAGCAGTTCGCCCTACTCATACCCGCTCGCCGTTTGAGTTGGGCCTGGACTGGCTGGTGGATTTCAAGAAACCGGTATTCAATGGCCGCCGTGCCTTGCTGGCAGAAAAAGAACAGGGTTCACGTTATCGCTTTGTGAAGCTGGATATAGCAGGCAATAAAGTGGCGCACGATTCCTACGTTTACACCAAGGATAAAAAGTACGCCGGCACCATCACATCAGCCATGTGGTCACCTTCCGCTAAAGCCAGCATAGCCCTGGCCTCGCTGGACATGCCACATGGCAAACCCGGCGAAGAATTACTGGTCGAGATTTACTACAAACGCGAACTGAAATGGAGTCGCGTCATGGCACCTTGCAAAGTGGTTGAAAGCGTATTCTGGGATCCACCGCGCAAGAAACTCACTCCTCCGACCGACTTTTGATAGCTGGGGTCAGAGTACAGGGACAGAGTAAATTGATCTGCACGGTTACAGAAACTCTTGGCAATTGCGTCTGCTTTACTCTGACCCTTTACCCTGTCCCTGTACTCTGACCCCATGTCTCGACCAAGCCACCGCCTTGACCCCCTGCTCCGCCCCCGCTCGCTTGCCATTCTGGGAGCCAGCGAACGAGAAGGCACCGTGGGTAGCCTGGTTTTGCAGAATCTGCAGCACGGCGGCTATGAAGGTGCTTTGTATGCTGTCAATCCCAGCCGCGAATCCGTACACGGCCTGCCTTGTTTTAAAAGCCTGGCAGAGCTGCCGGAAATCGTTGAGCAGGTTATTTTCGCTGTCGCTGACTCCCGCGTCGAAGCTGCATTGGAAGACTGCATAGCCCACGGCGTCAAGGCCGCCACGATCTATTCCACCCTGCTGCTGGAGAACGATACGGCACCGCTGCTGCGCGAGCGCATTGTAAAAAGGGTGAAGGAATCCGGCCTGTTGCTTTGTGGTGCCAATGGCATGGGTTACTACAACTTCCACGATGGCGTGTGGGGCTGCGGCTTCGATACCCGGCACAATCACCCGCGCGGTGGCAATGTCACCCTGATCAGTCATTCGGGTTCCGGCATGTCCGGCATCCTCGATTGCGAAGAACGAATCGATTTCAACCTGGCAGTCTCTACCGGCCAGGAGCTCAGCGTGCGCATGGATGACTACATGGATTACGCAATCGAGTGCATGAACACGCGCGCCATTGGCCTGTTTATGGAAACTGCGCGCAATCCGGCCAGGCTCAGGGCCGTGTTGGAAAAAGCCGCTATGCGCGGCATACCGGTGGTGGCCCTGAAAGTGGGCCGTACTGAATTGGCCGCCCGCTTGACCGTATCCCACTCCGGTGCATTGGCCGGCACTGATGCAGCCTTCCAGGCTTTGTTTGATCGTTACGGTGTGCAGCGCGTAGAGGACATGGATGAGCTGGCCACTGCGCTGATCATGTTTGCCCAACCGCATCCGGTGGCGAAAGGCGGACTGGTTGGCTTGCACGATTCCGGTGGTGAGCGGCAATTGCTGATTGACCTGGCGGATCGCACGGACGTTGAGCTGACGCAGATTTCCAAGGCAACGGAACAAAAACTGGAAGTATTGCTGGACCCTGGACTGCTGGCGGTTAATCCGCTCGATGCCTGGAGCAAAGGCGGACCGGATTACCATCTGACCATGGGTGAATGCTTTGCCACCCTGATGGCTGATCCACAGGCCGCACTGGGCGCGGTGGTGCATGATCGCGCCCCACTCGGAGCGGTTTACCAAGATTACATAGGCTATTTGCGCGCCGGTCATGCGATTTCCGGCAAACCGGTATTCCTGGTAGCCAACCGCCAGGGCACAGGATCTGACCCGCAAGTTCAGCAGATCACCCGCGAAGGTTTTCCCATACTGGATGGCCTGCGCTCTTTTCTGGTGGGAACCCGTTGCTTGCTGGCCTGGCGCGATTTCCAGGCTGGCCTTGCAGCCAAAGGGCTGCCTGAAGATCAGCCGCAACTGACCATCGCTGAAGAAGCAGCGGCCAAACGCTGGTCGGCCCAATTATCCAATGGTGCAACCCTGGATGAATTCGACAGTCTGCAACTGCTACAGGATTTCGGTCTGCCCGTCAGCCCAGCCCGGTTGGCTAATAATGAAGATGAAGCCCTGGCTGCCGCAGAACAACTCAATTATCCGCTGGCACTGAAATCCGCCCAACCCGGCCTGTTGCACAAAAGTGACCAGGGCGGCGTAATACTGAACATCAACTGCGCAGCCGATTTGCGTTCTGCCTACAGCGAATTGTCGCAAAAGCTGGGGCCTCGCGTATTGTTGTCGCCCATGGCCGCAGCCGGTGTGGAAATGGTGTTGGGCATGGTGCGCGACGAACAGTTCGGCCCGCTGGTGATGCTGGGTTTTGGCGGCATCTACGTGGAGACGCTGAAAGACGTGGCCTTTGCCCTGCCACCGTTCAGTACCGAGACGGCACGCGAGCTGGTCGACGGCCTGCAGCT
>JBBKVS010000372.1:0-7775 GCA_037968555.1 Lysobacterales bacterium | reverse complement strand
CCCAAAGCGCAGCCCGGTACATCGCCTGTACTGTAGTCCGCAAAAATCCCGTCTATGTCAGGATTCGGTTCTTCTGCAGCCAACACTTCAGCACTGATACAGCCCAGGAATATCGACAGGAATATCGGCGTGAACCGGTGCAACATGATGCTCGTCCTTGGTTTGCAAAAGGCCAGGGCGAAAAGAGTACACCAAAGTCCTGCTGGTTTGTTTGTGCACTGTGAATGCTCCAGAATGGCTGCCTGAATTCACCATAAAGTTCGGTAAAATGAAATTGTATCCATGCGCCTCAATCGTGTTTTGGGGCGCTTTGTTGCATACCTGAGCAAACTGGTTGAACTGATCGACTTGACCGGCAATCCGCTGCAAGACGTGGAGTTGTTGCAGGGGGTAAACTCCCCAATGAAATCAGGCAAAATCTACTTACAACCCAGAACCTGATCCGGAGCATCATTTTGAAAATTCTGAACCTGGAGCGCCATTCATGGTGATTGAGCCGTTTCAAGTACGTGCGGCCTGGGAAGGCCAAACCCTGCAGCAGGACCGATCCTGGGTGATCGAGCTCAGCGACAGTCACCGCCAGGAGTTGAACGATGCGCTGGTGGCATTCAAGGCCTGGGCACACGAGCACAAGCTCACCGCGCAGTGGTTGCACGGTAACATGGTGCCTCCGCCCGAAAGTTTTCCCTTGCCCACATTAGGGCCATTGCTGCACCAGGCACAGCAGGAGCTCGAAGATGGTTATGGCCTGACTTTATTCCGTGGTTTTCCGGTTGATGGCTGGACCACCAAAGATCTGCACTTGCTGCATGCTGGCTGTTGCGGCCATGTCGGTACACCCAGGCCGCAGACGGTATTTGCTGAAATGGTGCAGGATCTGCGTGACGTGGGCCAGGCGGTGCAAATTGAACGGCGTGGCAGCAAACACAACCGCGCACTGGCCTTGCACAATGACCCTTGCGATGTGGTTTCCTTCCTGTGCATCCAGCCGCCTTACTCAGGTGGCATAGGCCAGTTCGCCAGCAGTGTAGTCATTCACAATGCGCTGCTGGCTGCATCACCCCAGCACGTTGAGACTTTGTACGGCGCCCTCCATCATTCCTATCAGGAGTATCTGTTTGTGCGCACCGGTGCCAATGAGGACTGCTTGCCCAAACGCAATTATTATCCAATGCCGACGTTTACCGTGGCGGATGGAAAATTTGCCTGCAAATATTCGCGCTTTTACATCGACCAGGCACAGGAAATGCCAGGTGTACCTGCTTTAAGCGCAGCCCAGCGTGCTGCGCTGGATGCACTGGAGGCGGAAATGGCCAACCCGAAGTGGCGTCTCACCATACCTTATGAACGCGGTGACCTGGTGTTAGTCAACAACTACATTTGTTTTCATGGACGCACGCCTTTCGTGGACAGCGCCGAGAATGAACGGCAACGCCGTCACATGTTACGGCTGTGGCTGGCTATGCCCAACTCGCGCCCGCTTGCGCCCGCCTGGCTGGAACAGGTTTTTTACCAACAAGTGGGGGCCGGAGCGATTCGCGGAGGTGTTCCAGGTCCCGTACCCAGTTATGCCTGAAGCCAGCAATGTTCTCGCTGGCATTTTGCCTGGCGATGAGGCACGTCTTGCTCTGATTCACCATGGCCGCCAGCTCAGCCTGGGCGAATTCAGGCTGGAAGTGAATCGATACGCGCAAGGCCTGAGCACCCATCTGCAAGCCGGCGATTTGCTGGCGATTGATCTTCCCAATGGGCCGGAAATTCTGGCGGTGATACTGGCGTGTTTCCGTACCGGCATCGTACCGATGCCGCTTTCGCCGGAGCTGAAATGGTCCGAACTGAAGCAGATTCTGGGTCGCGCCAGCCCTAAAGGATTCATCAGTCACAGGACGATTAGTCGGGAACAGAATGAAGACCTGGCAGACTGTGTCGAAAACTTTTTGTTCATGACAGCAGGCAACTTGCCTTTCCCGGATCCTTCCGGCCTGGCTGACACTTTTACCGCACCGCCAGCAGACCCCGAACGCCTCGCGCTGGTGCTGCATACCTCTGGATCCAGCGGTTTGCCCAAGGGTGTGATGCTTGCTCAGCGGAGCTTGCGGCACATCCTGCAGTATCGACTGGACCATTGTGAGCTGGAGCCGGGCAGTGTTTCAGTAGTTGCTTCCTGCGTGAGCCAGACCGTTGGCCTGTACCAAAGCCTGGCACTGCTGGCCGCGGGGGCACGCGTTGTATTGCTGGATTCCTATGAGATCGAAGCCATGGTGCAAGCCGTCAACCAGCATGTACCCAGCCATCTGGTCATGGTGGTGGGCGCCTGGGACAAATTGTTGCATCACCCGCAGATCAAGGCCCACAGTTTGCGCAATCTCAGATTTGCATCTGCCGGTGCTGACCAACTCACAGCGCGTGTGCAGCAACGCTTCAATGCATTGACTGGCAGGCCGCTGCGAAGCAGTTATGGCCTGACAGAATCAAGCTGGGCCATCATCAATTCAGCTGCGGATTTACACTATGCGCTGGCCCTGGGTAAACCCAGTCCGGGTGTAGAGATCCGTTTGCTCAACCAGGATGGGCAGGAAGTTGCACCCGGTAGTGTCGGGCAAATTTTTATCCGTAGCCCGCGCAACTTGCTCGGCTATCTCAACGATACCGCTGCCACGCAAACTATTTTGAGCGATGGATGGGTGGCCAGCGGCGACCTTGCCAGGCAGGACAGCAGCGGGGATTATTGGTTTGTCGGACGCTGCAAGGATATGATCGTACTGGCCACAGGCGACAATGTCTCTCCTGCGGAGGTCGAAGCAGTGCTCAGCACTCATCCGACCGTGAAGGCATGTCTGGTGGCGGGGAGAACCGATCCGGCAGGTTCGATGTTACCTTGGGCATGGGTAGTGCCTGCACAGGAAGTAGCATACCCGGAACTTCTGCAATACCTGCGTGAGCGACTCAGCGATCACAAAGTACCGGTCGGTATTGAATTTGTTGCAGCGCTACCGGTTGGATTGTCGGGCAAGATCCAGCGGCCTCTTGAGACGCCCACACCTTGAAACGTCCTGGGAGTCTGGCTGTGAAAAACCTGTTTCGAATTCTCTTGATATTAAGCTTCTTCGGCCTGACGGCCTGTGAATCGGTTTTCGTGGAGGAGCCTATGGGGGATGAAGTGGTGGTGCTGGATAAAGCACTCTGGCAAGGGCAGTGGAGCACGGGTGAGGTGGTCATCACCACCACCATCATTGATGCAGACAAGGGCATATTGCAGGCTGCCTGGCTGGAGCGTCGAGAGCAAGGTGCCGAAATGGAAATGGCGACCGGTTATGTGCGCAAAAGCGGCGAGGTGATCTATCTCAACCTGCCGAACTACGACCGCGATGAGTTGACGAAACCGGATACCGACGAGGAGAAGAGGCCCGAATACCACTGGGCCCGCCTGGCGCTTGATGAACACCGCGCCGTATTGTGGTGGCCTGACCAGGAAAACTTTCGCGATGCCGTGAAAGCCGGCACTTTACCGGGCACCATCAAGGACGATGAGGATGTTGTACTGGGCAAGTTAAACGCTGAACAGTTGCAACTGATCAGTTCGCCTGCAGCCAACCTGCTGAACTGGACTGAACCGCTGGTGTTTGTGCGAATAGCAGACTAAGCCTCAGGAGTTGCGTGGCAAGTCGTTCTCTCCCAGCCCGTCATTCCAGTTTTTTTAAAAAGCAAACGTCTGGGATCCATGAATTTTGGGTTGCCTTGCTGGATTCCAGAAGTCTAGCTACGCTCGATTCTGGAAAAAGTTGAGCAACAGTTCGGGCCAACTCACAGCTTAGACTGTTCAAAAGACTGCTGACTGAAGTTCAACACGAAACTTACAGGTCAGAAAACCAGCGCAGTGAATCGGCGGCGAAGTTGGCGGGTAAATCGGTAATGTGACGCCAATGCTCAAACAAAGCCTGTATCTTCTTTTTATTGATATGTTCACAATCGAGCATGATTCTGAGAAGCGCCAGGGTAGGCATGGTTTTCACATCAAATACATGGGCCAATCCAATCATATCCTGATCGTCGGTAACTACAGGAACTTCCAGCTCAATTGCATAGGCGATGTATGTAACATCCACTCTTGAAGGACCTGGAAAATCCGATTTGACGTAATCCCACACATAGTCGAATGTGCTTTTGATTGAGGTTTTCTGTCCGCGGCTGATCGTGGGGAAGCGCTTTCGGTTTGCAGAATATTCTTCATCATTGATCCAATGAAACTTGCTTTCCAATTTATGGTTGGCAAGCTCCTTGTTCAGCTCCGGCAATACATACAAACAGTATTCGTCTTCACCGAACGGCTGAAACAACAAGGGGTGGATTGTTCTTGCCAACCGAATGTAGCTGTTGGTATCAATCAGAATCTTCGTTTGCGCCATCAGGTCAGCTCAGCGTGAATACTCCGGGCATCCAACAATGAAACATCCAATACGGTTTGGACGTATCCAGGGCCTTTGCTGTGCTGACTCAAATATTTTCTGAGCAAATCAAAGAATGGCGTTTCAAAGGCTTTTTCAACTTCTTCAATATACTCACGTGCAGTTCGCTTGCCGTTCTCGTCGAGTTTCAGCCCAGCAAACAAGGCATCACTGTGATTGAGAAATTTCTTATTGAAGTTCGTCACAGCACCGTGAAATGCGCTATCGAATTCGAATTCAAGTTCTCTTTGAGTAAACGCAAATCGGTTTACCTGTTTGAGCACTGTGTAAGGCGAAATCGTTTGCTTATTCGCCAGGTCAATGATGTGGCTAATCATCTTCGCTGGTGACTTTTGCTTACTGATTGAGACATAGGCCTGAGCCGCCAAATCGTGAGGAAACAGCAAACTGGCCGCAAAAGCATCGGCAAAATCTTCTGCCTCATCTCCCTCCAGTTCCGGCGACAAACAATGACCGAGTTCATGAGCCATCCAGAATTTGAAGTCATGAACATTGGTATCCAGGTTCAGATAAACCCAGGTTGTTTGTGAATCGGGCAAATAGATATGAACTGCATTTTCGTGAACCCGCTTGCTACCCCAGAGAACGGGTACTACAACAGCCTGAAGGTCCCTGAAGCGCCGTATCAAATGAGTAAAATCAACATGCTCATCTGGGCCAAGGTTGATATCGGCGCGGACATGGGCAGTGACTTGACGCAAATACTCGTAATCACAGTTTGGCGACTTGAGCACTGGTGGCATTTCCAGAGTGCTGAAGGGCAGGAATGGCACGAGCTGGCGCAAGTAAACCCCGATTTCCTGTGCTTTCTCAACATGAAGATTTTTGGTTTTGGTCCCCTTCATCTTCCGAAAGGCGACCTTGGGTACGAACGGATCTTCCTTGATGACAAGGTCATCGAAGCGCAGGCCTAGCAATTTGCCCAGTTGCAGCAGTTTATTCGGACGCGGAAAGGACTTGTCATTCAGCCACTGCGAAACTGCTTCTTTTGATACTCCAAGTTCTTGCGCAATCGCTGTTTGGGTCAGCCCGGCCTGCTCCATGGCCAGCCGGGTATTCAGCGAATTCAGTCGTTTTTCCATTGGCGGAGTATAGATTGGAGTCAAGTTTAGTCAAGTTTAATTTTCTGAAATTCAGTTTTTCCTGCCAGGCGTAGCCGCATATACCAATTATTAAGATATTGTTTATTAAACACATCTGCTCAACAGTATCTGCGTTTCAGCTGAAACGCGGCAGCGGAATATTCGGTGAATTTGTGTAGGAAAACTGCTTGCAGAATGGGCGGGGAATTCAGGCCAGGTGCGATTGGCCCTCATCAAAGTTGGCTTGGCTGATCACCCCTGGTGGTTCGCCAGCAAGGGAAACCGATCGGGGTTTTCAATAATTTCCTCGCTCAGGTCAAGGTCCAGGTCCGGCCAGTAATAGTGTCCGGGTGTTGGCTCTTCCACTCGCAGGATGGCCTTGATGGGCTGGTCTGCGAACCAGGGAAAATCTTCATACGACATGAACAACTCTTTGTCGTGCGCCAGCAACCACACGCCGTTTGCAGACACATGCGTTATTTCAACGGGTGAAGTGTCGCTTCCATTCGGCGATGAACTCATGCTGGTGCTCCTCCACGAGTGACTTAATGATCCATAACTGGCCGAATAATTATAGCTTCAGCTAACCAAACAGGTCTTGCTGCTGACTCAGCAACTTTGGAGAGAGTGGGGAACGAAGTAACCCAATCAGGATGAACTGAAACTGGCGTTTGGCCATGGTGCCCATAACAAAATGCAGGTTCTGCAGAGGAATTCGTTTTGCATATTGCTCGTACAACATCTTCAGGGCTATGGCTTCTGTTTCGTAGCGCTGACGAAAGTTTGCGAAAGCAGCCTGAACTTCCCAGTCCAGAATGGTGCGTTGGTACAGCTTGCCCGCCGACAAAAAACGATAGTAAAAACGATACTTAGGTGCCTGGAGCGGTTTGAGCGGTTCTTCAAACATGAGGTGCTGAGCATTCACCAGGCTCTGAACCTCCTTTCCTGAATCGACCAATGGTTCATGGCAGAACTCGGGATTTTCCGGGCAAATGATTCCCAGGCTGGTACCAATTGATTTTTGTGAGGTCTCAAGCGCTTCCATGCTTTCGCTGATTAGCGGAGCCCAAAGGCCAACACGATTTCTATCGGAAAAATTGCTCGCTGTGGCACGCGAACAAACTTTGATGGAGCCCTCATCCACGCGAAAACTTTCAACACGTGCATCGTTGGCTTTGGTGACCGTCATTTCAACCTGATCATAACGATCAAACTGAGCTTCCGGCGGCAGGCGACGAAACCGAATAGGGAAGAGTCGGACCATCTTCCGGGTTTCTTCGTCTACCCCGGCACAACAAACGGTTTCTTCGTGCTTTTTACTGGGCTGCGGAAAGGCCTTTACTAAAATTCTCACCCTTATTTTTGAATCTTTGCCTTTGAGCATGATCCTGCACCCCTATATGCCTGAGCTCAATTCCGGAAATTTCAGCCAGCTTTTCAGCCACAGGAGTGCGATGACACTCCTTATGATTTCGTTCAAAACACAACAGTGCAATGTGACCTGAGAGCTCTTCCGCAAGCTGCTCTACCAGGGTTGTCTGCTTCAGGAGGTGCTTGTCGAATTGTTTGAAGAATCGCTTGTAGTCCCAGGTTTCTCTCAGTTCATGCCGGATTGTTTTGGGCGAACCCAGTAGTTTTTCATGATGGTAGGAAATCCCCGCTCCGGCAAGAGCCTCTTTGAGGGCATTCTTGGAAAAGCCCTTGCGACGTGATGCAGGTAGTTCGCGAACATCCAGCAGCAAATCAACTTCCAGCAGCTTTAAGGTTTCAATAAAGTCGGTCAGTTCGGCGCCTTCGTAACCAATCGTGCAAAGTTTATCCATACTGCATCAAGCCTCTGAATTCGCTGTACCCAAAGCTGATGTGCCTGGGGAACGAGAAAGTTTCCAATGTCAGGCCGGCTCACACATCCGGTCGGCCTTTTTATTCGAGGCAATTATAGCGCCTGACTTCATCAATCAGTCCACGTAAGAATTTACTGGCCAGGTTTTGGCAATCGTCAGCGAGAAACTGTCCCTTCAGCTCGGCTGATTGCAGTGTGGACGTTTCAGCTGAAACGCGGCAGTGGAATATTCGGTGAATTTGTGTAGGAAAACTGCTTGCAGAATGGGCGGGGAATTCAGACCAGGCGCCATTGGCCTTCAACCAGCCTGGCGTGGCCCAGTACCTGCATGGCGGCGAGGACGGGTTCGATGGATTTGACGGGTTTGCGTTTGAATTGGCCAGC
>JBBKVS010000371.1:0-43769 GCA_037968555.1 Lysobacterales bacterium | reverse complement strand
GCCGCCGAGTAGTAATGTGGACCCGCGGTTGAGGGCACAGGGATGTGCCCGAAAGGCCAGACCGACCATGGACGGGAGTATGGCCGACCTCGGAAGCCGCATTACTGCGAGGGCACCCGAAGGGCGGCGGACTCGGGGATGCGGTACGTATACCAGTCGAGGGCCTTATTGACGAAAGGCAAAAACCCAGGATCGGAGGCCTCTTCTGACAGTGGGCCTCACTTAGAGCCAAAGCCATTAATTCAAACGCTATTCCGATTGAAAACGCGGCATTATCTGTAGCAGGTCCTGCAGGCGCCGCAGGGGATCATCCAGCTCCAGCAACTGTTGTTTCTCTATGGCAGCCAGCGGCAGCAGTTCAGCCAGCCGGTAACCCACCCAGCTGGCATCGTCCAGCCGTTCAGCCGAATGTCCCGGGTACTGATCGCCGACTTTTTCCATAAAGCGGGCCAGCACCTGGCTGAGCACCGAATAGGCTACTGGCACAATTTGAGTGGGCGGCTCGGGTAACAACTCCACCTGTCCCAGCATCAGGCCATCCGCTTGCCGTTCGGTATGCAGCACGCGGAAACGATCTGCGCCCACCGCTGAAACCCCCAGCAGGCCATCTTCCAGCGTGTACCAATCGACAATTTCCGCCAGCGTCCCAATGCTGGCCGGGCGCACCGGTGCAATCGCTTCCTCGCCTTCCATGATCAGACAAACGCCAAAGTCGGAATCATTGCTGGCGCAATTGCGCACCATTTGCAGATAGCGCTGTTCAAAAATACGCAGCGGCAGATAGCCCTCGGGGAACAACACCGTGCGCAAAGGAAACAGCGGGATTTCAAGCACCTGCAGAACTGCTCAACTGTTGGCAGAAACGCTCAGTGGCAGAGTCGAAGCCGCCATTGCTCATGAACACCACGTGATCACCTGCCTTGACCGCGTCCCCCATGTGCTGCAAAAGATCCTCGGTTTTGGTGACCACCCGGCCACGGCCCTCCAGTGGTGCCAGCGCTTCCTGCGGGTCCCAGTTGATGCCTTCGCCCGCTTTTAACCAGACCCGATCAGCGGCAATCAGGGCAGGGCCCAGCTCGTCGATGTGAATGCCGGCGCGCATGGTATTACTGCGTGGCTCCAGGGCAACCAACAAGCGCGCATTACCGATGGAGCGGCGCAAGCCCTCCAGCGTGAGTCGTATGGCAGTGGGGTGATGGGCAAAGTCGTCATAAATATGTACGCCGCCAATCTCGGCCACCAACTCCATGCGCCGCTTGACACCACGGAAGCGTGACAAGTGTTCAATGGCGCTGGCCGCATCCACTCCAGCCGCAACGCAGGCTGCAATCGCTGCACAGGCGTTCATGGCATTGTGGCGGCCTTGCATGCTCCAACTCATCTGGCCAATGGGTACACCGGCCCGACTGAAACTCAGCTCACCACCGCCGGGCTTGTTGAGCACCACTTGCCATTCGGCCTCCACATCGCTCAGTGCAAAGCGCTGCAGATTGCTCCAACAGCCGCGGTCCAGCACCGCTTCGAGGGGATCATCGGCGGCGTTACTGATAATGGTGCCCTTGCCTGGAATGGTACGCACCAGGTGGTGGAACTGGATTTGTATGGATGCCAGGTCAGGGTATATGTCGACGTGGTCGTGTTCGAGGTTATTCAGAATGGCGATGTGCGGCCGGTAGTGCACAAATTTGGCGCGCTTGTCGAAAAAGGCTGTGTCGTATTCATCGGCTTCAACCACGAATATGTTTTCACCGTCGCGCGCTGAGTGCCCAAAATCATGCGGTACGCCACCGATCAGGAAACCGGGGTTCAGGCCGGCCTGTTCGAGTATGAAAGCCACCATGCTGGCGGTTGTGGTTTTGCCGTGCGTACCGGCCACGGCGATGACGGTTTTGCCTCGCAGGTAATTCTCGCCCAGCCAGCGCGGGCCGGAGGTATAGGGTATGCCGCTGTCGAGCACGTATTCAATCGCCGGGTTGCCGCGGCTCAGGGCATTGCCAATCACCACCAGGTCAGGGTGTGGCTGCAGGTGCTCTGCCGCATAGCCTTCGAACAGCTCAATGCCTTCGGCCCGCAGTTGGGTGCTCATGGGCGGATAAGTGTGTTGATCGGAGCCCGAAACCTTATGGCCGGCGCGTTTGGCCAATAAGGCCACGCCACCCATAAAGGTTCCACAAGCACCCAGTATATGAATATGCATATTTAAGACTCAAAGGTCCTGCGCAGCAGGAAACAGGGCATCAATAACAATGAAATTCAGTGCAAACAACATGACGGCAATCAAAATACCGACACTCATTGTAGTGGACAGTGCTGAGCGGTAGATATGTGCATCCACCAACAGACTCCAGATAAACAGGCCCAGCCACAGTGTGGCTATACCCGGGGGCAATGCACTACCGTTTGATTGTGTCAGCAGGACTATGGACATCAAACCGAACAGGCAACCGGTGCCGGCTGCGGCTGTTATGGTTTGGGGCAATCGCTCGGCATGACCGCTGAACCGGAGTAGTACGGTAATGCCCATGATCTGCAACGTGATCGACAGCAGGCTGCGCAGGCTGCTGGTTTCCAGCTGCAACATGCTGTCTGCCAGCATGCCCAGGGCGACGTAGAGCAGCACGGTCAGTGCAGCCGGGCTCCATCCGCCCGGCAAATCCTGCGGACCACCGCGCAGGACTATGACCCGCAACAGCTGCTGAGGCAGCTGGATCATGAAAACCTGAGAAAATGTGGCGGGACAGGTAGCCAGAAATGCAGCCAGCAGTGCAAGGGGGCTTGCTGATTGATAATCAGTCGCTCCTGGAGTGAAGCACAGCCATGATGCGCTGAAACACGTCGTCGATGGAGCCTTGCCCCAGTATGCGGGTCAACAGGCTCTGCGCTGCATAGTAATCTGCCACAGGAGCGGTCTGCTCGGCGTAGACACGCATACGATTCCGCACCACTGCTTCACTGTCGTCGCTGCGGCCTTCAGCGGCAGCGCGGCCAGCAATGCGCTGGATCACTTCCTCTTCGTCCACATCGATCTGCAGTGCCTGTTCCACCGGCTGACTCAGCCGCTGTAACAGCTCATCCAAAGCTTTGGCCTGTGACAGGTTGCGTGGATAACCATCGAGTATAAAACCGCCGCTCACATCGCTTTGCGACAATCGTTCTTCAATCAGCCCCAGCATGATGTCATCAGAAACCAGTTCACCGCGGTCCATCACAGCCTTGGCAGCCTGGCCCAGCGGAGAATTGGACGCCACAGCGGCTCGCAACAACACGCCGGTTGAGATATGTGGCAAGCCCAGAGCTTCAACCATCAGGGCAGCCTGGGTGCCTTTGCCGGAGCCTGGTGCGCCCAATAACACGATTCGCATAAGACGCTTCCTGTCCTTTAGAATAAGCCGCTAAAGCTAACCGCTAGCCCCATTCAAGTCAATTTTAAGGTTTGCAGCATCAGGAAACCCACAAAGCAATGAAAAAAAACATCCTTTACGCCCAGTCGGGCGGCGTTACGCCCGTTATCAATGCCACTGCATGCGGGGTTATTGAGACCGCCCGCCAGAATCGCGGACAGTTAGGCAAGGTGCTGGCCGGCAAGGACGGCATCATCGGCATTCTGCGCGAGGAGCTGATCGATACCTCCAAGGAGCGCAAAGCGGATATCGCCGCACTGCGCCATACACCCGGTGGTGCTTTCGGGTCTTGCCGCTTCAAACTGAAAAGTATTGAGGATAGCCTGCGCGAGTACGAGCGCCTGATCGAAGTGCTCAAGGCGCATAATGTGGGGTACTTTTTTTATAACGGTGGCGGCGATTCGGCTGATACTGCATACAAGGTTTCGCAGATCAGCGCCAAGCTGGGCTTTCCGGTGCAATGCATTGGTGTGCCCAAAACCATCGACAACGATTTACCCATCACCGATTGTTGCCCCGGCTTCGGTTCAGTAGCCAAGTACGTGGCGGTTTCCATCATGGAAGCCAGCCTGGACGTGGCTTCCATGGCCTCCAGCTCGACCAAGGTGTTTATCCTCGAAGTCATGGGCCGGCACGCAGGCTGGATCGCTGCAGCAGGCGGACTGGCACAACGCGAAGCGGGCGATCCACCACACATCATCCTGTTTCCCGAGGTGGCCTTTGACGAAAAAGCATTTCTGGCCAAAGTGAAACACACGGTGGATAAGCACGGCTATTGCTCCATCGTGGTATCCGAAGGTGTGCGAACTGCCGACGGACGTTTCCTGGCCGAAGCCGGTACCCGAGATGCTTTTGGCCATGCGCAGTTGGGTGGCGTGGCGCCAGTGCTTGCCGAGATCGTCAAAAGCAACCTGGGCTACAAGTATCACTGGGCTGTATCTGATTATTTGCAGCGCTCGGCACGACACATCGCTTCAAAAACCGATGTCGACCAGGCTTATGCCGTCGGTGCGGCTGCTGTGCGGATGGCCTTGCAGGGTAAAAGCGGTGTGATGCCGGTAATTGAACGCGTTTCAGACCAGCCCTATCGCTGGAAAATCGGCGAGGCCCAGCTCAGCAAAGTGGCCAACCGTGAGAAAAAGATGCCCAAAAGTTTTATCACGAAAGATGGCTTTGGCATCACTGCTGCCGCCCGGCGCTACCTGGAACCGCTGATCCAGGGTGAGGATTATCCACCTTACGACCGACAGGGTTTGCCCAAGTACGTCAGGCTGAAAAATACCCTGTTGAAGAAGAAACTACCCGATTTTGATGTGTGAACAGGCCTTCCAGAGCCACGCACGTCACTGCTAAGAGCGTGTCCATGCACACCTTTGGCTGAAATTTGCTACCATGGCGCGATTTTTTAGGGCGAGCAGCGCAGGAACACAGCTTGTGCTGTTGGGTAACATCATAAGATTTAAAACGTTGATCGGTTTTTCCGGAGGGAGTTTCAAATGACTAGTGATATGGCGCTTTGGCTGGCGCTCGGCGCGGCCGTTCTGGCGGTGGTGTATGGCCTGTTCATGACCAAGTGGGTCCTGAGCCAGCCTGCCGGCAATGAAAAAATGCAGAGCATCGCAGCAGCGATTCAGGAAGGTGCGAATGCTTATATGAACCGGCAGTACACCACCATCGGAATCGTGGGTGTGGTGCTGTTTTTCGTGGTTGGCTTTGCCCTGGGTTGGGCCACTGCCATCGGTTTTGCAGTCGGAGCCGTATTCTCTGCGCTGGCCGGCTACATTGGCATGTTCGTATCCGTACGAGCCAATGTGCGTACCGCTGAAGCGGCTCGCTCAGGCATTTCCCCGGCGCTGAATGTCGCATTCCGTGGCGGCGCCATCACCGGCTTGCTGGTGGTTGGTTTGGGTCTGCTGGGTGTGGCTGGCTACTATATGGTGTTGAAGAATGCTGGCGTTTCTGAAGCTGATTCTTTGCACGCGCTGGTGGGCCTGGCCTTTGGCGGCTCGCTGATCTCCATCTTCGCCCGTCTCGGTGGCGGCATTTTCACCAAGGGTGCTGACGTAGGCGCTGATCTGGTGGGTAAAGTCGAAGCCGGTATTCCGGAAGATGATCCGCGTAACCCGGCCGTGATTGCCGACAACGTGGGTGACAACGTAGGTGATTGCGCCGGTATGGCCGCGGATCTGTTTGAAACCTATGCGGTAACCCTGGTGGCCACCATGCTGCTGGGCAGCCTGATGGTTGAAACGGTTGGCATCAACGCCGTGATTTACCCCATCGTACTGGGCGCCCTGTCCATCGTCGCTTCGGTGATCGGCACCTTCTTCGTCAGCATCAAGGAAGGCGGCAAGATCATGAATGCCCTGTACAAGGGTGTGATTGTTTCGGGCATTCTGGCCGGCCTGGCGTTCTATCCGGTAACCACCATCGTCATGGGTGATGGCTCCATCAACTTGTACTTTGCTGCGCTGATCGGCCTGGCTTTGACGGCTGCCATGGTGGTCATCACCGAGTACTACACCGGTACCGAATATGCCCCGGTGCGAAAAGTGGCTGAAGCCTCTACTACAGGCCATGGCACCAACATCATTGCTGGCCTCGGTGTGTCCATGAAATCGACGGCACTGCCGGTGATAGCTGTGTGTCTGTCCATTTGGGGCGCGCACCAACTCGCCGGCCTGTATGGCATTGCCATTGCCGCCACCACCATGTTGTCGATGACCGGCATGATCGTGGCACTGGATGCTTTTGGTCCCATCACCGACAACGCCGGTGGTATCGCCGAGATGTCCAACCTGCCGGAAGATGTGCGTAAAACCACCGATGCACTGGATGCGGTGGGTAACACCACCAAGGCCGTCACCAAGGGTTATGCGATTGGTTCAGCCGGTCTGGCAGCGCTGGTGCTGTTTGCCGATTACACGCACGTGCTGGAAAAAGAAGGGTTTGGCGTGCTGGCCTTTGATCTGTCGGATTATCGCGTGATCATCGGACTGTTCATCGGTGGCATGGTGCCTTATCTGTTCGGTGCCATGGCGATGGAAGCCGTGGGTCGTGCAGCCGGCGCGGTGGTGACTGAAGTGCGCCGCCAGTTCCGTGAAATCCCGGGCATTATGGAAGGTACTACCAAGCCGGATTATTCCCGCGCGGTGGATTTGCTGACCAAATCTGCCATCAAGGAAATGATCGTTCCTTCGATGCTGCCATTGCTGATACCCATCATCATCGGCATGCTGCTGGGGCCCGAGGCGCTGGGTGGCCTGCTGGTGGGAACGATCGTGACCGGCCTGTTCCTGGCCATTTCCATGACCACCGGTGGTGGTGCCTGGGATAATGCCAAGAAGTACATCGAAGACGGCAACTTCGGCGGCAAGGGCACCGATGCCCATGCAGCTGCAGTGACCGGCGACACGGTAGGCGATCCGTACAAGGACACCGCCGGCCCAGCCATCAACCCGCTGATCAAGATCATCAACATCGTGGCACTGCTGATTGTGCCCTTGCTCTGATCTTTAGCTTCGAAGCAATTGAAAAAGCCGCCTTCGGGCGGCTTTTTTTCATCTGTCCCGGAAATCACTGAACAGCAGATCAAACGACCGGGGAGCAGGTGCAAGCTTCTGGCTGCCCGTAAGTCGAGCGCCTGTTGCAGTTGGAGAGTTCTCCCCGCGTTCGATTGTTATTTGTTTAACCCCAAAACAATGCGTATTTGATTCGATACTCATGGTTCTCGGGACGCGTTATTCGTGGCAACACGCCAAGGTAAGGATCCTTGTATAAAAAGCAGATAGAAAGCGCTATGTTTTGTACGTTATCTATCATTAACAACGAATTGGTGGTGTTAACGAAGCTCGCACGCACGTGTTATATAGTTGATTCAAAGGAGTATTTTGCAAGTGACGAAGCTAAAAACACGCTCTAAAGCACTTATCTCCACGGTTTCCGTAAAATTGTAGTTGGGGCTCATGAAAGCGATCGGCGGCGCATTCCTAGCGGCAGTACTAATTCAGCCTGTCGTGTTCGCACTTCTGACCGGAGTACTTCTCGTCATCAGCCTTCTTGGCGGCGCAACAACGCAGTCGGGCGACCTGGGGCGAGTAGCCTCACAGCTCCTTCCGATAGGCGCTTACGTTGTCGTGGTCGCCGCCGCCTTTGTTGCGCTCCTAGGCATTCCGCTATTCACGGTGCTAAGGCGCACCCGGAAGCTCAGCTGGGGCTCAATTTCAGTTGCGGGCTTTCTTGCAGCGGCGCTCCCCTATACAATCTTTGCGTTCCCCCTATTCCGCGATCACACTGGTTTTTCTTACGGAGCTAACTGGCATGGCGCCTATGCGCAGTTCGTGACGAACGGTGTCTACACGATCTATGGTTGGCTGAACTACATTGAAGAAATCATTCGGTTCGGGATTCAGGGCTTGGCTGGAGGAACAATGTTTTACGCTGTCTGGCTCAGATTGCATGAGCCCCAACAAGGTGTTCCAGCCAACCGTCCTCGCGCTGCGCGCTCGGCCGGCGGCTGAACACCGGCGTTAACTGCTCTTGCTTCAACGTCTTGACGCTATAACGTTATAGCGTTAATATCGCTTTTGGAGGAAAAAACTATGAGCGACACATCCAAGCGATCAACGGTCTATTTTGAACCTGAAGTCCATCAAGCCTTGCGCCTAAAAGCGGCCTTTACGCATCGATCAGTATCGGATCTGGTAAATGAGGCAGTTCGCAATGTATTGCAGGAAGATCAGGAAGATTTAGAGGCCTATGATAAAAGAATAAGCGAGCCAACAATCACTTATGAAGAGCTGCTGAATGATCTAAAAGCCCATGGAAAGCTTTGAAGTTATATTCAAGCAGTCTGTTGCAAAGGACCTACGCCAAATTCCGAAAAAGGATGTCGCAAGAATGCTAAAGCGCATTGAAGCCTTGCGAACGGAGCCTCGGCCGACTGGTGTAGAAAAGCTCTCCGGTCAGGAAAAATATCGTATCCGACAAGGCGTTTATCGGATTCTTTACGAGATTCGGGATACTAAGTTGATAGTTGTGGTTGTAAAAATTGGTCATCGGCGTGATGTGTACAGAATCAGTTAATAAGGCCCGCGGTCTCCACCGGACGCGTGCTGCGCACGCGCGGCTTCACTAAAACGTTAGGCTTCACGGGAACGCTCCAAATGCTTCGTCGTAGTCTTGTTCTGCTCACAGTGATATGTGCTGTCACCGCGACATCCGTGATTGCTCAGCCCGAGCCGAAGCCAGGCGGTTTCGGCCTTTCGATATCGGTGGATGGAGAGGGCTTTCTTAACCCTACCTTGACGTCCGTAACGGTACGGTCGGTTTCGCCTGGCCGTCCAGCGTCAGCCGCAGGTATCCAACCCGGAGATCAGATCGTGGAGGTGGAGGGCAAGCCTGTCGCCGGAACGAAAGCGCGTGAGCTAGAGCATTTGATGAAGAAAAATATCGGTGAGACGCTGAAGCTAAGGATCCGCAGGCCCAATGGAGAGGTCTACGCAGTCTCCATGGTTGCGGCAGTTAAGCCGAACTGAACACGCATCAACTGCCAAGCGCGGTGAAGCCTAATCCATCGCTCAAGCGGACCCGCACCGGCAGGCGGCTTAGCTCAACCGTTATTTCATGATATCCGGGTCTGTATCGGGCTCACGTATTGCATTGGATTGACAGGCGACGAAAGAAGTCGGCAGTTTCGCGGGCAGTCTGTTCCCAGGTGAACCTGGCAGCTTGTTTGAGACCGGCCGCAATGGCCGTCTGGCGGCGCTCACTATCCAGGCAAATGGCATCAATGCCGCTGGCAAAGTCTTCGGGATCTTCCTGGCTGCAGACGGGCCAAACTCCACCCGATACTTCTGGCAGGCAGGAGGAGTCCGAAACCACGCCCGGCAATCCCACCGCCATAGCTTCCAGCAGGGGCAGGGCAAAGCCTTCGTAACGGGATGGCTGTATCAGCGCGCTGGCGGCGGACAGCAACAAGGGCAACTCCTGTTCCGCAACATTTTCTATCCAATGAATTTGCTCATCAACCCGTTCCAGCCTGGCCAACTGGGCCAGGCTTTGGCGGTAGTCTTTGCTTGCTCCACCGCCGACAAACACCAGATGAAAGCCTTCTTTGCTGCACTTTGAAGCGGCAAATGCGCGTATGGCCTGCTCCAGGTTCTTGTGTGAAAACCAGCTTCCCAACTGCAGCAGAAAAGGTGCGGTTATGCCCAGACGGCTGGCTGTCTGACGGGCCCGATCGGGATCCTGTGGCCGGAATTTCTCATGATCGACCCCGTGGGGAATCACCGCAACCCGATTCATTTCCATGTCGGGATAGTAGTGCTTCAGCCTTGATCGGCCATGTTCAGTGAGACAAATAATCCCCTCTGCACGTTGTATGTTTCGACGCAGTCGCGCGCCCACTCCGTTGCTGGGGGATAAATCCAAAGCGCGAAAATCATGAATGGTGAATGACAAAGGGACATTCGAAATCGCCGGTAAGTGATTACCAAAGCTGTGAAATAATTCCAGCCCCGAGGCACTCATCCAGAATGAAAAAGGCAGCCAACGTGGAATACAACCGGGTGTTAAAAGCTGCACCCGGGAGCTTTGAAACCAACGCTGACTACGGATACAGGGAGTCAGCTGCAGGTCCAGCGCGGGGTCGGCCAGGCGGGGCGTCAGCTCACGGATATAGCGCGCAATGCCACGTCCACTTTGTTTGATTGCCTGCGTCAGGTCCAGTCCCACTTGCATGATCAGTTGTCGCCCGGGATCGTCTGCGGCCTAAAAAAGAAATTATTGACGTAATTAGTACCACCTGGCTTAGCCTGGTGCCACTCGGGCTTAAACTTTTCGATGGCCTGCAGGCCATTGTGGTCAACAAAGTATCCGCTGTAGCCCAGGGAGATGAGGTAGTCAAAAACCTCGACCACCGTTCCGGAGGCACGATGCCGGGCTTCACATTCGAACAATAAACTGGGGCGCATCTGGCGCAGAATCTGCTCTGCACCACGAAATACTTCCAGCTCATGACCTTCGGAATCGCATTTGATCAAGCGGATGACAGCAGGTTGTTCTTCGGCAGCAAAATAGGCATCCAGCGTGGTAACCGGAACGGTATAGGAGTGGCCGCCGGAAACACTATTTTCATCCTGTGCTGTATTGGAGCTTTCAAGTGTCGCGCCAGGAGAAGTCTTTCGCTCCGGTACGTGCAGGCTCATCATGCCCACCGAAGAGGACAGTCCCAGGCATTCAACCGAGACATTCCGGAATCGCTGGTGGCGTGTGAGCGACTGCAGTGCGGTGGCGAGATCCGGTTGAGGTTCGAAGGCTATTACCCGGCCGCTCAAACCTACCGCTTTTCTCATCCAGTAAGTGAAAGCACCTTTGTGCGCCCCGATATCAACCACGGTGTCGCCCGGTTTCAGCGTTTCGAGCACCAGCTGGATTTCCCGCGGCTCCAGTTTGTATCGATAACGGAGCGATCGATAAATCCATTTCAAGCCGTTTAAACTCATGCCGATTCCTGGTCCCCGCTTGGTCGTAATGCTGTTCTGGCCACAGTGAGCTTTGTCCGGGAAGGCAGAAGGGTTTTATTCAAACCCTTCACGCGGCTCCGATGACAGCGTCACAGCCAATTCCTGGTTTGTTCCCAGGATTTAGGTCTTTTCTCGCCATTGCTACAATCTTACAAGGCTTTACAGGTGAGACGGATACCGGGAGAAAAATCAGTTGCAGCATTCGCCTTGATTTATATGCAAGCGGGTCTGTTGCATTGATATCTGCTGGCGCTCGACTGGCATGGCCGGGCAAAGGCTGTGGTTGACTGGTCGCAATTGCAAGTTGAGAAATCAGGCCGACTTGATGCTTGCCGCTGATCAGAAGGCCTGCATGCGCGAGCCACTGCTTGAAGACCAGCGTATGGCCAGCAATGCCCCTGCTGCAATCACGACGATGCCGGCAATGGAGAACCAGGTGGGGTGATGAGGTATTGCTACCAGATTGGCGATGCCAGCGGCCAACATGACCGCGCCTATGATGGAGCCGAAAACTGCCGGCTTTTCCTGAGCCAGTTGGCATGCCACCACGGCTCCAGCCAGGGTGCCCAGCAACCAGCTCAGTAAAACAAAAAGGAAAGCGCCCAGCGGCAAATTGGATATGTACAAGCGCAGTTGCTCTGCATCGTTGAAGTCCATTCCTGGCGGTACAGGATAAACCTGGTGGCTGATCCATTCGATCAACACGACGGTGGCGGCAGACACCAGCAAACCCAACAACACGGCGGAAATCTTGCGCAGCATGGCAGACTCCTCTGCAAAACCTGAAATCAGAAACCAGAAATATGGGGTGCTGGAAATATAACAGCAGAGTTGGGGTTTGATGAAATCTCTGCAAAGGCTAACCAGCCAGACGGCGTTGACCACTGGCCCGGCGGTGTTTTCCGGTAGAATCGCCTGGACCATTAAAGCGGGGACCATCTGACACGATGATCACTACCCGCTGAATTTTTTAAGTTCGATTTGTGCTGGGTGCAAGTCGCAGAAATGAAAAACTGAAATTAAGCGGCGAAATTCCGGTCTACTGCAGGTAACAAACATAAAACAGGACTGCTATTCGTGCTTCGAAGGCCCTTTTGAGAACCTTTAGCAAACGCTGCACGACCGCAGAATTGACGGAAAAACAATGACAGGCAAAACAATTCAAAACCCATGGCTGGCCCGCTTGGCTTTGCTATTCTTACTTACGGGGGTGATTTCCCCTGCGGCGGCCATAGCACCCGAGGATGTGCGGGAATACGGTGATGTGTTCATCATTTCCGCCACTGCCCCGGACCGGCAAAGCGTGGCGTTGAGCTGGGACATCGCACCCAACTACTACCTGTATAACAACCGTTTCCTGTCTTTCAGCACCAGCACCCCGGGGGTGAAGCTGGGCCAGGTTCGCTTGCCCAAGGGAAAAATATCATTCGACGAGTTGCTGGGCGAAGAGGTCGAAAAATACACCGGTAAAATCACCGTGCACGTTCCATTGCAAAGCCTGCCGGCCGACTTGAATGGTTTCCAGTTGCGAGTTCGCTCGCAGGGCTGTTTGCAGGACGTGTTGTGCTACCCGCCAACTGAACAAGTCGTGTTGGTGGGTTTACCGGCCAATGCTGCCAACAGCCTGATGGGCCTGTCGGACTCAGACGACACGGCGCCTTTGGTTGATGCCGCGCCTGTGGCTACACACCAGGCTCTGAGCGAACTTAATGCGGCTCTTGATAGCCAGCAGAATGTCACAGCAGAGCTGGAATTCAACGGGCAGTCAGGCAGTGGGCAGGCCGCTGCACCTGCACTGGAGGCAGAACAGGCCTTTGTTTATGAGGTCATCGGCCTCAGTGCTGAAACGGCCCTGGTGCGCTTCACTGCACAGCCGGGTTACTACCTCTATCGCGACAAGTTTTCTTTCCAGGTGGTGGCGGGTGACGGCTTTGAAGTTCGCGACGTAGAATTACCGGCTGGCGTAATCAAGGATGATCCGGAATTCGGTTCGGTGCCGGTGATCTATGACCAGGTCGAGATTCCGGTGCGCTTCAATCGTCCTGCCGGGCCTGTCCAGAGCATTACCCTGCAAGCCAAGTTCCAGGGTTGTCGCGATGGCGATATCTGTTATCCACCGCAGTCACGGGTGGTCAGTTTCGAAATGCCGGCTGCGCAGCAAGCCATAGTCGGAAAATTGATGCCCGCCCCATCAGCCGTAAATACGGCAACCGCGGGTACCCCAACCGCAGGAATCCCGGTTGCGCCTCTGAGTGAGCAGGATCGCCTCGCCAGCCTGTTGACCGACAATCCAGCACGGGCCCTGATCGCCTTCTTCATCGCGGGCATGCTGCTGGCCTTTACCCCTTGTGTATTTCCCATGGTGCCTATTCTGTCCGGCATCATTGCCGGCCAGGGTGAGAATCTGACCAGCCTCAAGGCCTTTTGGCTATCGCTGGTCTACGTGCTGGCCATGGCCGTCACTTATACCGTGGCGGGGGTATTGGCCGGATTGTTTGGGCAGAACCTCCAGGCGGTCTTCCAGAACCCCTGGATCATCAGTGCCTTCGTATTGATTTTCATCGCACTGGCAATGAGCATGTTCGGCTTTTTTGAATTGCAATTACCCGGCCGATTACAAACCCGCCTGGCCGAAGCCAGTGGCAAACAGCAGGGTGGCAGTCTGCTCGGCGTGGCGGTGATGGGCTTCCTTTCGGCCCTGATCGTCGGCCCCTGCGTAGCGCCACCTTTGATGGCGGCCCTGATTGTGATTGGTGCATCGGGGGATGCCTGGCTGGGGGGCAGTGCTTTGTTCGCCCTGTCGCTGGGTATGGGTCTGCCGCTGATCGCTTTTGGCGTATCGGCTGGTAAGCTGGTGCCGCGGGCTGGCGCCTGGATGAATGTGGTCAAGAATGTGTTTGGCGTGGGCTTGCTGGCCCTGGCCATCTGGATGCTGGAACGCATTCTGCCCGGCGGCATCATCATGTTGCTGTGGGGCGTGCTGGCCATAGCTTGTGGCGTTTATCTGGGTGCTTTCGAAGCAATAGCTTCAGGCACCTCCGGCTGGAAACGTTTGTGGAAAGCCCTGGGACTGGTGTTGCTGTTGCTGGGTGCGGTGGAGATCATCGGCGCAGCGGCCGGTGGTGATTATTGGCTCAAACCCTTGGAGGGTTTCAAAGCCAGCAACCATTCCGCCGCAGCCGCGGAGACAACGACTTTCCGCCGTATCAAGTCCCTGCAGGATTTGCAGGCTTCGGTGCAACAGGCCAATACATCCGGTAAAGGCGCCATGCTGGATTTTTACGCCGACTGGTGCGTGGAATGCATTCGCATGGAGCGCAACACTTTTCACGAGCCACCCGTACAGTCCTTGCTGGCTGGTTTACAGCCCTTGCAAGCCGATGTGACTGCGCACGATGATATCGATCAAGTGCTGATGCGCGAATTTGGCATCATCGGCCCACCCGCCATTCTGTTTTTTAATCGCCAAGGCGAGGAAATGAAGGCCTGGAGACTGGTCGGCTATTTTCCACCGGAAGAATTCGCTGCACACCTCGAATCGGTAATGGCTGCGCAGTGAGTTTACGCGTCGGCCATTCAAGTCTGAAAGCGGTCGGCGGCACGATGTGCGCAGCTGATTCAGCAAGCCCATAGTTCAATGCAATGGCCTCAGCGATTGTTGTTGATTAGCGTTGCTGTGCTGGCAGGCGTGGGGGGTTCGCTGGCCTATCGGCTGTGGTCACAGCCCGAACCCACCATTGCACCCCAGCAACAGGCTGCCGATTTGATTGGAACCCTGCGGCCGGACTACACCCTGGGCAGCAGCGACGGCAACCGGGTTTCTGCCGCTGAGTTTGATGGCCAGGTGGTGCTAGTCAATTTCTGGGCCACCTGGTGCCAGCCCTGTCGTGAAGAAATGCCCATGCTGGCCGAACTGCACCAGGAGTTTAAGCCTGAGGGATTTACCGTGGTGGGCATCGCGTTGGACGATGTAGCCCAGGCGCGGGAATTCGCCGCTGAGCTGGGCATTGATTACCCCATACTGGTGGGGTCCACTGATGTCATGACGGTGGCCCAGCTGTATGGCAATCTCAGCGGTGTGTTGCCCTACAGCGTTTTGCTGGATCGAGCGGGCCTGGTTCGCTGGACTTATCTGGGCGAGCTCAAGGCGGGGGCGCTACGCAAGGAAGTCACCAGCCTGCTGGCGAATAAATCACTTCCGGAATCCTGACAGAAAGCTACTGCGGGCCTAATTTCGCCGATCTTACGCAATACGGCTGCGAATGTGGACAAATCGGCACGAGTGATGCAGACTTGCTGTCCCATTTTTATCGAGAGTACCGGTGGCCAAGATACGGGTTATCAATGGACCTAACCTCAACCTGCTGGGCAGTCGCGAGCCAGAAAGTTATGGCCATCGCAGCTTGCAGGAAATCATGGAAGACCTCGAAGGTTTTGCTGCAGCCTGCGGGCACGAACTCACCCATCAGCAGGATAACAGCGAAGGCGCACTGGTCAACATCATTCAGCAGGCTGCCGTCGATGAGGTGGATTACATCATCATCAATCCGGCCGGCTATACCCATACCAGCATTGTCCTGAGGGATGCTTTGCTGGCAGTACAGATACCGTTTGTCGAGGTGCACCTGTCATCGGTACATGCGCGTGAACCGTTTCGACATCATTCCTATTTTTCAGACATCGCCATGGGCGTCATCAGTGGTTTTCGCGGCGAGAGCTACATGCTAGCCCTGCAAGCCATCGTCAACCACCTGGATCCCTGATCCGGATTATTTTGACGTCATAGCCCAAGGGCAGGAGCAGATTGCGTATGGACATCAGAAAAGTAAAAAAACTCATCGAATTGCTGGAAGAATCCAACCTGACTGAAATCGAAATTGTCGAGGGCGAAGAGTCGGTAAGGCTCAGTCGCGGCAGCCCCGCAGGTGCCATGCCGGTCCACTACGCCCCACCGCCGCAGTATGCAGCACCACCCGCAGCAGCCTCAGCTCCTGCCGCAGCTGCTGTGACACCTCCTCCACAGGCTGCCGCTGCACCCGCGGCTGATGCAGCAGATGACATTCCCGAAGGCGAAGTCCTGCGTTCCCCCATGGTGGGTACTTACTACGCCTCCCCCAGCCCGGACGCCGAAGCTTTTGTCAGCCTGGGCCAGAAAGTCTCGGAAGGCGAGACCTTGTGCATTATCGAAGCCATGAAAATGTTCAACCAGATTGAGGCCGAAAGCTCTGGCACCGTGGTGGGTATTTTGGCCGAAAGCGGGCAACCGGTGGAATTCGACCAACCGCTGTTCGTAATTCGCTGAGTCGCGCATGGCCTTACTCGATAAAGTTGTTATCGCCAACCGCGGTGAAATCGCCTTACGCATCCTGCGTGCCTGTCATGCCATGGGTATCAAGACCGTGGCTGTGCACTCCACGGTGGATCGCAACCTCAAGCACGTGGCCATGGCCGATGAATCAGTCTGCATAGGTCCGGCGCCTGCCCGCGACAGTTACCTGAATGTGCCGGCCATCATTGCTGCCACGGAAGTAACCGATGCGGTAGCCATACACCCCGGTTACGGTTTTCTCGCGGAGAACGCGGATTTTGCCGAGCGGGTGGAACAAAGTGGTTTCATTTTCATAGGCCCTCGCGCTGAAACCATACGCCTGATGGGCGACAAGGTTTCTGCCATCAAAGCCATGAAGGAAGCCGGTGTACCTTGTGTGCCAGGCTCCGATGGGCCCTTGGGCGATGACGTACCGGAATGCATGGCCATCGCCCGCCGGGTGGGTTACCCCGTGATCATCAAGGCTGCTGCCGGCGGCGGTGGCCGCGGCATGCGCGTGGTGCACACCGAAGCGCATTTGAACAACGCGCTGCAATTGACTCGCCAGGAAGCGTTGAGCGCTTTCGGAGACGCCACGGTTTACCTGGAAAAATACCTGGTAAATCCGCGCCACATCGAGATACAGGTGATGGCGGATCAACATGGCAATGCAGTGCATTTTGGTGAGCGTGACTGTTCAACCCAGCGCCGTCACCAGAAGGTGCTTGAAGAAGCGCCGGCTCTGGGCATCACCGCTGAACAAAGGGCCGAGATCGGCGCCGTCTGCGTTGAAGCCTGCAAGCGCATTAACTATCGCGGGGCGGGTACCTTTGAGTTCCTGTATGACGATGGCAGCTTCTATTTCATCGAAATGAACACCCGCATCCAGGTGGAGCATCCGGTAACGGAACGCATCACTGGCGTCGACCTGGTGCGCGAGCAGATCCTGGTGGCCGCCGGTGAGAAACTGTCCTACCGCCAGGAAGACATTCAGTTCCGCGGCCATGCCATGGAATGCCGCATCAATGCCGAGGATCCGGAAACCTTTATGCCCAGCCCGGGCACCATTACCGGCTTTCATGCGCCGGGCGGACCGGGCATCCGCATGGAGTCACATATTTACGACGGTTACCGCGTGCCCCCCAACTACGACTCCATGATTGCCAAAGTGATTTCGCACGGTCCTGACCGGGCTATCGCGATGGCGCGCATGCGCGTGGCGCTGGATGAGATGGTGGTCAACGGCATCAAGACCAATATCCCGCTGCACCGCTGGCTGCTCACCGATCCGGGCTTCATCGAAGGCGGATTCAATATTCACTACCTGGAAAAGCGCCTGGCAGAAAAGGCCAAGGGCTGACGCCGGCTTTGGGTGCCGCAGCCATGCAATGGGCGGAAGTCAGCCTCAGCGTTCCCCGCGAACAGGCTGAACAGGCTGAACATGCGCTGGAGCTGCAGGGTGCTTTGGCCATCACTTTTGAAGATCATGCCGATGTACCGGTGCTGGAACCTGCGCTGGGTACGGCGCCGCTGTGGCCAGTCGTACAGATTCGTGGGCTATTCGAACAGCCTGCGGATCGCAGCGCCATCCTCTCCGGCCTATTGGCCAGTGGCGTGATTGAACGACCGGAGGCCATCAACTGGCGCGAAGTGGCGGACCAGGACTGGGAACGAGCCTGGATGGACAGGTTCCACCCCATGCAATTTGGCTGTCATCTGTGGATCGTACCCACTGGGATGCAGGGCCCGGATGACCCGGCGGCATTGCAGTTGCAACTGGATCCGGGTTTGGCCTTCGGCACCGGCACCCACCCCACCACGGCGCTGTGCCTGGAATGGATTGATGGCCTGGATTTCACTGGCCTGGAAGTGCTGGATTTCGGCTGTGGCTCGGGCGTGTTGGGTATTGCCGCTGCGTTGAAGGGAGCAGCTTCGGTCTGCTGCGTGGACAATGATCCGCAAGCCGTGCTGGCCACCACGGATAACGCTGCCCGCAATGGGGTGAGCTCGGTGCTGCAGTGCCATTTGCCGCAGGACTGGCCCAGAGGCCAATACAACGTGATCCTGGCCAATATCCTGGCCGGCCCGCTGATCGAATTAGCGCCGCAATTGATCGCTTGCCTGGAGCAGGAAGCGCACATTGTGCTGTCCGGCATACTGGAGCACCAGGCTGCAGCGGTGGCAGCAGCCTATACCACCCGTTGTGGCCCCATGGCCCAGCAGCAGCGCGAGGAATGGGTGCGCCTGCATGGGCAGAGCTAAATCCCCTTTTACCCTGGGCCGCCAGATCGGTGACTTCCTCACCTATATTCTGCTGCCGCTGATTTGCGTGCTTTTACCCTATCGCTGGAGTCAGAAGTTGCTATTGATGGTGGCAAGACGGGGCTGGTTGCTGCAGTCCAGGTCAGAGCTGGCTTTGCAACAGGCTCAGCGTTTTGTTGAGATTGCCGATACCCGTGCCTGGCGACGCAGCTGGCGCCTGGTCGAAATGATGGAAGCGCGGGATCTGTGGCTGTGCGTGGCGGGCCGATCAAACAGCATCAGCCGCAGCATTCGAATCAGCGCAATGCCGCAGGCCCGCACCGGCCTGGTTTTGTTGGGTTTGCACTACGGCCCTACGGCCATCGTACTGAAGATTTTCCAGCAAGCTGGGCTGGGCCCTCGCTTTGTCTACCGTGGAATCGACACGGATTTGCGAAGACTGGTGCCCTTCCAATGGCTGTACAGCAAGCTGAATGTGAAATACATACACCAAAGTTGCAAGGGTCGGGAGATCTCTGTGCCCGGAGCCCGCAGCAAGCTGCAAGCCGCTCTCAATGAACCAGGAACGCCGGTGATATTGCTGGATGCACCGGTCACCCGTGCAGGACTATCCATCCACGCCGAAGTGCTGGGGCTGAATGCCGAGTTCAGTGGCGAGGGTCCGGCATTACTGGCCGCAGGCAAGGCCAGTTGCGTGCTCTATTGGCTGGAGGTGGATGAGAACGGCGAACGGGAATTACACCTGGGCACTATCAGCCAGCCGCAAACGGCTGAACAGCTGATACAGGAGATAGCCAGGTTGTTGTCCCGCAAGCTGGAAGACAACAGTGCCCATTGGCGCTTGTGGCATGCGGCGGACCAATTGTTTCGCAGCCACTTGCAAACAGGGCGGCCGGCAGCAGGCGAATAGTGCCGGTGAGTTGATCAGCAAACGACAGCCCCGGATTGCGGCTTCAGAAGTTGGGTTTGTCCGCTAACTGGTTAAAGCGCTCCACCGCTTCGATGACTTCGCGGCGCGCTGCATCGATATCTTCCCAGCCCGAAACCTTCACCCACTTGTTCTTTTCCAGGTCTTTGTAGTGAGTGAAAAAATGCTCAATCTGCATGGTTAGCAAGGCATCAACGTCGTCCAGTGAGAGTACATCACGATACAGGCCGGTAATTTCAGCAACCGGTACGGCCAGCACTTTGGCGTCATCGCCGGACTCGTCTTCCATGCGCAACAGGGCTACCGGGCGGCAGCGCACCACTACGCCGGGCAGCAGCGGATAAGGCATCACCACCAGCACATCTACCGGGTCACCGTCACCACACAAAGTATGCGGTACATAACCGTAATTGCAGGGGTAGTGCATGGCCGTTTTCAGGATGCGGTCAACAAAAATCGCGCCGGATTGCTTATCGACTTCGTACTTGATGGCCGGGCTGTTCATCGGAATCTCGATAATTACGTTCAGGTCTTCGGGTATGTGGTTGCCGACCGGCACATCCTGCAGGCTCATGATTTTTTCCAATCTGGTTCACGGTTCAAAACAGCAGCGGGATTATACCTGCTGCGCTGGCCCCTCACAGTAAAGCCCCGCTGGACCAGCCACGGCGCTGGTGTGAATCAACTGCACCAGCCGTTAAAATGCCGCAAGATAGCTTATTGATGGATGGCCAGGAGCTTTTAGCCTGGCCAGGGAACGAGGCATGGCCAAGCTGTATTTTTATTACTCTGCAATGAATGCCGGCAAAACCACGGTTTTGCTGCAGTCAGCACATAATTACCGCGAACGCGGGATGAACCCGCTGTTGTTCACCCCGGCTCTGGATGACCGCCATAAGGTCGGCATGATCCGCTCACGCATCGGGTTGGAAGCAGAAGCGGTGATATTCGGATCTGAAACCGACCTGCTTGCCCATGTGCAGGGCGAGCTGGAGCAGCGCAATATTCACTGTGTGCTGGTGGATGAGGCACAATTCCTCAATAAAGATCAGGTGTTTCAGCTCAGCGAAATAGTCGATCGCAAAAGCATTCCGGTGTTGTGCTTTGGCCTGCGCACTGATTTCCAGGGCGAACTGTTTGAAGGCAGCAAGCACTTGCTGGCCTGGGCTGACCAGCTGGAAGAAATCAAAACCATTTGCCATACCGGCCGCAAGGCCACCATGGTATTGCGGGTGGATGACAGCGGTTATGCGCTGAAAGAGGGCTCACAGGTGGAGATCGGCGGTAATGATCGTTACGTGTCGGTCAGCCGGCGCGAATTCAAGGATGTGTTCCTGGGCGGCAAGCGAGTCAAGCTGATCGACCAGGCTGAACGCACTAACCAGGAGGATTCAGCGGAGCTTGAAGATTCAAGCCAGGCGGAATTGCTGGGCTGAAGTTCTGGAATGGCTTTGGGACAAGGAAATTTCGGAATTTTCCGCGTTTCCTGAAAGGAGAAAGAACATGCGATTTTTGCTGTTGTTGATCATCGTAGCGGTCTGTGTATATGCCGTGTGGTTCCGCGCCGAGCCAGCCCCCGAACCGCCACCCATGAAAATCGAAGATACGTTCATCAGCGGCCCGCTGGCCCCCTACAACAAAGCGCAGAAATTCCAGGCGCAGGACTACAACGAGGCGCTGGATGAGCATCGTAAGAACATGGATAAGCAGGTAGAGGATGATGGGGGTTAAGACCGCTGAATCAATTCGGCCGCTGGCACCAAAGTTTCCAACAGCTCCGATAGGCATTTTCCAATTCGCGGGTAAAGCCAGCCGCATCCATAAGCGAGGACGCCTGCACCTGCGAGCGCAGAGTTGCGCGTATTTGGGCCAGCGCGGCGAGATCACTGCCAAGGCGCACACTGACTTCCTGGTATTCCTCGTCACTCTGGCAGATCCACTGATTCTTTCCCACTGAGGCGAGCAGACTGGCACCGACGCGAAAGCGGTGGTCGTTACCCGCTCGTGAAATGACCGGCACACCCATCAGCAGGCTTTCACAGCTGGTGGTGGTGCCGTTGTAGGGAAATGTGTCGAGCTGAATGTCGATCAGGGCGTAGGAGGCCAGGTGCTGATAACGGTCGCTGATATTGCCGTGGAGAGTTACCCGTGATGGCTCGATGCCTTCGTCGGCCAACAGGCCAGACAGCTGCTGCCGCAAGGGTGCGTAATCCAGTGTGGGGTATTTGAGCACCAAACGAGAGTTCGGTACCTGCATGAGTATCCCGGCCCAACAGCGTAACAAGGGGCGGTTGATCTTGGTAATGTTGTTGAAACTGCCATAGGTCACGTGGCCGCTTTCTGAGCTGGGCGCAAGGACGACAGGCGGAAGATCGCCGAGAGGGCTGTAAACAGAAAACTGGCGCGGCAGATAAAGCAGCTGCTCACGATTCCAGCTTTGGGCGTGGGGAGGGGGGTCAGTGTCCTTATCCACGATCCGATAATCCATGGTAGGGAGGCCCGTCGAATTCGGGCTACCCAGCCAGGTCATCTGAATGGGCGCTGCACGCTGCGCCAACAAAGCTTGTCGCCCCTGTCCGCTGGTGCCATTCAGATCGATAAGAATATCGATGCCATCCTGTTCGATTTGTCGCGCCAATGCCTGGTCATCCAGGTCAGTACAGTTGAGGAAGCGATGGGCAAGCTGTGCAGCCTGGTGGGTATATTCGTCGCTGGTCGAATGCCCATGGTAGACAAAACTTTGCACGCACACGGGATCGTGATGCCGCAATACCGGAATGATGAAGTAGGCCACCGGATGATGTCGGAAATCGGTGGACAAATAGCCCACCCGCAGAACCTTGTCCGCCTGACGCGGGTTGAGAAAGGCGCGCTGCCGTTCGGGAAAGCGACTTCCCCACCAATCTCCCGCGGACACGTGCAGCGCATGAATTTCTACTGGCGATTTGACGGTGTCGTAGTTCAGTGTGAAAAGCAGAGTACTGCGTGCAAGCTGATGATCGGGATTTAACTGCAATACCTTTTTGCAGTAGTGCTGGCATTTTTCCGCATCCACCAGGCCTTGCCTGCTGATGGCTGCCAGCTTGAACCAGGCGTTGGCAGCGATCATACGCTCACTGTCCTTGCTGGCGGACTGCTGGATGTCCCACCGCCCCAGGCTTTTCTCAAGCGCAGCGACCTCAGTGGGATGGCCCAGCAGTGACTCCCAGCCCGTGCTTTGGGACCCGGGGTATTTACCCATGGCCGTATCAATGGCCTTGGACGCAGCCATCACGTTTAAAGTAGCGGTGGAATAGCTGGGAAACTGCTGTCGGGCTGCTGCTGTGTAAAACCGCAAAGCCGTTTCAAGCTCACCCTCAAGTTGTAAGCAAAGCGCCTGATAGTAGAGGGTTCGCGGATGGTTCGGTGAAACTTGCAACAGTCGGGAAAGCGCCTGGTCCCGGGTAGGGCGATCTCCCTGGCTCAGCGCAAGTTCAATAGTCTTGGCCAATAATTCAGGGTCAGATGATGCGGCAGAACGGTCCCCGAGTTGGATTCGAAAGTGGCAATTCTTGTATTTCTTGCCACTTCCGCATGGGCAGTTTTCGTTGCGCCCGGTCATTGCTGAGCCACTCGGCTCAAGTGGCTTTAAGGGTAGCCCAGAAAAACGCCTTGCTCCATTCGATTGGGTCTATGTCTTTCCCTATCATGACGGCCACCTTTTTTGATGGAGAAACATCAAATAATACGCCAAACAGGATGCATCAAGCTGTTTGGCAGGTTGTCACTTGTCAGGTTCAGTTCAAGGCCTGCAGCAGGTCCTCAATGATGTCGTCTGCATCTTCGATGCCCACCGACAGGCGCAGCAGGCCGGGCCTGATACCGAGACGCTCGCGTTCTTCGACGCTGACTTTCTGGTGCGAGGTGGCGACTGACTGGCAAATGGTGGTTTCCACCCCGCCAAGGCTGACTGCACAGGGCACCATTTTCAGCCGCCGCAGATAGGCCAGCGGTTCAATATGGTCTGCCAGCTCAAAGCTCAACATGCCGCCGAAACCGCTCATTTGTCGCGCTGCAATGGCGTGGCCGGGGTGTTGCGCCAGGCCGGGATAGTTGACGCGGGCAATGCCGGCTTGTTGGTTTAAAGCCTCGGCCACTTTCAGCGCATTGTCGGATTGCCGCTGTACCCTCAGCTCAAGGGTTTTCAGGCTGCGCTCCAATAAGGCGCAATCCTGTGCATTCAGGCTACCGCCGTGCATCAGGGCATGGTGGCGCAATTTTTCGATCAAGGACGCCGATGCAACGATGGCGCCACAGCAAAGATCGCTGTGACCACCCAGGTACTTGGTGCCGCTGTGCATGACGACGTCGAAGCCGTGATCCAGAGGGTTCTGCAGAATCGGGCTGGCGAAAGTACCATCGATCACAGCCAGTAGCTCATGGCGTTGCGCAACCGCGGCCACTGCAGACAGGTCCAGCACGGTGAGCAATGGATTGGTGGGCGATTCGATGAACAGCATGCGGGTATTGGGTTTTACCGCCGCTTCCATGGCGTCAGGATCTGCGGCCACAAAACTGAATTCAATGCCGAGGCGCGAGAACTCATTGCTGATCATCGAGTGCGTACCGCCGTACAAGCCTTCAAGGAACACCACGTGATCGCCCGGCTGCAGCAGGCCATAAAGGATGATGCTGATGGCTGCCATGCCCGAGCTGGTGACCAGCGCGGCTTCGGCGTTTTCCAGCGCGGCAATTTTTTCTGCGACCACGCGGTTGTTGTGCGTGTTGAAATAGCGCGGATAGCGGACTTCGGAATCGTCCAGGTATTCAATGGCACTGGAAGTAAATATCGGCGTGTTGACGCCGCCGAAATTGAGTTCCTTGTGGCTACCGGCGTGCACCGCCAGAGTTGCTTTTTTTCGGGACGATTTGGACATTCTTCATTATCCTTGAATGGGAACTAACAGGGGTCAGAGTACAATTTCCCGCAATTCTGATGATCAGCTTCAATCGGGAACCAGAGAAATTGTACTCTGACCCCAATCCCTAGCGCTGACAGCGCGGACAATAATAACTGGATCGCTGGCCAATCACCTTGCGTCGAATCACGCTGCCGCACTGGAAGCAGTCCTTGCCTTCCCGCTCGTACACCAGCAGTTCCTGAGCGAAGTATCCGGGCTCTCCGGATGAGTTGGTGAAATCCCGTAAGGTGGTTCCACCCTGGCGTATGGCGCGGCCCAATACATCCCGTATGGCTTGGGCGAGCGCTTCGTAACGCGCTGCTGAAACCCGTCCGGCGGCCCGCAAGGGATGTATACCCGCCATGAACAGGGCTTCGGAGGCATAAATATTACCCACGCCCACCACCACATGGCCGTTCATGATGAAGTTCTTCACCGCTACACGCAGGCCGCGCGAGCGTTGCCACAAGTGTTGGCCGCTGAACCCGTTTTCCAGCGGCTCAGGGCCCAGGTCCTTCAGTAAGGGATGCTGCAATGCCGGCGCATCCCACCACAGCAGGGCGCCAAATCGGCGCGGATCCTGATAGCGGATGCATACATCCGACTCCAGCACGATATCAAAGTGATCGTGCTTTCTGGGTGGCGTGCCGGCTTCACAAATGCGCAAAGAGCCTGACATGCCGAGATGGCACAGCAGCCCGCCGTCGCCCACAGCGATCAGGATGTATTTGCCACGTCTTTGCAGGGCATCCACCGTTTGCCCAACCGCCTGTTGTACGGCAGCCGGTATGGGCCAGCGCAGTGCAGGGTTACGTATCACCATGGCGGCTATGCGTTGGCCCCTGAGCGCGGGCTCTATGCCCCGCAGGGTGGTTTCGACTTCGGGTAATTCAGGCACGATTTGGATTATGGGGTCAGAGTAAAGTGCCAGAGTAAACCACAAATCCCCCAAGGTAATCCAAAGTTACTCCGGCGCCTCACTCTGACGCCAATTTGAGGGCAAAAAAAACCCGCCGAGTGGCGGGTCGTTTTACAGGGGGGCGATAGTAAGGCCTGTTTGCCAAGCCTCTTTTTTTTGACTTATTTGATTTTGCCTTCCTTGTATGGAACATGCTTGCGTACGACCGGGTCGTACTTGTTCATTTCCATCTTTTCAGGCGTGTTCTTCTTGTTTTTGTCGGTGGTGTAGAAATGCCCGGTTCCAGCGCTGGAATTGAGGCGAATCTTTTCACGTGCACTCTTGGCCATGATGTTCTCCTTTAGACCCTAAATCAGACTTTCAGACCGCGCGAACGCATGTCTTTCAGCACCACGTCGATGCCTTTCTTGTCAATGATGCGCACACCCTTGGCAGAAACACGCAGGCGCACCCAACGGTTTTCGCTTTCCACCCAGAAACGATGGTGGTGCAGGTTGGGCAGGAAGCGTCGCTTGCTCTTGATATTCGAGTGCGACACGTTATGACCGCTCATGCGGCCCTTTCCGGTGACTTGGCAAATTCTGGGCATGGGAGAATACCTAATATATTTCGATAAAAATCAGCCGCACTTTATACCGCATGCCCACCGTGCTTGCAAGCCAATTCAAGAAAAACCCGGGTCAGAGAAACATTTCTCACTGACCTCAATTCTCTCTGATCCCAGCTACAGCATGCCCTTGGCTGCCATCGAGACCGGTGCCCCTTCACCAATCACAAAATGATCCAGCAGGCGGATATCCAGCAGGGCCAGCGCTTCCTTGAGTCGTCGGGTAATGGCCTGATCCGCCAGGCTGGGCTCACCTATGCCCGATGGGTGGTTGTGAGCAACTATCAACGCTGCTGCCCCATGTTTGAGGGCTTTCTCCGCCACCACGCGCGGATAAACGGTGGCGCCATCGATGGTGCCGTGGAATAGCTCCTCGAAAGCGATCACGCGATGGCGCGTGTCCAGGAACAGGCAGGCAAATATCTCGTGTGGGGCATCGCGCAATACCGATTTGAGGTAGAGCTCGGTTGCTTGCGGGCTTTCCAGCGGTTCTCCCCGTACCAGCCCCTGCTGCAAATAGCGGCGCGATAACTCCAGCACGGCCGACAACTGGGCCGACTTGGCCGGGCCCAGTCCAGGCTGCGACCGCAGCGCTTTATGGTCTGCGGCCAGCAGGCCTCGCAGGCCGCCAAAGCGGGTCAACAGGCTCTGTACCAAGCGGTCCAGTGGCATGGTGGCTGTTCCGGTACACAGCAACAGGGCCAGTAACTCGCCATCGGACAAGGCTGGCATGCCATGACTGGCCAATTTTTCCCGGGGTGCTATGGATAGCTGCATCAGTAGTCGCTCTTTTGCATTAAGGTTATGCAGCAGTGTTATGCGCGCAGGGCAGGTTTGGTAGAGGAATAAAGCCGGATCTTTGTAGGGGATTGCTGCCAGAGGGCTGGCAGCTTTCAGGCAGCAGGCTTGGTATCATGAGACAGATGATGATTTATCAGCTATTTTTGTCTGTGCTGCAATAATGTGCGTTGGCAGACCTCACCACAGAGAAGAAAAACCGTGAGACCTATCCAAATCAAAGCCATAGACCCACGCTTGGGAAAGGAATTTCCCCTGCCGGATTACGCCACAGCGGGCTCAGCCGGCATGGATTTGCGTGCTTGCCTGGATGAAACCCTGGTGTTGGCTGCGGACCAGACCCGACTGATACCCACCGGTTTCGCCATGCATATGGGTGACAGCGGACTGGCTGCTGTCATTTTGCCGCGCTCCGGCCTCGGCCATAAGCACGGTATTGTGCTGGGCAACCTGGTGGGCCTGATCGACAGTGATTATCAGGGCCAGGTTTTTGTTTCCTGCTGGAACCGTTCTGATCAAGCGTTCAGTATTGAACCCGGCGAGCGCATTGCACAGCTGGTGTTTCTGCCCGTGGTCCGGGTCCAGTGGGAGCAGGTAGCAGAGTTTGAGCAATCACAACGGGGTGCGGGTGGTTTTGGACATACCGGACAGGGCTGAATGTTAGCAAGCGTGGCTTCGGTCTTTGCAGCTGGCCTGCAAGCGGCCAGCTTTTGATGGACTGGAAAGAGAACAGGGAATGAATCAAGAAACGAACAAACTGGACGAGCTCAAATTGCTACTGGAAGACAAACTGGGTTCCATGGGGGAGTTCCGGGTCTCCACTGGTGTGCTGGGCCTGATGGGCCTGCTGGCCGTGTTGTTGGTAGCCAGTGCAATATGGCTGAGCTTCAAGGACCTGGCGGGTGCGCGGGCTTTCAACCGCACCACCGAGCAAAGTGAAAAATCCTTCCAACAATTGACCGCGATCGCGGGCGAGCTGCAAGTGCTGGTGACAGATCCGCAGTTACACGCACTGGCTTTACAGGCGCTGGATCAGGACGATGCCTTGCCGGAGCTGCAGGCTTACGCCAGCGGCAAGATCAGCGAAGTTCGCCAGGTGCAGGTCTATCCGGCTGAACTGGAAAATTATGATCCTTTGACCATGGGCGCCAATGGCTTTGCCTTACTGGAAATGTTGCACCAGGCTGGGCAAGACGGAAACCCGCCACTGCAGCTACACGGCAGCTTGCAACCTCCCATGCTGCTCGAGGCGGCTGCCTTGAAGCAGGGTGATGATTTGCGCGGTTTTGTGGTGCTGCTGGTGGATCCTGCCTTTGTGCTCGACCGTTTCAATCCGGATGTTTCCGGCAGCTATCTCAGGCTAACCCAATACAATGGCCGACAAGCCCTCACCGAGCTCAAGAAATTGGGCCAGGAAAGTCACGCCGAGCTCTCGCCGCAGCGCATTCCGGTTACGGGTACTTTGTTCCGCCTGGAAATGCCGATGGCCGCCTATACCAACTTTCTGGGCATAGGAACCCTGCTGTTGATACTGGTGGTGGGTGGATTGCTGCTTTTGGCCGTGGTGTTTTTCTATCGCAAGGATAAAGCCTGGGAACTGGAACGCATCACCCGGAAACTGGCAGCGAATGAAAGGGCCTATCAGTCCGACCTCAAAGCGCAACATCGCGATGAGCAAACCATGGCGTTTGAATCACCTGTAGATAGTTCTGAACCAGCTGAAGGGTTGCCGTCGGCTAGCAAACCCACTTCTTTACAGGAGCCCCCACCCATGCGTTTACGTTATGACCTCGCTGATCGTGTCCAGAAAGGCTCCGGCTCTGTGACCGTAGAACTCAAGCCCGAAATATTCCGCGCTTATGATATTCGCGGCGTGGTCGGAAAGACGCTGGATTCAGGTATTGCCAACCTGGTTGGCCAGGTGCTGGGCAGCATGGCGCTGGAAAAAGATGCCGGCCCAGTAGTAGTGGCCCGGGATGGCCGATTGTCTGGCCCCGACCTGGTACGCGGCATGATAGACGGCATCACTTCGACGGGTTGTGACGTGCTGGATATCGGCATGGTGCCAACCGGCGTGCTTTATTACGCTGCCTTCGAACATGCCAAGGGCACGGGTGTGATGATCACCGGCAGCCACAACCCACCTGACTACAATGGCCTGAAGATCATGTTGGCAGGCGACACCCTGTTCGGTGATCAGATCATGGAGATTTATCACCGCATCACGCGCAGCGAAGTGCAGAGCGGTGAAGGCAGCGTGGTGACAAAGGATGTAGTGCCTGAATACCGTCAGCGTATCGCTGGTGATATTCAGCTGGAGCGGCCTTTACGGGTGGTCATCGATTGCGGCAATGGCGTGGGCGGTGTGTGTGCCGTGGAGGTATTGCGTGATATCGGTGCCGAGGTTTTGCCGCTGTTTGATGAAGTGGATGGCACTTTCCCCAATCATCATCCCGATCCCGGCGATCCGCAAAACCTCAAAGACCTGATCGAATCGGTGCGGTTGATGAATGCTGACCTCGGGCTTGCGCTGGATGGCGATGCCGACCGCCTGGGTGTGGTTACGCTGGGTGGCAATATCATTTATCCGGATCGGGTGATGATGTTGCTGGCCATGGATGTGCTGGACCGGGTACCCGGCGCCACCATCATCTATGACGTCAAATGCACGGGCCATTTGGCCAAGGTCATTGAAGAAGCCGGCGGTAAGGCTGTGATGTACAAAACCGGTCACTCCCTGATCAAAGCCAGGATGAAGGAAATCGGCTCGCCCTTTGCCGGCGAGATGAGCGGACATTTCTTCTTTGGTGAGCGCTGGTATGGCGTGGACGATGGCATATATGCCGCCGCCCGACTGCTGGAAATCCTCGCTGGTACCGAGGCACCACCTGAAGCCATACTCAATTCCCTGCCGACCAGCTACAGCACACCGGAGCTGAAAATCGAAATGCAGGAAGGTGAGAATCACGCTTTCATCGACGCGATGCAGGCCCAGGCACGATTTGATGGTGCCAAGGTCAGCACCATTGATGGCATTCGCGCTGATTTTTCCGATGGTTGGGGGCTGGTTCGTGCTTCGAACACGACTCCTATACTGGTAGTGCGCTTCGATGGTGAATCCGAAGAGGCATTGAAACGCATCAAAAATGTGTTCCGCTCGCGCATGTTGGCGGTCAACCCGGACCTGGACTTGCCATTTTGAGACCCGCTGTTTCGAACTGGACTGTTTTGACTGAAGCCGACTGAGCCTGGTGTTATTGGCTTTCAACAAGCCTTATGGGGTGCTCAGCCAGTTCACCGATACGGAAGGGCGCAGCACCCTGGCCGACTTCATAGCGGTGCCCGGCGTTTATCCCGCAGGTCGGCTGGACAAAGACAGCGAGGGCTTGTTGCTGCTGACCGACGACGGTGCCTTGCAGCACCAGCTGGCGAATCCACAGCAGGGCAAGCATAAAAGCTATCTGGTGCAGGTCGAGGGGCAGGTCAGTGAAACCCAACTCCAAGCGTTGTGCCATGGCGTGAAACTGAAAGACGGGCCGGCCCAGGCTGTGACGGCCACGCTGTTGGCAGGCAAGCCGGGATGGTTGTGGTCGCGCCATCCGCCCATACGTGAGCGTCGTAACATTCCCACCAGCTGGTTGGAAATCGTTCTGGATGAAGGCCGCAACCGACAGCTGCGACGCATGACGGCGGCGGTGGGCTTGCCCACTTTGCGCCTGGTCAGAGTCGCTATAGCCCGATACCAGTTGGCCGATTTGAAGCCCGGTGAATACCGTGAGATTTTTGCCTGACAAACAATGCAAGTTCACGCCGAATTGCGTCTTGCCTGTTTTTCTACGTTGTTTTTCGTATAATCAATGTGCGGGTAGTGCCGAAAGCAGTATCAGGGAATGGGTAAGGCACCATCCATCAACCCACGCTGTGCAGAGCATTACGGCAGGAGAACGTTCATGACTTATTCCAGAAACACCGAACCACAGGCATTGAATAACCCGAAAGGCCGTTTGGGGCTTTGGGCAGGCATGCTGGGAGCAGCAGGTATCGCTACTGCCTTGGCCTCAACGCTGGCAATGGCGGGACCTGAGCATCAGGCCAAGATCATCACCGGTAATGAAAAACCCACCGAATGCATATCTTCCGTCCATGTAAATACCATTGATGGTGAGCAGGTTTACGTTCAGCCACTGGGTTTTGACCTGGCGCCTGGAAAACATTCCGTGTCGGCACGTGCTGTGGTGAATACCTCATTTTGCACTGCAGTGGGGCCGGGTACCAACAAAGACAGGATTGAGCCCCTTGAAGCTGAGTTCGAAGCCGGCAAAACCTATTACCTGGGCTATGACCACAGCTCTTCCAGTCGGCGGGACTGGAAACTGGTGATCTGGAAAATCGAGGGCTGATAATTCTTGGATGAGTTATTCAGAGCATTATTAATAGGCGCATTCACGGTAAATCGGATCCACCGATTGTTGCCAGGCGCCATTAAAGCGTTGCAGTTTCAGATCGGCCGGCGATAAGCCGCTTTCAGCTGTCTCGAGCAAGGGTGCCAGGAAACCGGTTTCATTATCGCCTGATGAGTTCAGACGGCGGCGGGCACTGAGTCCGTCTCCCGCCAGACCCAGCAATTCACGCGCCAGTGATTGCACGCTGCGACCTTGCACGCTGGCCTTGAGGCCTTGTCGTGGCACATCGTGGCGCAGTTGCAGCCGTTCTTCCATGCTCCAGTTGCGAGTCAGCTCCCAGGCGGCATCCAGCGCTGGTGCGTGGTAGAGCAGACCGGCCCAGAAAGCGGGCAGGGCGCAGAGCTGGTCCCAGGGGCCACCATCGGCTCCGCGCATTTCCAGGAAGCGTTTCAGTCGTACTTCGGGAAAAGCCGTGGTGAGGTGATCTTCCCAATCCTTGAGGTTGGGTTTCTCTCCGGGCAGCGCAAGCAATTTTCCAGCCATGAACTTACGGAATGACTGGCCGGATACATCCAGGTAGCGCCCCTCGCGATAAACAAAATACATGGGCACATCCAGCATGTACTCCACGTAACGCTCAAAGCCCATGCCGTCTTCAAACACAAACGGCAACATGCCTGTACGATCCGGATCGGTGTCTTCCCAGATGCGCGAGCGGTAACTGGCAAAGCCGTTGGGCTGGCCTTCGGTAAACGGTGAGTTGGCAAACAAGGCAGTGGCAATGGGTTGCAGCGCCAGGGCCACACGGAATTTCTGCACCATATCGGCTTCGGAGCCAAAATCCAGATTGACCTGAACCGTGCAGGTACGGGACATCATGTCCTGCCCCAGGTTGCCCACCTTGGCCATGTAATTGCGCATGATGCGATAGCGGCCCTTGGGCATCCACTGCATGTCATCGCGGCTCCACTTGGGCAGAAAACCCATGCCCAGAAAGGCGATGCCCAGCGGTTCAGAAATGGCTTTGACCTGCTTGAGGTGGGTATTCACTTCCAGGCAGGTTTCGTGCAGGTTATCCAGCAAGGCGCCGGACAGCTCCAACTGGCCGCCCGGCTCCAGCGTGACGGTAGCCCCGGTTTTATCGCTGAGCGCAATGGGCAGGCCGTTTTCCAAAATCGGGTCCCAGGCGAATTTTTCCGCCAAGCCAGCCAGTATGGCGCTGATGCTGCGATCGCCTTCATAGGGCAAAGGGCGCAAGTCGTCCTGGGTAAAGCCGAACTTTTCATGTTCGGTACCCATGCGCCATTCCGCCTCGGGCCGTGAGCCACTGGCCATGTAGTCCAGCAAGTCATTGCGATTTTCTATCATCCGGGGGGATTCCTGCGGCATGGTATCTGTCCTGATTCTGATTTTAATTGATTGTTAAGCATGCCAGACCGGTGAACGCATGCGGTTATTACGAATGTGATTGGAATGACTGGTCCAATTGTCTAGTGTCCTGTCCGCTAAGTATCTAGCATTTCAGCTCGCTCTGTAAGGCTTCTGGGTAGGCGCGGTCCGCAGGCAATGGTAGTTCCATTGCCAAGGGCCGCAACACCGCCAGAAGCCATACAGTGCGAGCCCGGTGGGAGACCACAGAACCCGCCATTACGGCGTTGCACTTCTTGCCAATATCCAGATATTGCCTGCAAAGCGCGCCTTGTACTGACGAGTTCTGTGGTCTCTGAAGTACTAGATACTTAGCGGACAGGGCACTAGGATACACGCTGCTTACGCAGCGAAACAGCAGGTTTCTGGCATGCCCAACTTTGTAAACCAACTGTCTGTCTTATCCGCCACCCGGCGCTGGATAATGCGCCTGTTCTGTTGCCTGATTATTGGCTGTGCCAGTACCGCCCAGGCAGAGACCTTACGGCGTGGTTTGGGGCCGGAGCCTGATTCATTGCACATCCACCGCGCCCAGGGTCTGGCAGCGATCAACCTGCTGCGCGACCTGCGTGAAGGCTTGATGACTTTTGACCAGCACGGCGAGCCTGCGCCGGGGGTTGCAAAAGACTGGGAGCAGCGTGAAGGTGGTCTGCTTTGGGTTTTCAAATTACGAGAGAATGCACTCTGGTCCGACGGCAGTCCGGTCACAGCGGATGATTTTGTGCGCGGCTGGTCGCAGGCGCTGTTACCCGCCACGGCGGCTGTAAATGCGGCTTTGCTCAAGGATGTACTCAATGCCGAGGCGGTACTCAAGGGCGAATTGGATACCAGCGAACTGGGCATCAAGGCCATAGGCCTGCACACGCTGGAAGTTCGTCTGCAGCGACCGGTTGCGTGGTTACCTGAGTTACTGGCTCACCCGGTGAGTTATCCCCTGCACCCAAATGATGCGGAAGATTTGCGTGAGGCGCCCGTCAATGGGCCTTACCAGATCGCACAGTGGTTACCCCGCTCGGTGATACGACTGCAAGCCAATCCGAATTTTCATGCAGCGGATGATGTCTACTTCGAGCAGGTGGAATATTTTCCCATTGAGGAAGCCAGCACTGAGTTGGCTCGCTACCGTGCGGGTGAGCTGGACATCACCGAAACCATACCGGCCGGCCGCTTTGCCTGGTTGCAGGAGAACCTGCCGGAGGATCTGCGCATCAGCCCTTACCTCGGCAGTTTCTGGCTGGGACTGAATATGAAATACCCGCCACTTGGCGGTTCAGTTGAGCTGCGCCGCGCCTTGGCTTTGGCCATAGACCGGGCCACCCTGGTACGCGTGGTGTTGGGAGCGGGTGAACTACCGGCGTTTGGCGTAGTCCCTCCCGGTATGGCGGGCTATCAACCGCAGAGCATGGCATGGGCGGAAGCCAGTCAGGCGGAACGCGAAACCGAGGCGAAGCGCTTGCTGAAATCTGCCGGAACAGGCAGTCGTCTGCCGGTTCTGCAACTGCGCTATAACACCTCCGGCGTACACCGGCGGGTGGCCATTGCGGTGGCAGCCATGTGGAAGCAGGTGCTTGGCTTGAACACCGAGCTGATCAACGAGGAGTGGAAAGTTTTTGTGAATAATCGCCGCTTGGGCATCGTCACCCAGGTTTTCCGGGGTGGCTGGATAGCGGACTATGCCGACGCCACCAGCTTCCTGGAGCAATTCGAAAGCGACAGCGATCTGAATGCGACATTCTCGGCTGACCCGAAATACGATCTGCTGATGGCAGGTGCCAGCCTGATGAGCGGAGCAGGTCGCCTGCAGCAGTTGCAGCAGTCAGAAAATCGCTTGCTCGAATTCCTGCCGGTGATTCCCCTGTACCATTATGTTTCCCGGCACCTGGTCAAACCGGGTATCGCAGACTACCAGGACAATATCCGGGATATTCACTTGTCACGTTATCTGCGGAAAGAGTCTGGGAAGGAGAGTTGGTGAATGTTGCCTTGAAATTGTTGAGCATCATCCTGGCCGTTTTGGCCCTGATGGCTTGTGGCGAGCGCAATTCGCAGCCGGAAGCCAACAGCAGGCAGCGCCCACAAGCCGTTGACCTGGTGCTGGTGGATGGCCGACCTGCCCCGGAGGTGCTGGACGAGGAACAGATATTGCGTCGTGGCAATGGTGAAGAACCAAGAACACTGGACCCGCATCGCTCGCAAGGCGTTCCGGCAGGCAACATCGTCCGCGACCTGTTTGAGGGCCTGACCACCGAAGCGCCGGATGGCGACATCATTCCCGGCGCAGCCATGCGCTGGAATATTTCACGCGATGGCAAGGAATACACTTTCCACCTGCACCGTGATTTGAAATGGTCCAACGGCGATAGGCTCACGGCACATGATTTTGTTTACAGTCTGCGTCGTGGTGCCAGTCCCCTGACCGCCTCCAACAACGCCAATATGCTGTTGCCCATTGCCAATGCAACGGAAGTTATCAGTGGTGTGCTGCCGCCCGAAATGCTGGGTGTCAGTGCGTTGGATGATTACAGCCTGCAAATCCAGCTGGTTGATGCCACGCCGTATTTTCTCGGCCTGCTGTCACACTCAATTGCCTTTCCCGTGCACCAGGCCAGCGTGGAAGCACTGGGAGATCAGTTTGCCCGCGAAGGCAATCTGGTATCCAACGGAGCTTATCTGCTGCAGCGCTGGGAGCCGCGTTCGCAGATCGAGTTGATTCGTAATCCTTTTTACCGGGAAGCGGAACATTCGCTGATGGACAAGGTGATTTACCTGCCGATTGAAGACCTGAACGGCGAGGTCAATCAATTCCGCGCGGGTGAGCTGGACTGGACTTACGAGGTGCCGAACAATCAGTTTGCCTGGCTGCAAAAGAATTATCCGCAGGAGCTGATCATCAGTCCCTGGTTGGGCTCCTTCTATTTTGGCTTCAATCTCAGCCGTGAGCCTTTCATTGAAAACCCCGAATTGCGTCTTGCCCTGGTGTTGGCCATAGATCGTGTAGTGCTGACTGAAAAGGTCACCCAGTTTGGCGAGCAACCTTCCTTTGCGCTGGTTCCACCCGGTATCGGGGATTATCAACCGGCCATTCCTGAATATGCCGGCTGGACCCAGCAGCAGCGCGTGGATGAAGCACGGCGTTTGTTTGAGCAGGCAGGTTATACGGCAGAGCAACCGCTGCGCACTGAGATTCGATACAACAGCAGCGAGAACAACAAGAAGCTGGCGCTGGCTGTGGCCTCCATGTGGAAACAAGAGCTGGGTGTGGTGGCCACCCTGGTGAATGAAGAGTGGAAAGTATTCCTGCAGAATCGTGAGCAGAAAGTGCTGACCCAGGTATTTCGGGGTGGCTGGATCAGTGATTACAACGACCCCTACAGCTTCCTCGAATTGTTTCGTAGCGGTGAAGGCCGCAATGACGTGGCTTACAGCAATTCCAGTTTCGATGCCTTGCTGGAAGAAATGGCCAAGGAACGATCGCCGCAGCGACGCAATCGCATGATGCATGAAGCAGAACGACTGCTGTTGGACGATAATCCCATCGTGCCGGTTTATACCTATGTCAGCAAACGCCTGGTTGACCCGCATGTGCGAGGCTGGCAAAGCAATGTCATGGATCACCACTACAGCCGCTATATGTATAAGCTCAAATCACGCAGCAAGGAGCAAGCCGTAGAAACGCAAACGGAACCACTGGCAGCCGGGGAGCAGAACTGATGTCAACCGGGCTATGGCGTTTTGCAGCCACCCGCTTGCTGGGCCTGGTGCCTACCTTGTTGATGTTGATCACCATCGCCTTTTTCCTGATCCGGGTAGCACCGGGCGGGCCTTTTGACAGTGAAAAAGCATTGCCGGACGAAATCCGTCTCAACCTCGAAGCCAAATATCATCTTGATGAGCCCCTGCTGCAACAGTATTTCCGTTACCTGGGACAGATCATCACACTGGATTTCGGGCCTTCCTTTCAGTACAAGGACTGGACCGTCAATGAGCTGATCGCCTTGGGCTTTCCGGTATCACTGACCATAGGCGGGCTGGCCATGTTGCTGGCCTTTTTTGTCGGCAGTCTGGTCGGCATCGTGGCGGCCATGCGTCAGAACACGGCCACGGATTACACCATCATGGGCCTGGCCATGGTGGGTGTGTCCATTCCCAACTTTGTCATTGCGCCTTTCCTGATACTGGGTTTGGCGGTGTACCTGGGCTGGTTACCGGCCGGTGGCTGGGAGTGGTCGGCTGCTTACATGGTCTTGCCGGTGATCACCCTGGCACTGCCGGTGATTGCCTACATTGCCCGCTTGATGCGCGGCAGTATGATCGAAGTGTTACACAGCAATTACATCCGCACCGCACGTGCCAAGGGCCTGCCCGCATACCAGATCGTACTGCGCCATGCGCTCAAGCCTGCCTTGCTGCCGGTGATTTCTTTTATGGGCCCGGCTACTGCCGGCCTGATTACCGGATCGGTGGTGATTGAGCGGATTTATTCCATCCCCGGGCTGGGCAGCTATTTTGTGCAGGGCGCCTTGAATCGTGATTACACACTGGTGATGGGCGTGGTGATGTTTTACGGCATGGTGATCGTGTTGCTGAACTTTCTGGTTGATCTGCTTTATGCCTGGTTGAATCCAAGGATCCGCTATGAGCAGGGATGAGGATAGCGGCATGAATGAATCCGGTGCAGCAGCCATCGAAGATGCCTTTGCGGCCGCATTCGCTGGCCCAGACGTTCCTGGCCGTTCACTGTGGCGCGATGCCTGGCACCGGCTGCTGAAAAACAAAGCCGCAGTAGTCAGCGGCATTATCATGGGGCTGATGATGCTGGCGGTATTGATTGGCCCGGAGCTGAGCAGCTGGGAAGCCGATTTCACCGATTGGGACAACACATCATCTCCGCCCAGCCTGGCCAGCGGCCACTGGTTTGGCACCGATTCGGTGGGGCGTGACATCCTGGTGCGCACGCTGGAAGGTGGGCGGATTTCCTTGCTGGTCGGCATTGTGGCCACCCTGGTCAGCCTGGTGATCGGTGTCAGTTACGGCTCAGTGGCCGGCTATTACGGTGGTGCCACGGATCGATTGATGATGCGCTTTGTCGATATCGTCTACGCCTTGCCGTTCATGTTTTTCGTGATATTGCTGATGGTGGTGTTTGGCCGGCACATTTTGCTGATCTTCGTCGCGATTGGTGCAGTGAACTGGCTGGATATGGCGCGCATTGTTCGCGGCCAGACCCTGGGCCTGAAAAATACCGAGTTCATCGAAGCGGCGCAGGCCTGTGGGGTGCGGGATGGCGACATCATCCGTAGGCACATCGTGCCTAACCTGTTGGGCGTGGTGATGGTTTATGTCACCTTGACCATACCGCAAGTGATACTGGTGGAATCCTTCCTCAGCTTTTTGGGCTTGGGTGTACAGGAACCCATGAGTTCTTGGGGCGCGCTGGTCAACGATGGCGCGCAGGACATGGAATCTGCGCCCTGGACACTGGTATTCCCGGCACTGTTTCTGGCCACCACGCTCTACTGTTTCAACTACATCGGCGACGGCATGCGCGATGCGCTCGATCCCAAGGATCGCTCATGAGCGTCTTGCTTGAAGTGCAGGGGCTGGAGGTTAGTTTCGATACGCCCGATGGCAAGGTGACCGCTGTCAATGGCGTGGATTTTCAGGTCCGGGCAGGTGAAACCCTGGCCATCGTTGGCGAATCCGGTTCGGGCAAGAGCCAGCTGGTGCTGGCCATCATGGGTTTGCTGGCTGAAAACGGACAGGCGTCGGGATCCGCCAAATACCTGGGCAAGGAGTTGATGGGCCTGAGCCAGAAGCAGCTGAACAGCGTGCGTGGCAAAGACATAGCCATGATCTTCCAGGACCCAATGACCTCGCTTAACCCCTTCCTCAGCATCGAGCGGCAGATGACGGAAGTGGCCATGCACCATAATAAAATTTCCCACCGCGAGGCCCGCGCACATGCGGTGGAAATGCTGCGAGCCGTACGCATTCCTGATCCCGAAGAACGAATTCGCCAGTATCCCCACGAATTTTCCGGCGGTATGCGACAACGCGTCATGATCGCCATGGGTTTGCTGTGCGCACCCGACTTGCTGATCGCCGATGAGCCCAGCACGGCCCTGGACGTGACCGTGCAGGCGCAAATCACCCACTTGCTGGGTGAGCTGCGCGAAAAATCGCAGATGGCCATTATCCTCATCACCCACGACCTGGCTGTGGTCGCGGATGTCTGTGATCACATCATCGTGATGTATGCCGGGCAAGTGGTGGAAAGTGGTTCGGTGGACGAAATTTTCTATGACCCGCACCATCCCTACACTCGCGGGCTGTTGGAATCCGTGCCCCGGCTGGACCGGCCTTCGGATACCGAATTGCACGCCATACGCGGCAATCCGCCCAACCTGCTGGCATTGCCAGAGGGTTGCGCCTTCCGCGATCGTTGTGATTATGCCCAGGAAGCCTGCAAATCAACGCCGCCTTTGTGGCGCGATGCCCAGAACGGCGCTGGGGATGGCACCGGGGATGGCACCGGAGATCGCGGCCGGGGACGCAGCAATCGCTGCATATTGGGATTGCCCGGTGGTGAGTTGGTCAGCCCGGCGAAGCAGCCCGATGCAGAAGCCAAACAAGAGGGCCATGCTGCGGCCGATACTGAGGTTGGCGCATGAGCGAACCAGTATTACGGGTACAGGACCTGACCCTGCATTTCAGCAGTGACACTGGCAGCTTGCTGCGCCGGCGAAAACGGGTGCTCAAAGCAGTGGACGGGATCAGCTTTGATCTCTTCGCGGGCGAAACCCTGGGCATAGTGGGTGAATCCGGCTCGGGGAAATCCACCCTGGCGCGCGCCATCCTGGGCCTGGCCAAGCCCAATCGTGGCCGCGTGCTGTGGCTGGGTGAAGACCTGACCAAGCTGGATGCAGAACAGCTGCGTATGAAGCGCAAGGAAATCCAGATTGTTTTCCAGGACCCGGTCGCATCACTCAACCCCCGCATGACCGCCGGTGCCATCATTGGCGAACCGCTGAAAACATTCTATCCGCATATGGAACAACTGCAGATCGAAGAACGCACCCGCGGCATGATGAAAATGGTGGGTTTGCTGCCCAATCAGATCAACCGCTATCCACACGAGTTTTCCGGTGGCCAGTGCCAGCGCATCGGTATAGCCCGTTCACTGGTGCTCAATCCCAAGCTGCTGATCTGCGACGAGCCGGTCAGTGCGCTGGATGTCTCCATCCAGGCGCAGATCATTAACCTGTTGCGCGACCTGCAAAAAAAGCTCGGCTTGGCACTGATTTTCATTGCTCACGACCTGTCGGTGGTGAAACATATCAGCGACCGGGTGATGGTGATGTACATGGGTCGCAGCATGGAACTGGCGCAAAAAACAGCCCTGTATCGCCGCCCCTTGCACCCTTACACCAATGCGCTGATGAAATCGGTGCCCGTGCCGGATCCGCGGGTGGCGCGCAAATTGCGCCAGGACTTGTGGCTTAAAGGCGATATGCCGTCCCCTTACCAGCCGCCCAAGGGATGCGTTTTTCACACACGCTGCCCTTACGCAGTCAAGCGCTGCCAGTCCGATGTTCCGGCTTTGCGCCGACTTGAACAGGGTGACTGGGTGGCCTGTCACCGGGCGGAAGAACTGGACCTCTCGGTTGAGCTACCCACCGAGGAGACTTGAAACATTTGCCCAAAAGCCGGGCAGGCGCAGTCACCAGTGGCGTGCGTTACACTAGTGGCCTGACTTGAACACACAAGATTCCACACAGACTCTGCTGGCAGGTAGCGAAAGCCAGCTGGGCAGGCCGCTTGCAGAATCCGAACTGGAACACATGCTGGCTTATCTGGCGCTGTTGCAGCACTGGAATACCGCTTACAACCTCACCGCCATTCGCGATCCGCTGGAAATGGTAACGCGTCACCTGCTGGACTCCATCTCCATACTGCCCTGGTTGCAAGCCGGCGGCCCGGTGCTGGATGCTGGCACTGGCGCGGGTTTGCCTGGCGTACCGCTGGCCATACTCCGTCCCGATCTGGAATTCACCCTGCTGGACAGTGCCGGCAAGAAAATCCGCTTCCTGCGCCAGGTGAGACGGGAGTTGGGCCTGCACAACATTCATCCCGTGCAGGCCAGGCTGGAAAAACATGAACCTGAGCAAGGCTATCAATGCATTATCAGTCGGGCGTTTTCCAGCCTGAAGGATTTTGCAGAGGCCAGTCGGCAACTGATGACCCAGGAAACCCGCTTATTGGCCATGAAAGGACGCGATCCGCAGGCCGAATGCACCGGTTTGCCGGACTGGATCCGGGTGGATGAAGTGCAGGAACTTTCCGTACCGGGATTGCAAGAGCAACGCCACCTCGTCATTATGTCCCTCACCTAATAATCCAACCTGAAGATCTGAACCTCAGATGCGCTGCGTAGCTATCGCCAATCAAAAAGGTGGCGTGGGTAAAACCACCACTTGCGTCAACCTGTCGGCCGCACTGGCCAACATGCAAAACCGTGTTTTGCTGATCGATCTCGATCCGCAGGGCAATGCTTCGGTGGGTTGTGGCATCGACGCGCGGGCGCTGGAGCATTCGGCCTACGATGTATTGCAGGGTGATGAAACCATCAGCCAGGTTCGTGTTACACCTGAAGCGCTGGGCTTTGACATCCTGCCATCGAATGGTGACCTGACCGCCGCTGAAATGAACCTGATGCACAAGGAAGGTCGCGAATTTGCCCTGAAGAATGCCATCAAGGATATTCGCGGTGACTATGACTGGATCATTATCGACTGTCCGCCTTCACTGAACCTGTTGACCCTCAACGCCCTGGCCGCTGCGGACAGTGTGCTGATTCCCATGCAGTGTGAGTATTACGCGCTGGAAGGCCTGACTGCATTACTGGATACCATTGACCAGGTGCGCGCCAGTGTGAATCCGCGGCTGGAAATCGAAGGTCTGTTACGTACCATGTTTGATGGGCGCAATAACCTCTCCACTGCGGTTTCCGATCAGCTCACCGAAAATTTCGGCGAGCAGGTCTATCGCACCCTGGTGCCGCGCAATGTGCGGATAGCTGAGGCGCCGAGTTATGGCCTGCCGGTGACGCACTATGATCCGGAATCCAAGGGTGCTTTGGCTTATCTGAGCCTGGCCGGTGAAATGTTGCGCCGTCACGAGAAGAAAAATGCCGATCGATTGGCCAAGGTCATGAGCGGCAAGCCCGATGCAAAAACTGGGACCAGCCAGGAAACCAAATTATGACTACACGTAAAAAACCGGCACTCGGTCGCGGCCTGAGCTCCATGCTCAGCCAGAACACGCTCAAGCAGGTCAGTGATCGGGAGTCCGGTGACCAGCTGAGAAAACTGCCAGTGGACGCCATTCGTCCCGGCCGTTTCCAGCCGCGCTCGGTGTTTGATGCCGACAAACTGGAAGAACTGGCCAGCTCCATTCGTGCACAAGGCGTGGTACAACCGATAGTGGTGCGTGAAATCGCCGATGGCGAATACGAATTGATTGCCGGTGAACGCCGCTGGCGGGCCGCGCAACTGGCTGCACTGGATACCATTCCTGCCATAGTTCGGGATGTGCCGGATGAAGCGGCCGTGGCCATGGCGCTGATTGAGAATATCCAGCGTGAAGACCTCAACCCTCTGGAAGAAGCCACAGCGCTGCGCCGCTTGATCGACGAATTTGCCATGACGCATCGCGAAGCGGCCGATGCAGTTGGGCGTTCACGCGCCGCTGTTTCCAACCTGCTGCGCTTGCTGGAGTTGATGCAGGAAGTAAAGGACATGGTCGATGGACGCCTGATCGAGATGGGCCACGCCCGCGCCTTGTTGTCGCTGGACGCCGGTTTGCAGGTCAAGGCGGCGCGCGAAGTCGTGCAGCTGCGGTTGTCGGTGCGTGAAACAGAAGCGCTGGTCCGACGCCTGCAACAGGGGCTGAAGAAAAAGACCGCCAGCAAGGCAGACCCGGATATCCTGCGCTTGCAGAACCGCCTCGAAGAACGACTTTGCACCCAGGTGAAGCTGCAACACCAGTCTTCCGGCAAGGGCAAACTGGTCATCGCCTACAACAATGCAGATGAGCTGGAAGGCATACTGGCGCATTTCAAGCTGACGGAGTGAGCTCCGCTCACTCCGTCATCCCGGGCTTGACCCGGGATCCAGACTTTAGTCATTGAATGGCCCTCTGCGGATCGCTCTCGGGCATCCTGGATCGCTCTCGGGCATCCTGCCCTTCGCGATCTAAGTGCATCCCTGCACAAATTCGCGATCTAAGTGCATCCCTCGGCAACTGCTCCTGCATTGCTCTCGGCTCGGGCTTCCTGCTTCGCTTTACTGAGTCCATCCATGGACTCATACCTCCTGCATCCCTGCAGTCGTGCACCAGGCCAACTTATGGCCCATGCAACGGTAATGGTTTCTGCCAGAATTATCCCCCCATATTGAAGTCCCATGCGACTCAGGAGAGAGTAAAGATGAACGTGCGTTTTGCCAGCTCCCGGCTGGCGTTGGTAGCGGTGCTTGTAAGCGCCGCATTTTCTACCCTGGCTGATGAATCTGCTGCCGCAAAAATAGAGCGCGGTCGCTATCTGGTTACCATTGCAGGCTGCAACGATTGCCACACGGCCGGATATGCCAATGTTGAAGGCCAGACACCCGAGTCCGAATGGCTCAAAGGCGACGCTTTGGGCTGGAAGGGCCCCTGGGGCACAACTTATGCGCCCAATCTTCGTATCACGTTGTCGACAATGAACGAGGACCAGTGGGTCAGCTTTGCGCACAGTTTGCGCTCCCGACCACCCATGCCTTCGTTCAATCTCAATGTCATGACCGAGAAAGATCTGCGTGACATCTATGCATTCATCACCCACTTGCAGCCCCTGGGCGATCCAGCGCCAGCCTATTTGCCGCCCGGCGAGGTGCCTGCAGGACCATATGTGGAGTTTCCTGCACCGCCAGAAGAATAGATGAAGTTGTGGATCCCGGATAAGGGCTGCGCCCTTTCCGGGACGTTCAGGGCAAGAATGGGCTGCGCCCTTTCCGGGAGAAGGTGAGACCCGGTACGGGTCGAGAAGCTGGTCTGGGCCATGACGTTCGGATGTGGGTTGATCTGATTTATTTCCCCCGTGTCAGGGCTCACCTTCATCCGGGCCTTACGCAGTATTCCTTCCTCACCGTCCTTCCAGAGTTGCAAAGCAAGCTCTGGAATCCAGGAGCCCGTCGAAGCCAACCCCGCAC
>JBBKVS010000370.1:0-52941 GCA_037968555.1 Lysobacterales bacterium | reverse complement strand
GGCCAGACTGATGGATCTCAGTTTTCAGGCACCGGGTGCGCATCACTTCATCCGCTCAATCACCGAGCAAGGCATTTGCATCGCAGAAAACTGCTATACCCAATCGCTGTTGCTGGCAGCGAACCAACTGATCAACGGCTGGCCTCCGCAAAAATTTGCTGAATTGAAGAAGGAACACCTGGATGCAATTTTCCAGCTGCAGCCGGACCTGGTGTTGCTGGGTACTGGCAGTCGGCAACATTTTCCCGCGGCAGAATTGATGATGGAGTTTTACCAACGGGGAGTGGGGGTAGAGGTAATGGGCAGTGCGCCAGCTTGCAGAACTTTCAATGTGCTGGTAGCTGAATCCAGACGCGTGGTTGCAGCTTTGATGCCCCTGCAGTCAATCGGTCAAGACTGAACTACTTCATTCCATAAAGGGTATTTCAGCATATCCTTCACGGTCGGAAATCTTTCGTAACCTGGCCAAAGCAGCCATCTGGATCTGCCGCACCCTTTCACGCGTCACCCCAAGCTGTCTACCTACTTCTTCCAGAGTTCGGCGCCCGTGTCCATGTAAGCCAAAGCGCAGTTCAACGACTTCACGCTGCTGCCCTGATAATTGCTCCAGCCAGTGATCCAGTAATCTCTCTGCTGCCAGATCGGCATACTGGGACTCAGGATTGGCATTTTGTTCATCCACCAGCGAGTCCAGCATTATACGGTCAGACCCAGGCATGATGGGTTCATCGGCAGAAGTCGTGGGTTCATTCAGCTCGCAGAATGCCAGTACGGTCTCAGTGTCTACTTCGAGCACGGCAGCCAACTCTTCGGGCGTGGGCTTGCGATTCAACTTTTGCTGCAGCTTACGTGATGCACGTAAGTGGGTGGTCAGTTCGCGGATGACGTGAATGGGCAATCGCACTGTGCGGCACTGGTTCATGATGGCTCGTTCCACCGATTGCCGTATCCACCATGTCGCGTAAGTGGAAAAGCGGCAACCGCGATCGGGATCAAATTTCTCAACCGCCCGAATCAGACCAAGGTTGCCCTCCTCGATCAGATCCAGCAAAGGCAGGCCACGATTGTTATAGGCCCTGGCCACTTTTACGACCAATCGCAGATTGGATTCAATCATACGTTGACGGCTCGCCACGCAACCTTTTTGAGCCGCCCTGGCCAAGCTGACTTCTTCTTCAGCTGTGAGCAGTTGGGAACGGCCTATTTCGTTCAGATAAAGAAAGGTGAAATCCCCTTGGTGATGGCGGGATTTGGTGGATTTGCCTTTGGTTGCAGGGCACTGTTTGCTGGCAACTTCATCGGCAGCACCTGGCACAACTTCACCGACAGCACCTGGCGCAAGTTCGTCGCCGGCTTTGCGCCGTATTGGTTTTGGGGGAATATCCGTATCGCCCCTGTGGTTCTCTTGCATCCACCCTCCTAGCACTTGATAAAGGTATGAAAGCGGCGTACCAGACTGCATAAAACGCTCAAATCAGAGCATTTCTCCAGCCAGTTTCTACACAGCGGACTGGAGAAACTAGCACAGCACCCCTTCGTTGTCAGCAGTGAAATGGCCACCCATTGCCACCAAGCCGCCAGACGGTTGGTTTTGACCGACCGAAGTAGAATACTGGTCTAAGTACTATCTTTGAGGCAAAAAGATGAGAGGATCGGCGGGAACACCGTTAACGCGGATTTCGAAATGCAGGATAGCCTGGTTGCGATCATTGGTACCCATCTCGGCAATACTGCTGCCGGCAGCTACCTGTTCTCCTTCGCTTACCAGTCTGTTGCGGTTATGTGCATAGGCGCTGAGCATGCGATCGCTGTGCTTGATTATGATCAGCTCACCATAACCAATCAGGCCACTTCCGCTGTAAACCACCTGCCCAGGTGCTGAAGCGACCACTTTCTGTCCCGCCTGGCCACCTATATCTACGCCTTTGCGGGTTGGATCATTGGCCTGGAAACGGCTGATGATGCGTCCTTCAGTGGGCCATATCCAGCGATCCGGGTCGCCGACCGGAGCAGTGTAACTGACGCCGGCTGGTGTTTTACTGCCTTTGCTGGCGGCAGCCGAGTTGCTGCTGGTTTCATTGCCCGTTTGTGCCGACTCAACAGGCACAGACGTTCCGACCGACCCAGTTTCCGTAAGCACCTGGGTTGTTGCATTCGGGTCGTATACCTGGGTGGTACTGGTGCGTGGTGTGTCCACGCTGCGGGTCTGTGATCCCGGTGGTGGTGCGGCAGCGGTTTGCACGCCGCTACCGCTGGGAGTAGCTGCAGAACTGCCGACTGTAGAGCCTACTCGCAGCAATTGTTCGGGATGTATCACATAAGGAGCAGTGATTTCATTCCACATTGCTATCTGCCGCCAGTCCTGGCCAAAACGAAAAGAAATGGCATAGAGACTGTCACCTTTCCTGACGCGGTAATAACCGTCCGGGGTCGTCTGGTAAGCGTTTTTGGAACTCTTGTCTTCCACTGGAGCAGGCGGCGGTCCGGCACAGGCTGCCAAAAACAGCACGACCAGGAGCAGCAGGAAATAGCTTTGTTGCATGACTGATTTATTATTCAATTGTTGTCTCAAGCCCATTTCCAGACAATAAACCCGAGCAGTGCCACTGCCAAGACCGCCCAGGTAATTATATCCACCCAACTACGAAGTTTAAGTGCTGCCTGCTCGCCCAAAAGCCGGATTAAACCTGCTACCAGAAAAAATCGCCCTGATCGACCCAGTAATGAACCGGCCAGAAATGGTACAAAGGGCATACCCACCACACCGGCACTAATGGTAAAAACTTTATACGGTATGGGCGTGAATCCAGCCAACAGAATATACGCGAATCCCCATGTTTCGAACGATTCCACAGCAGCATGGAACAGGTCCGCATAGGCCGAATTTATCAACCACGGCTCTATGCTGGCAAAAGCCCAACGCCCCAGAGCATAACCAAACAAGCCGCCCGCTACAGAACTCAGGGTACAAAGCGTGGCATAAAACCAGGCTTTGGCTGGCCGTGCCAGGCACATGGGGGCCAGCATGACATCCGGAGGTATGGGGAAAAAACTGGACTCGGCAAAACTCAGAGCGCCGAGTATGGCAGGTGCGCGACGATGGCCCGACCAAATCAGCACGCGGTCATAAAGATATTGCCAGGGGCGGAATCCAGAAGCTATTGGCTCGTTCATGCGCCGCAATGCCACTGGCCCATCAGCATTTGCAATTATTCTCGAGTCGGCTGCCGACTCGGCCTCCTGGCCCTTCCGTGTCTGGCCAGGCCCAGTCAAGCCAGTCCTCGTCAAGCCAGTCCACTGAGCAGCGGCACAAAAGTGACAGCAGCAATATCCCTCTCCTCAAACCCATCTTCCAGCCTGCGTATCGACAACAGCCTTTGCACTCCGTTCCTTTCCACCGGTATAACCAGCAGGCCTCCCACTTTCAATTGCAACAGCAGGTTTTCCGGAACCGCTTTAGCGCCTGCCGTAACGATGATGCCATCAAAGGGTGCCTGGCTGGGCCAGCCCTCGTTGCCGTCTGCGTGACGCGTGTAAATATGATGCAACCGCAAATGATGAAAGCGACGACGCGCTGTTTTCATCAATTCTTCGATGCGTTCCAGGGTAAAAACCTGAGCTACCAGGCAGGCTAAAACAGCAGCCTGGTAACCAGAACCGGTACCTACTTCCAGTATTTTTTCAGGTTGACCCCCATCCAGTAACAGTTCGGTCATTTGCGCCACTATCCAGGGCTGGGAAATGGTCTGGCTCTGGCCTATGGGCAAGGCGGTATCTTCATAAGCCCGGCTGGAAAGTGCTTCATCGACAAACTCATGTCGAGGTATGGCAGACACAGCTTTCAACACGCGTTCATCGCTGATGCCGTTTTCTCGTAATCTCCCGACCAGGCGATCGCGGGTGGCCTGCGAAGTCATTCCGATTCCGGCCAATGCAGATCGAACTTTACTGAGTTTATTCAATCGTTTATATCCGCGGACTGTGACCAGTCAATTTCTGCCACCCAACCCGCGACCTGCTCCAGTGCCTGGTAACGGGTCAAATCTACATGAATAGGAGTAATGGACACATATCCGCGCCGTACGGCGTCAAAATCGGTACCAGGACCAGCATCCTGTTCTGCTCCCGCGGGCCCTATCCAGTACATGGGGAAACCCCTGGGATCAACCTGCTTGACTGTTGGATCTGCACGATGGCGATGCCCCAGCCGAGTCACTTCGAAACCATTTATTTCACTCCAACGCCGATCCGGTACGTTGATGTTCAATATGGTGTCAGCGGGTAGCGGGTCGCTCAGCAAGCGTTGCACCACCAGGCTCACCGCCTGGGCTGCTGTATCATAATATTTAGGCTTCTCATCAAAAACCAGCGAAACGGCTATGGCAGGTAGCCCCAGAAAACGCCCTTCCATAGCCGCAGCTACTGTGCCGGAATAGATCACATCGTCACCGAGGTTGGCGCCGGCGTTGATTCCCGAAACCACGATATCCGGATCAGCATCCAGCAAACCGGTTAATGCAATGTGCACACAGTCGCTGGGAGTTCCGGTCACACGAAACCAGCGCTGTTCTATTTCACGAATACGCACAGGTGCGTCCAGGGTCAATGAATTACTGGCACCGCTGCGGTTTACATTGGGCGCAACAACCGTTACCTCACCCAGTCGCTTCATCCACCGGGCCAACACTTGAATTCCTCGGGCATCAATCCCATCGTCATTACTGATTAAAAAGTGCATATCATGGTTCACTGTTAAAGTCTGTGCAGATGTCCGAGTAGATTTCTGGGCTGATATCGGAGCTGATGTCGGGCACTGCATAGGCAGTGGCCGGATAATTTGTGCCGGGGAAAGCTTATTGTACGGCCTTAATGCAACTGCGGAAACGAAATTGAGCAAAATCAACAAATCTGATACCGAGAGTTTTCGCACTGCCATGCACTCTGTGGTACCGCTAAAGCCAGACGGTCGCCATCGCGATACTGCAACAAAAGCAGCGCTTGCAACACCCAATCGACAAGCCAATGAAACTCATGCTGCAGACTATTCCGAGAGTGAAGCACTTTTTCGGACCAGGGTAGTTGATGCCATCGATCGAGAGTTGCCACTACTGAGAGAAGGATACCCGCGCAAGTACTTGCGCCAATTGGGTAGTCGCGAATGTCCGGTCACTGATTCTTTCGACCTGCATGGCATGAAAGAGCATGCAGCCGCAAAGGCCCTGGCCCGGTTTCTGAGGGAATCTTTACAGCACAATTTGTCATGCGTGCGTGTGGTACATGGAAAAGGCCTGCGCTCCGAGGGTCCCGCCGTGTTGAAGCTGATGAGCTGGCAACTGCTATGGCAACACCCCGAGGTACTGGCCCTTAAGCACTGCCGACCTGCCGATGGCGGTACAGGCGCAGTACTGGTGATGCTCAAGACTGTTCGGAAATCTGCCTCATGATGGGCTTGATTTTTCTGATACTGGGTGGCGCTATTGGCATGTCCTGGTGGCAACTGCTGCACGGCAGGGAGCGTGCCCGTACTGTGGCTGCGGCTGCCTGTCGTGAACATGGCCTGGTGTTGATGGATGACACGGTGGTATTCGAGACGGTGAGCTACCGACCAGCAGGACAGAAACGCCTGTTTGCACTGGTCTACCGTTTTGAATTTGCTTACCAGGGCATTCTACACTTGGGTGGAAAAGTTCAGATAACACCGGGACATGCGTCGACCGTGCTGATTACTACCGAAAAAGGTGATCTGATCCAGGAGTACTGATGCCCACTCCGGATACAGAACCCTTATTTCACCAGCTTGAGATGCGTGCGCTTGGGCCCACTATCGTCTGTATCCGGTGAACCATCAGGAGGTGCATCGTTTTCATCCTGCGAAAACATCATGCCCTGGCCATTTTCTTTGGCATAAATGGCCAGCACCGCATCTACTGGCACCCTGACTTCATGGCGTCTGCCGGAAAATCGTGCACTGAAAGTCAGCCAATCGTTAGCCATGGCCAAATCTTTGACAGCAGCATGATCGATGTTCAGGATCACTTTGCCTTTCTGTACAGCCTGTTCCGGCACTTCCACACCACTGGCAGAAGCATCTACCAGGATGTGGGGTGTCATCTTGTTTTCGCTGATCCATTCAAACAAGGCACGTAACAGGTACGGCCGGTTGGATGTCATTTCTGCATTCATGACAAAAGTGAATATGGGCTCAGCTGAGATTGAGCAGCAAATCGCGCTCCGCCTGCGTCAAACTGGCCTTGAACGAAGTACGGGAAAATATCCGTTGGGCATAACCTTCAACTGAAGCACCGGGCTTACCCAGTTTGATGCCATAGTGTGGCAAGCGCCACAACAAGGGGCCCAGGGTGCAATCAACCAGCGTCAGCTCAGAGCTGAGCACATAGTCGGCCATCTTGAACAGCTCATTGCCGCCAATGATGCTTTCGCGTAATTGTTTGCGGGACTTTTCGCCCTTCTTGCCACTAGTGGCTTCGACTTCGCGAGCCAGTGTGTACCAGTCACGTAAAATGCGGAAATGCACCAGACGCAGTTGGGCACGGGATACCGGATCAACCGGCATCAGCGGTGGGTGTGGATAACGCTCATCCAGGTAATCATTGATTACCGTAGCGTCGTAAAGCACCAGGTCACGGTCGACCAGGGTGGGTGCCTGATTGTAAGGGTTGAGTTCTGCCAGGTCTTCGGCTGCTGATGTGTCAGCAGAAACATTGACGATTTCTACATTGATGCCCTTTTCAGCCAGTACAAATCGAACCCGGTGACAATCGAGTCCCGATTCAGATGAGTAAAGCGCCATGGTGGAACGCCCTCGCGCTGATACTGCCACTGTATTCTCCCTGTTAATCAGGATGGTTAAGGAATCTCTGATTTATTCAGAGATTCTGTGGCACACGGACGTGCCAACATTTTCGATGATTGTAAATCATTGAAAATGAAGCCAAACATCAAATGGCTCTTTGGGCTCACTTTTTGTTTGGCGTGCTCTGATAATTCAAGGATGAATTATTCAGAGCCTACTTCAATAACGACCAGATGGCCCGCGGGCCATCTGGAATCAATGCACGTCACGCCAGTATTCGGCTTTCAGCGCGTAGGTGAGCAAGGCAAAAACGGTCAGAAACAGCATGACCCAAATGCCAAGGGACTTTCTTTTCAACTTGGCTGGCTCGCTGAGGTAATCGAGGAATGTAACCAATTCGCGAACAGTGGTTTCGTATTCTTCAGGTGTCTGCAAACCCTGGCGATCCAACACCAGGTGATCAACAACTTCCATACCGTCGTGAGTGGCATAAACAGGCTTCTGGATGCCCTGCAAATTCCACATCACATGCGGCATGGCCGCATTCGGCAACAGCAGATTGTTCCAACCACCTTTCTCATCCTGGTAAAAGCCTTTCAGATAGGAAAACAACCAGTCATTACCGCGCGACCGGGAGATCAGGGACAGGTCTGGCGGAGCCTTGCTCAGCCATTTGGCAGCATCGTCAGGACGCATGGCGATATCCATGGTCTCACCGATCTTGGCATCTGAAAAAACCAGGTTATTCATGACTTGATCCTGGCTCAAGCCCAGATCTTCAGACAAACGGTTGTAGCGCATGTATTGAGCGCTGTGGCAAGACATGCAGTAGTTTACAAACCACTTGGCACCGTTTTGTACCGCCGCCACGTCACGCACGTTTACCTGTGAATGCTCAACGTGAGCACCGCCACCCGCGGCCTGAACAGCTACGCTCAATACGGCTGCAAGCAGTCCTGTGATCAGAATCAGGGCATACTTTTTCATCAGTGGGTCACCCGCTCTGGTACTGGCTTGGTCCGTTCCTTGGGGCTGAGGAAAAACAGCAGAATGAAATAGGCAAAATAGACGAAAGTCCAGACACGCATTTCGATGGTCTCTGCTGGTGTACCCTCGGCCATTCCCAGCAAGCCCAAGCGAATAAAGGCCACCACGAACAGGCCCAGCATGATCTTGTATGGCAGGCTACGGTAGCGAATGGACTTGACCGGGGAGCGGTCCAGCCAGGGCATGAAAAACAGCACGAGTACCGAGACGCCCATCAGCATAACACCCATCAGCTTGTCCGGAACGGCCTTCAGAATGGCGTAAAACGGTGTGAAATACCAAACAGGCTTGATGTGCTCAGGTGTGACCAGTGGATCTGCAGGCACGAAATTGTCGTGCTCCAGGAACAAGCCACCTGCTTCCGGCCAGAAAAAGATGATGAAGGCAAAAACCAGCAAAAACATGGCCACGCCAAACAGGTCTTTCACCGTGTAATAGGGATGGAATGGAATGCCATCCAACGGGATGCCATCTTCGCCTTTGACTTTCTTGATTTCAACGCCATCCGGGTTGTTGGAACCCACCTGGTGCAGTGCTGCCAGGTGCAATACCACCAGTACCAGCAGTGCCATGGGTATGGCCACCACGTGCAAGGCAAAGAAGCGATTAAGGGTGGCATCGGAAATGAAGAAGTCACCCCTGATCCACTCGGTCAAGGGTTCTCCAATACCGGGTATCGCTCCGAACAGGTTAATGATTACCTGTGCGCCCCAGTAAGACATCTGGCCCCAGGGCAAAACATAACCCATAAAGGCTTCAGCCATCAAAGCCAGGTAAATGATCATGCCAAATATCCACAACAATTCACGCGGCTTGCGGTAAGACCCGTAAAGCAAGGCACGGAACATGTGCAGGTAAATGACAATGAAGAAAAATGAGGCACCGGTAGAGTGCATATAACGGATCAGCCAGCCCCAATCCACGTCACGCATGATGTATTCCACCGAGGCAAATGCTTCTGCCGCAGAGGGTTTGTAATGCATGGTGAGGAAAATGCCCGTTACGATCTGCATCACCAGTATCAGCAGGGCCAAGGAGCCCATGTAATACCAGAAATTAAAGTTTTTTGGCGCGTAATACTTGGCTAAATGATCATTGTAAAACTGGGTGACGGGCAGACGTTCGTCTACCCAGCTCATGAAATCGCCGGCTTTCTTGGCAAATGTGCTCGCAGGCTTGGCCATTACGCAGCTCCCTCAGGATTTACGCCTATCATCAGAGTAGTGCCATCAATGAAGCTGTAAGGCGGTATGCGTAAATTGGTAGGCGCTGGCACACGCTTGTATACCCGGCCAGCCATATCGAATTTGGACTTGTGACAGGGGCAGAAAAAACCGCCCTTCCAGTCGTCATCAAAAGGCACTGGGCCAACTGTGGGGACCATTTTGGGCACACAACCCAGATGGGTACATTGCATGTTCACCACCAGGTATTCCTCCTTCAGCGCTCTGCCCTCGTTCTGGGCAAAAGCCGGCTGCTCGGATTCCTGTGAGGATGGGTCACGCAAACGTTGATCCAGTTCAGACAACAGGCTCAGGGTTTCCTTGCTGCGGCGAAGTATGCCAATCGTCTGGCCACGCCACTGCACCTTCAGCAGCTGGCCAGGTTCCAAGCCTTCAATATTCACTTGCACCGGCGCACCAAAAGCTTGCGCTTTGGCACTGGGTTTCCAGGATTCGAGGAATGGTATTGCAGCGATGCCGACTCCTGTTGCGCCTACGACCGAAGTCGTGGCGATCAGGAACCGGCGCCGCCCGTTGTTCACGCCATCAGTTGGCATCAGTTTTTATCTCCAGCGGAGGGTTGCCCAGCGGGGTTTTGTTCGTTTTGACCGGATTTTGCTGTTGGTCGTGTAACATTTTTACCGCCCAACCATGGTTTCCAGCCATACCAATCGGGTATTTTATCCGAAAGGCGTCATGCGAAACAACGCATTTGCAGATAGAATGTTCACTCGGCTCCCTGGCTTGACGTTTCAAACACCTGTTGACTGGCCCATTACGGGGCGCGCGCATGAAAAAAATCACTCTATTGCTTACTTTCCTGCTCAGGGCCCTGGTGGCTGGACTGGCCATGGCTTTTATCGTGCTTTACTTCTGGCCGCAATTTGTACAACCCAAAGAGCCCCCTGTTCCGGCAACGGTGAACCCAGCGGCTCCCTCCAACACTTCCCAATCCGGGCCATTTTCATATGCCGATGCCGTTGATCTGGCCGCGCCGGCGGTAGTCAGCATATACACCACGTCGCTGGACCCCCAGCCGGTGGACGAACAAACCGAGGAACGGCTGGGTGGCAGAGTGCTGTATCGCATGCGCCGGGATATGGGTTCGGGCGTATTGGTGAGTGAAGATGGTTACATATTGACCAATCACCACGTGATCAGCACGGCGCAGAACATCCAGATAGGCTTGTGGGATGGACGCATTGCCCAGGCCCAGGTGGTGGGATCAGACCCACAAACGGATCTGGCAGTTCTCAAGATCAACCTCACTGGCTTACCCATGATACCGATGGCAGAGAATAATCCAGTGCGTGTAGGCGACGTGGTTTTGGCCATAGGCAACGCTTTGGGCCTGAGTCATACGGTAACCATGGGTATAGTCAGTGCCACTGAGCGTACTACTTCGGACTCGTTTGCATTTGAGGGCTTCATCCAAACCGACGCAGCCATCAATGCCGGCAATAGTGGCGGTGCCCTGATCAACGCTCATGGCGACCTGATTGGTATCAACACCCGCCATCTCGGCGGTTCCACCGGTGCTCAGAACATCGGCTTTGCCATTCCCATGGCAACGGCGACGGAAGTCATGAAACAGATCATTGATTACGGTTCTGTGCGGCGTGGCTGGCTGGGCGCCTGGATTGCCAATTTACCCACCCAAACTGGGCCGGATGGCAAACCGCAATTAGGCGGGCTGGTGGTACGTGAGGTGACGCGTGAAGGGCCGGCCTGGCAAGCGGGCATTCGCCAGGGCGATGTGATCATCAGCCTCAATGACGAAGTCATACTCGACACCCAGGCTTTTGAACTGAAAATTGCCTTGACGCCGCCAGGCACCCGGGTAGAGCTGGAAGTCAGCCGCACTGGCCAGAAATTTGAAACTTACGCCACACTGATCCAGCAACCGCCAATGGAATAAGCCTGCCGCTGCTCCGTATGCAGTTCACCTCTTAAAATTCGGCAAGCATTCAGGCGCGCGGTAAGGTAACTCCTTTCTGGCCCTGATATTTGCCCTGCCTGTCCGCATAAGACAATTCACAGGGTTCATCGGATTCAAAGAACAGGAACTGCGCCACACCCTCATTGGCATAGATTTTTGCCGGCAATGGCGTAGTGTTTGAGAACTCCAGGGTCACATGCCCTTCCCACTCAGGCTCCAGCGGCGTGACGTTGACGATGATGCCGCAGCGGGCATAGGTGGACTTGCCCAGGCAAATGGTCAGCACATTGCGCGGAATGCGGAAATATTCCACCGTGTGCGCCAAGGCAAATGAATTGGGTGGAATGATGCAGAAGTCCGCCGTGACATCGACAAAACTGTTGGCATCAAAATTCTTCGGATCCACGATGACGGAATTGATATTGGTAAATAGCTTGAACTCGCGCGCACAGCGCACATCGTAGCCATAGCTGGATGTACCATAGGAAATCTGCCGTTGGCCGTCCGCGCTGAGGCGCACCTGGCCCGGCTCAAAGGGCTCTATCATATTGTGTGATTCGGCCATGCGCCGTATCCATCGATCTGACTTGATACTCACTTATTACTCCATCCGTTCAAATTCAGCCGTGGCAAGGGCTGATTTTACCCGCAGGCCTAGTTATTGGGGAAATCTGATCAACTCAAGGCAGGTATACAACTTCTAACTATTCTGCAACTGGATGGTCGGCAGATTCAGCTCCAACGAACGTGGCCGTTGCGATAATTCGATGGCCACACGCCGGGCGCATTCGATGTAGCTGGCGCTGATCTCGGATAGTGGATCGGCAGCGACCGTTGGATTACCTGCATCCAGGTCGGCGCGAATTCGCAAGGCCAGAGGCAGTTGGCCCAACAGTGGCAGGTTGAAATCCGCCGACATCGCGGCCCCTCCACCGCTGCCGAATATGGCTTCTTCATGGCCGCACTGGCTGCAGATATGCGTGCTCATGTTTTCCACCACACCCAATACGGTCATTTCAACCTTGCGAAACATCTGCACGGCTTTTCGGGCATCCAGCAAGGCGATGTCCTGCGGTGTGGTTACCACCACGCAGGCGCTGACCGGGACTTTCTGTGCCAGCGTCAGCTGGATATCCCCGGTACCCGGTGGCAAATCTATGATCAGGTAATCCAGGCTCTGCCAGTTGGTCTCAGTCAACAGTTGCTGCAGAGCAGAAGTCACCATGGGGCCGCGCCAGATCATGGGCGTGTCTTCTTCCACCATGAAACCTATGGACATCACCTGCAGGCCATGCGCTTGTTGCGGGATAATGCGTTTGCCATCGGTTTCCGGCCGGCCGGAAATGCCCAGCATACGCGGCACGCTGGGGCCATAAATATCGGCATCCAATACACCTACCCGGGCACCGTCGGCCTGCAAGGCCAGCGCCAGATTGATCGCCGTAGCCGACTTACCCACACCTCCCTTACCGGAACCCACTGCAATGATGTTGCGGATTTCCGGCATGGGCTTCAGCTCGCCTTGTACCTTGTGAGTAAATACGCGCCAATCCAGATTCACCGTTGCTGCGGCTATCTGTTCATCAGCCTCCAGCGCGCCGCGGATACTTTCCTGCAACTGTGCATGTCGGCCATCTATGGGATAGGGCGCCCGCAGGTCCACCGCCACCCGGTCATCCGCTATGGCGACAGCCCGTAACCAGCCCAGGCTGACGATGTCACGCCCGGCCAATGGGTCCTGCACTGTGGCCAAAATGGATTTGACCCGATCTTCATTCAACATTGTCATCTGCAATTCTGGGTTTCGTAGCTGGAGGATGCGCATTGTATCTGCTAACGCCTCCGGAGGCAGTAGAAGTGCAGTGTAGTGACGGGGCATGACATAATTCATTATCAAGCACAGAAACAAAATTCCATGACTGCACAAAAACGACAAATTCTGCTAACCAGCGCCCTGCCCTATGCCAATGGAGCCATCCATCTGGGGCATATGCTGGAATACGTACAAACCGATATCTGGGCGCGATTCCAGCGTGCACAAGGGCATGAGTGCTACTTTGCCTGGGCCGATGACGCGCATGGCACGCCGGTGATGCTGTGGGCCCGCGCTGAAGGCAAAACTCCGGAAGAGCTGATTGACAAGATGAACGCGGAACACAAGCAGGATTTCCGCGAATTTGGCATCAGCTTCGATAATTATTCTTCAACCCACACGGAACATAACCGCGAGCTGGTAGAAATGATTTACCAGCGCCTGGATGCCGCCGGTCATATTTCCCGGCGCAACATCAAGCAGCTTTACGATGAACAGGAAGGCATGTTTCTGCCCGACCGCTTTATCCGCGGCACCTGCCCCAAGTGCGGCACCGAAGACCAGTATGGTGATTCCTGTGAATCCTGTGGCAGTACTTATTCACCTACCGACCTGGTAAATCCGCGCTCGGCTGTGTCCGGCACCACTCCGGTGATGAAAGATACGGAACATTATTTTTTCAAGCTGGGGGAATTTGAAGAGGCCCTGCAAAGCTGGATAAATTCCGGCGCTTTGCAGAGCGAAATCAGCAACAAGTTGCAGGAATGGTTTGGCGAAGGTCTGCGTGACTGGGATATCTCCCGCGACGAGCCTTATTTCGGTTTTCGCATACCCGGCACCGAAGACAAGTACTTTTATGTCTGGGTGGATGCACCGATCGGCTATCTGGCCAGTTTCCGTGAGCTCTGCGAACGCGAAGGGCTGGACTTCGACCACTGGTGGAAAACGGATTCCAGCACCGAGGTTTACCACTTCATCGGCAAGGACATAGTCTATTTCCATACCCTGTTCTGGCCCGCCATGCTGATGGGCGCCGGAATGCGCACACCGACTGCAGTTTATGCGCACGGCTTTCTGACGGTTGATGGCGCCAAGATGTCCAAATCCCGCGGCACATTTATCCGCGCCCGCACTTACCTGGAGCAACTGGAGCCTGATTACCTGCGTTACTACTTTGCCGCCAAGCTGGGCTCAGGCACCGGTGATATCGACCTGAACCTGGATGATTTTGTCGCGAGGGTGAATGCGGACGTGGTGGGCAAGGTGGTGAATATTGCCAGCCGTTGTGCCGGCTTTATCCAGCGTAAGTTCGATAATCAACTGGCCGATGCACTGCCCGAGCCGGATTTGTACCTGAAATTCCTGGCTGAACAGCCACAGATTGCGGCTGATTTCGAGGGACGAAACTATCAATCTGCTGTACGACGCATCATGGCTTTGGCCGATCTGGCCAATCGCTACATTGATGACAACAAACCCTGGGTACTATCCAAGGAAGCCGGTCGCGAAGCCGATGTACATGGCATTTGCACGCAAGGCATCAACCTGTTCCGCGTATTAATGACCTACCTGGCACCCATACTGCCGTTCACCGCCGAGCGTGCCAGCGCCTTTCTCGATTGCCCGCTGGACAACTGGCAGGATATGCAATCGCCACTGACTGGCGTCACCATAAATACCTTCCAACCGCTGCTGCAGCGCATCGACCCGGTACGCATAGCGGCGATAGTCGAAGCTTCGAAAGCCACTTTACAGTCAACAGAATCAAATACTGCGGAGTCCGCTGCTGCAGAACCGACCGCGGAGCCGATTGCGGCCACCATAGACATCAAGGCTTTTCAGCAATTGGACCTGCGCATCGCCCGTATCATTAAGGCTGAAGCCATTCCTGAGGCAGATAAACTGCTGAAACTGGAACTGGATGTGGGCACGGACACACGCACCATATTTGCCGGCATCAAGTCAGTCTATAAACCGGAAGACCTGACCGGCAAGCTGACGGTCATCATCGCCAACCTGCAACCACGCAAAATGCGTTTTGGTTTATCCGAAGGAATGGTTTTGTGTGCCGGCTCCGATGAGGAAGGCTTATTCCTGCTGTCGCCAGACCAGGGAGCCAAGCCCGGTATGCGGATTTCCTGATCCCGGACATGTACACGGCAATTTACCAGATGCCATGAAAGACTATCTGCTGATTCTGGTCAGCACCGTACTGGCCAATAATTTTGTGCTGGTTCGTTTCCTGGGACTTTGCCCTTTCATGGGTGTGTCCAACAAACTGGAAGGCGCTATCGGCATGTCGGTAGCCACCCTGTTTGTTTTGACACTGTCATCGGCATCCAGCTATCTGATCAATCAGTACCTGTTGATTCCGCTGCAACTGGAATACCTGTCCACCCTGTGTTTTATCCTGGTAATTGCCGTAACGGTGCAATTGACCGAGATGGTCATGCGTAAATCCAGCCCCTTGCTGTACCGCATATTGGGCATATTCCTGCCCCTGATCACCACCAATTGCGCCGTGCTGGGCGTGGCTCTGCTCAATGTGCAGGAACAACACAACCTGTTGCAATCAGCCTTGTATGGATTTGGTGCCGCAGCGGGTTTCGGCCTGGTGTTGATCAGCTTTGCGGCCATGCGCGAGCGCCTGGCTCATGCTGACATACCGCTGCACTTTCGCGGCGCACCCATAGGCCTGATCAGCGCCGGATTGATGGCACTGGCATTTATGGGCTTCACAGGCCTGGCCAAGTTATGAAGCTGCCACTGAACTCAGCTGTAAAGCAGGCCTGAAACATGGACTGGGAAATATTGAGCATCAGTTTATTGGCCAGCGCATTTGGGCTGGGCCTGGGCTGGGCCGCTAAACGTTTTCGCATGGATGCAGACCCGGTGGTGGAGCAGATCAACCAGCTGTTACCGCAAACCCAATGCGGACAATGCGGCTATCCGGGTTGCAGGCCTTATGCAGCAGCCATTGCGTCCGGAGATGCCGAGATCAATCAATGCCCACCGGGCGGTACAGCAGCGATTCAAGCCCTGGCTGATTTGCTGGGCCGGGACGTGCTGCAACTGAACCCGGAAAATGGCCAGGAGAAACCGCGCAGGGTCGCCGTCATCAATGAACAAACCTGCATAGGTTGCACCTTGTGCATACAGGCATGCCCGGTGGATGCCATCCTCGGTGCCGCCAAGCAAATGCATACCGTAATCGAATCCGAGTGCACCGGCTGTGACCTGTGTCTGCCACCCTGCCCGGTCGACTGTATCGAGATGGTGGTGCAACCAGCTCATATGGCTGACTGGCAAGCCGCTATGCCTGTGAGGCGCAGTGTCATAATCATTCCGCCACCGATCACGCCCACACAGACTGGGTTGCTCTGATGCGCCTTCCTGCCAAAGAACAGGCGGAGTTGGCGGGTCAGCGGCTGTACCATTTTCATGGTGGCCTGAAACTCCGCCACAACAAGAAAATATCCTGCCAGCAGCCGATTCGGCGCAGCAAATTGCCGCCACGGCTTTATGTACCCTTGCTACAACATGCCGGGGAACAGGCCAAGGCCCTGGTGGTACTAGGTCAAACCGTATTGAAAGGCCAGGCCATTGCCTGCTTTGAGCTGCCCGAGCCGGGCCTGGTTCATGCACCCAGTTCGGGCACCGTGACCGCCATTGCCCGTAGTGCCATTTCTCACCCGTCTGGGCAGGAAGGTATGGCAGTAATCATCAAACCGGATGGTCGTGACCAATGGTGTGATTTACAAGCGCTGGACAATTGGCGCGAGCTTGATCCGGTACGGCTGCGCAAACACCTGGCAGAAAGCGGCATAGTCGGCCTGGGCGGCGCGGTATTTCCCACCTCAACCAAGGTAAAAGATGCTCACGACAAGGGCATTCATACCCTGATACTCAACGGTGCCGAGTGCGAGCCCTTTATCAGCTGCGATGAAATGCTGATGCGGGAAGAGGCAGAACGCGTGGTGCAAGGCGCGCTGGTGCTGCAACGGGCCAGCGGCGCCCGGCAAGTCATTATTGCCATTGAAGACCAGATGGGTGAGGTGTGGGACAGCTTGCAAACCACGATAAATAATTCTGGCCAGGAGAATATTCGCCTGGTCAAAGTGACGACCATTTATCCGGAAGGTGGTGAAAAACAGCTGATACAGGTTCTGACCGGACTGGAAGTCCCACATGGTCAACGCCCGACTGACCTGGGCCTGTTGTGCCAGAATGTCGCCACTGCTGCGGCAGCAGCTGACGCCGTGATCGAAGGCAAGCCCCTGATCGAACGCATCGTCACCGTTACCGGACCGGGCGTGAACCAGCCCGCCAATCTGCTGGCCCTGATCGGTACCCCAATCAGTGACCTGGTTGCACAGTGCGGCGGCTACAGCCAACAGGCAGAGCGTCTACTGTTGGGTGGACCCATGATGGGTTACGCCCTGGCCTCTGATGCCAATCCCGTTATCAAGGCGGCCAACTGTGTGTTGGTACTCAGCAGCGCCGATTTGGCTACGGAACATGAGGAATTACCCTGCATCCGTTGTGGTGAATGCGCGCGGGTTTGTCCTTCGCTGTTGCTGCCACAACAGCTGCAATGGGATTTACGCAATGGCCTGTTTGATGATGCCACTGAGCACGGGCTCAGTGCCTGCATCGAATGCGGCTGCTGTGACTTTGTTTGTCCCAGTCATATTCCCCTGACCCAATGGTTCCGCTTTGGCAAGTCTGAAATGCGCAACCTGACCGAACAGAAGGAAGTGGCTGAACAGGCCAAACAGCGCTTTGAAGCTCGCGAACAGCGTTTGGCCACCATCCAGCAGAATCGTGCGCAACGCCTGGAACAGAAAAAACAATCCATGCAGGACAAGCAAGCGCAGCAGCAGAAAATTGCTGCCGCCATGCAAAGGGTTCAACTGCGTTCCGATCAACAGGCCGAGCAGGATGTTATCGACCGCGCCAACATAAGCTCAACCAGCGAAACTGATGGATCTGAATCGGCCAATGACGAACATGACAGCAATGAGGACAAAACCTCATGACGCGCAAGTTCGCTACCGGTACCGCACCGCACATCCCCGCCAGCAGCTCAGTAGGCGGGGTGATGCGCCAGGTGCTCTATGCGCTGCTGCCCGGCATTGCCACGCACTGCTGGTATTTCGGGCCTGGAATTCTACTGCAGATTCTGCTCGCAAGCCTGTTCGCTGTGGGCTTTGAAGCAGCCATGCTGAAACTCCGCCAGCAGCCCGTACTCACTCACTTGCTGGATTTCAGCGCAGTGGTCACAGCGGTCCTGTTTGCCCTCTGCCTGCCTCCCCTGGTGCCCTGGTGGATAGCCCTGCTGGGAATGTTTTTCGCCATTGTTATTGCCAAGCATCTTTACGGCGGGCTGGGACATAATGTCTTCAATCCGGCCATGGTGGGATACGTGGTCGTGCTGATCTGTTTCCCTCAAACAATGACACAGTGGTTGCCGGCGACTGCGCCTGGCAGTTGGTCCGTGGGCTTGTGGGACAGCATCAGCACGGTATTCAGCGGACATTTGCCCCTGCCTCTGCAGTGGGATGCCGTCAGCCAGGCGACTCCTCTGGATACCCTGCGCACCGGTATCAATTCCGGGCGTACAGTGGAAGAAATACGCAACTCAGCCATCTTCGGCGATTTCGGTGGGCGGGGTTGGGAGTGGATAGCCAACTGGTATGCCGTGGGCGGCCTGTGGTTACTATGGCGGCGCATCATATCCTGGCAGGTACCGGTCACCATGATTGGCAGCGTTCTGTTGCTGGGTATGCTGGCCTTTCTGCTGGATTCCGGCAGCAACCCGGTACCGCTGCAACATGTGTTTTCCGGGGCATTGGTATTGGGTGCGTTTTTCATTGCAACCGATCCTGTCAGCGGCTGCACCAGTAATCGCGGCCGCCTGATATTCGGTGCTGGCGTCGGCATACTCACCCTGGTAATACGCCGCTGGGGCGGCTATCCGGATGGTGTCGCTTTTGCGGTGCTATTGATGAACATGGCAGCGCCCTTAATCGATCGATATACCGTACCGCGCTACTATGGAAAATAAGCCAATCCGGACTGACAGCACCCAGCCCTGGCGCAGTGCGCTGGCCCTGGGACTGGTTGTCATTATTGGCACAGCCTTGTTGGCTGCTGTGAATGGCTTGACCAGAGCCCGTATTACTGATCAGGAGCAACGGGTGGTACTGGAGCAACTGCAGCAGATTATTCCTGCAGAGCTGCATGACAACGCGTTGCACCGCGACTATTACGATTTCAGTGCTGACACTGCTTTTCCGCAAGGCCAGATTGTTACCGCTTACCGCGCACGCAAACAAGGACAGCCAGTTGCAGTAATTTTGCGTTTTGCTGCCATGGATGGTTACAACGGTCGCATCAATCTGCTGGCGGGAATCGCTGTAACAGGCCAATTGATTGGTGTCCGGGTGACCTCGCACAAGGAAACTCCCGGCCTCGGCGACGGTATTGAAATCGAACGCAGCGACTGGATACGGGCCTTCAATGGCAAGTCACTGCAGCAGCCAACCCTGGAACAATGGGCCGTGCAGCGCGACGGCGGAAGTTTTGACCAGATGACCGGAGCGACCATCACGCCCCGCGCCGTGGTCAATGCAGTCAAGCGCGCGCTGCTTTATTTTCAGCAGCACCAGCAGGAATTGTTCGAAACTCCAGCACACGAAATAACAGAGAAATGACATTGGCTTCGGCAAGCACGTCAGCAAACAGCAAAGTAAATTACCGGCAGGTATTTGCCGATGGCTTGTGGCATCGAAATACCGGGCTGGTCACTTTGCTGGGTTTGTGCCCGCTACTGGCGGTCAGCAATACGGTGATCAACGCGCTGGGTCTGGGTATGGCAACACTGCTCACGCTGGTGGTTTCCAATGTCTGCGTGTCACTGGCAAGGCCCTTATTGCGACCGGAAATTCGCATCCCGGCTTATGTTGTGATTATCGCTTCAGTGGTCACGGTGATCCAGTTGCTGATGCAAGCCTGGTTCCACGATCTGTACCGCATACTGGGTATATTCATCCCCCTGATAGTCACCAATTGCGCCATCATAGGTCGCGCCGAAGCTTTTGCTGCCCGCAATCGGCCATTGGCCGCTGCAGCAGATGGCCTGGCTACCGGACTCGGTTTCTGTCTGGCCCTGGTGGCGCTGGGTGCACTAAGAGAACTGTTGGGCTTCGGCACCCTGCTACGCCAGGCAGAACTGATGCTGGGTTCCTGGGCCAGCGCACTGGAACTGGTACTGATCAGTGACTATTCCGGATTTCTGCTGGCACTGCTGCCGGCGGGCGCGTTCATAGCACTGGGCTTACTGGTGGCCGCCAGGAACTGGCTGGACGCCCGCATGCAAGCCAAATCTCAAAACTCTCATGTCCGCCAGGCCAGCCTGCGGGAACAAGGAGGCGAGGCTTGAAAGTCAAAGACCGGCAGGAATTTTTCCGGCGCTTGCACAGCATAGACCCCGAACCCGTTACTGAGCTGGTTTACCGCAATCCCTTTGAGTTGCTGATCGCCGTATTGTTGTCGGCACAAGCCACTGATGTGAGCGTCAACCGAGCCACCCGTGGCTTATTCAAAGCCGCCGGTACGCCCCAGCAGATGTTGCAATTGGGGGAAGCAGGGGTCAAACAGCACATACGCACCATAGGCCTGTTCAACACCAAGGCTGCCAACATCATCAAGACCTGCACCATCTTGCAGCAGCAATACGCGGGTGAAGTGCCAGCTGACCGGGATGCCCTGGAGCAATTGCCCGGAGTAGGCCGCAAGACGGCCAATGTGGTGCTGAATACTGCTTTTGGTGAACCCACCATCGCGGTGGACACGCATATATTCCGGGTATCCAATCGCACCGGGCTGGCGCCCGGTAAAACCCCACTGCAAGTGGAACTGAAACTGATGAAAGTTGTGCCTGAAGAATTCCAGCAATATGCCCATCACTGGCTGATACTGCACGGGCGTTATACCTGCAAAGCCCGCAAGCCGGTCTGCCCGGAATGTATAGTGCGCGACCTGTGCGCATACAAAAGTAAAACTCCGGAGTGATGCAGCATGGCGCGGATGCATCGTTTCGGCGCAGCCAGCCTTCAGATTAACTCGCCAAATCATGGAATTGGCATTGGCGTGAAATAATCCGGGCAGGTCACCGGTCTACTGCCCCGAACCCTGATCTTCTTTGGCAATTGCGGCCTGGACTGCTAGGCTTGAGAAGCGGGATTTGGGATGTTCCAGGAGCGAAGGTGGAACAGACCATTGACTCACAGGTATTTCAAGGCTTTTGCCCGGAAATACAGATTCTGGGCAATTTGCCCCCCAAGCAACCACTCGTGGAGATTTTATATGTCAAACAAGAACACCATTCTCAAACCCCTTGCAGCAGCTATTGGTGTTGCATTCGTTTCAAGCGTAGCTTTCTCAAGCACCAGCTTTGCCAGTGACAACCCTTTTGCCATGGCTGACCTCGACAGTGGCTATATGATCGCTGGCGATAAAGGCGAAGAAGGCAAGTGCGGTGAAGACAAAGGCGAAGAAGGTAAGTGCGGCGAAGGCAAGGGCGAAGAAGGCTCTTGTGGTGAAGACAAAGGCGAAGAAGGCAGCTGCGGCGAAGATCACTAGTCTTCGTACTGCTGCCTGAATCCTCAATTCACTGCAAGTGACTACGCAAACACGCATAGCTATTGAGGGTGCTGGTCTTGGACTCAGGCGGGCCCTGTTGGGCCCGCTTCAGTCTGCCAGTCTGGAAAGCGTCAACTTCATGGAGGTGGCGCCGGAAAACTGGATAGGCGTAGGCGGCAAATACGGTCGCCAGTTTCGCGCCTTTACCGAACGTTTTCCTTTCAACTGCCATGGATTGTCGCTTTCTTTGGGTGGACCCTCACCTCTGGACGAAACTTTTCTGCGACGGCTGAAGGCTTTTCTCGATCAGAATCAGGTGGTCTGCTACAGCGAACATCTCAGCTATTGTACGGATGATGGCCACCTTTATGACCTGATGCCGATTCCTTTTACCGACGAAGCTGTACATTACGTTGCCGAACGTATCCGCCATGTGCAGGCCGTGCTGGAGCGCAGAATAGCCATCGAGAATGTCAGTTATTATGCAGCTCCTGGCGCTGAACTCAGTGAGCTGGAATTCATCAATGCAGTACTTACAGAGGCTGATTGTGACCTGCTACTGGATGTGAATAATATTTACGTCAACAGCGTCAATCACGCTTATGACGCGGCAGATTTCCTGCGTGGACTACCCGGCGAACGAGTGGCTTACGGCCACATAGCTGGTCATTTTAACGAGGCCGAAGACCTGATCGTGGACACCCACGCCTCAGATGTGATTCCGCCCGTTTGGACTCTGCTGCAACAGGCTTATGAGCAATTCGGTGTATTCCCTACCCTGCTGGAGCGGGATTTCAATTTTCCGCCAGTGGATGTTTTGTTACAGGAAGTGCAACAAATACGACAATTGCAACAGCAATGTCAAAAACAGGCAAGGGCGAATGAGCAGCGTAAACAGGCCTGACAATCTGGCCAACTTGCAATCGGCATTTGCAGCTCATTTGCGCAACCCGGAACTGTTTCCTGCTCCGGAGGACATTGAAGACCGTCGCATGCAAATCTATCGCGACCTGTTTTTCAATAACATCTGCAAATACCTGGCCAGCAATTTTCCAGTTTTGAAAAAAATCTACGGGGAAGATGCCTGGCGAAAACTGGCACGCGAATTCTACACCGAGCACCGGGCACACACGCCGCTGTTTCCCGAACTGCCCAAAGAATTCCTGCGCTATGTACAAGAGCAACGAGTCGATCGCGCCGGTGATCCACCCTTCCTGCTGGAGCTGGCTCACTACGAATGGGTGGAACTGGCATTGGGCCTGGACAACCACGAAATTGACGAAATTGCAGTCGACCCAACAGGCGACCTGTTAGCGGGTGTACCGCTGCTGTCACCGCTGGCCTGGCCACTGGCTTACAGCTACCCCGTGCATCGAATCAGTCCGGACTACCAGCCCGATAGCGCTCCCACTGAGCCCACCCGCCTGCTCGCTTACCGCAATCGCCAGGACCAGGTGAAGTTTATGGAAATCAATCCGGTGACCTGGTTATTGCTGGAAAAACTGCAAGCCTTTGAACACAGTGGGCGGGAAATTCTGTTATCCATAGCCAAAGACATAGGCCATGCTGACGACCAGGCTTTGGTCGAACATGGGAATAAATTACTGCAGGATCTGTGGCAGCGGGATGTGGTGCTAGGCACCAAGGTCTGAGTCTAAGCGCTCTGACATTATTTGGTCAGCGGCGGTCTGTCGCGAATTTTAAACCTCTGAATCAGGGAGCATAAGAACATGCTGGATTTCTACGATACGCTGGCAGCACGACTGCGCGCCTCAGGTGATTATGTCTGGCCGCTGGCTTTACGCCTGATACTGGCCTGGGAATTCTGGGAATCAGGCATCACCAAACTGCATGGCAAGAACTGGTTTGCCGACATACCCTGGGCCGACTGGCAGAAAGGCTTTCCCTGGCCCTTCAGCAGCCTGCCGCTGGACTTGAACTGGCTGGCCGCCGCCTGGGGCGAGCTGGTTTTTGCACTATTGCTCCTGTTTGGCTTGTTTACCCGCTTCGCGGCTGTATCCCTGATTGTGATCACCGCTGTAGCGGCAGCAGCTGTGCATTGGCCAGCCCAGTGGGGCAGCCTGGCTGAACTTTGGCAGGGTTATGCCATTACTTCCAAAGACGGCGGCGGAAATTTCAAACTCGCCCTGCTGTTCATCATCATGCTGCTACCGCTGCTATTTAATGGCGGTGGTCGCCTGAGCCTGGATCATTTACTGCTGAAAATCAGTGGTCGCAACGGCGGAGCAGATGACCGCCTGGGTGACGCCCAGGCAGCCGCTCTGGCTTTCCTGGTGCTTGGCCTCAGCACGGTATTTCTCGAAACTGGCTGGGGCTTGAGCTTTATCGGCCTGGCCTTTGTGACTGCTATTGTTCCGCGCTTGTTGCGCTAGCAATCAATTAATAAAACGCAGTAGCACCAAACTGGACTGAGCCGGGCCAGAATGGGTTTCAGGGTGCAGCCTGCTGCAGCTGTTGGAATGGCAATGGCAAGGCGGTCAATTCATAACCACCCTGGCGCAGCAGATTGATCAGCCCGTCCGCTCCACCCAGGTGCAGTGCACCCACCGCGATAAAGACGCGATTTTCCGCCAGTTGTGGCAGCACATTGGCTGCCATCAGTCGGTTGCGTGACACGATACCCAGATCATTGAAATATTTGGTTATTTCCGGATCCAGAACAGCAAACTGCTGGGTCGACAAAGCATCCAGGGCATCCAGGCTGTTTTGCAGATAGACCTGTACCATTTCGTCATGAATTTCGCCTACTTGCTGGTAATCATCCAGCGCGTGATCCAGCAATTTGATCTGGTAGTCCAGAGGCATCTGTTCCAGAAACTGCAATTGCTCTTCCAGGGTTTCCAGGCCAACCACTTTCAAGCCACTGCCAGCGGCCCGCAGGGACAATGACAGATCCATGAAAAATCCGGTTTGTGGCGCAGGCACACTCAGCGTCATCATCACCGCCCAGACTTTCATCCGCTGCTTCCAGTCATTGGGCACCTGGTAGCCACTCAGGGCCAACATGGCCCGGTCATAACGCTGTTGGCCCAACAGGGAAAGCAAGCGGTCCTGATCCTGATAGTGCATGTACTCGGTGAGTTTTTTCAGCGTAGGCAGATCCGGCACCATTTCCATGGCAAAAACCTGGCAACTGTTGAGTTGGGCTATGAAGGCTTCACTGAAATCCACCACCCGCGGATCTTCACTGTGTATGGTGCCCAGCAGAAAACCGGCATCACGACCATCCTGGCTGATGCGCCAAAAGACCCCCCCTTGCCCGTCTGCAGCAAGACCTTCATCCGCTTGTACCTGGCCTGAAAACCAGCAAAACAAGGCCAGCATCAAAACCCGCAAGCCACGAATACAACGAATATTGACCACATTGGCCCTGCTCATGACTGCGATACCCCGGTTTTGGCCGTGTGGCTGGAAAAATGTTCTGCAGAGCGTGGTATCGACGGACTCTTATTGGGCTTCATGGCAATTCCTTTTTCAATCACGTATCCTCGGCGCCTCAGATTCACTGGACGGTTTGACGCCCTTTTGGCTCACCGGTTCTTCCCAAGCTGGCCAGTTTGCCCGCATTGATAACCGGTACTACCGGGATTTCCCCCAGGTTTTCTAATTATGTCGCGCATTGTAGATCGATTCAGAGGCTTTTTACCCGTCGTGGTGGATGTGGAGACGGGCGGTTTTAATTCGCAAACCGATGCCTTGCTGGAGATAGCTGCCAGTATCATCCGCATGGATGACTTTGGTCGCCTGTTCATTGCTGAAACCTTGTTTGAACACGTGGAGCCCTTCCCGGGCTCACGCATTGATCCGAAATCACTGGAATTCACCGGCATAAAGCTGGACAGTCCCTTGCGCAAAGCGCTGCCGGAAAAAGAAGCACTGCAGCGTATCACCCAGCCCATACGCAAGGAAATGAAAGCCACCGGCTGTCAGCGCGCAATACTGGTAGGGCATAATTCATTTTTTGACCTGTCTTTCGTAAATGCCGTGATTGAACGTACCGATTTCAAACGTAGTCCTTTCCATCCTTTCAGCTCATTCGACACGGCCACGCTGGGGGGCCTGGCTTTTGGCCAGACCGTGCTGGCCCGGGCCGTGCAGTCAGCCGGCCTGGAATGGAACGAATCCGAAGCCCATTCGGCCTATTACGATACAGAACGCACTGCCGCATTGTTTTGTGCCATCGTAAACCGCTGGAAAATTCTTACCGGTTTCTGAACAATAGCAGCAATACAGGATTGCTTTGAATAATTTGTCCAGGAATTATCAGCGCTTTCCATTCCCGATTAACTTTGATCAAGAGCAGTAGGCCTATGTCCGATTTCCTTATGAACACCTATGCGCGCCTGCCGGTCGCCTTCACCCATGGCCAGGGAGCCTGGCTATTTGATGAGTCGGGCAAGCGTTATCTGGATTCCATTTGCGGCCTCGGGGTGACCAGCCTCGGCCATGCTCAGCCCGAAGTAAGCCAGGCCATCGCTGAACAGGCAGGCCTGTTGTTGCACACCAGCAATATGTTCAGAATCACCTGGCAGGAAAAACTCGCCGAAAAGCTGGCGGCAATTTCCGGTATGGACAAGGCGTTCATCTGTAGCTCCGGCACCGAAGCGATAGAATGTGCCCTCAAAATCACCCGCCTGGCCGGGCATGAACGTGGCATCGACAAACCCGGTGTCGTTGTCATGGAAAACAGCTTCCATGGCCGTACTCTGGCCGCACTCTCTGCCACTGGCAGCCGCAAAGCCCAGGCAGGATTTGAGCCCCTGGTCAGCGGCTTTGTGCGCGTGCCTTTCAATGATCTTGCTGCCATTGAGAAAGTAGCAACTTTGGATAAAAATATTACCGCTGTTCTGGTCGAACCCATCCAGGGCGAAGCCGGCATACAAATACCGGATCCTGCGTATCTCACCGGCCTGCGTAAAATCTGCGACGAACACGGCTGGTTGCTGATATTGGACGAAATCCAAAGCGGGGTAGCCCGCACCGGCGAGTGGTATGCCTATCAGCATGAGGGCATCCTGCCTGACATACTGACCAGCGCCAAAGCATTGGCCAACGGCATTCCGATTGGCGCCTGCATGGCGCGGGGTGCAGCTGCGAATTTGCTGACACCCGGCCGCCATGGCACCACTTTCGGTGGTAACCCCCTGGCCTGCCGCACAGCCTGTACCGTGCTGGATATCATGCAACAACAGAATTTACGCCAGCGGGCTGCGGAACTGGGCTCCCAGATGTTGCAAAGCTTCAAGCAACAGCTGGACGGCAAAAAATCCGTAGTGGATGTGCGGGGCAAGGGCCTGATGCTGGCCATAGAACTGGATCAGAACGCCGGGCCCATCAAGGATGCCGCCCTTGAAGCCGGCATCCTGATCAATGTGACTCGCGACACCATCATCCGTTTGCTGCCACCGCTGATCCTGGACGACAGTCAGGCCAACACCATTGTCGACACCATTTCGAAACTGATTCTGACCAAAACCTGAAGCTGTAGATTTAATCTCAAACGGCTGTCCAGCCCAAATTCAGGGCTGGATGGGTGCGCCCTCGCGATCCAGCTCAATGGGTGGCTTTCCTGCAAAGTCCGACACCGCCTGACGCTGCGTGGCGCCGTCACCCACCACCACCCAGATCATTTCCGGCTCGGCCAGGTACTTACGGATTGCAGCCTGGAAGTCGGCGGTATCCATATTCAAGAGAATTTTCTGGTCTCTGGCGACCACATCATGCGGCAGGTTCAGCCGGGCGATACGATCCAGCAAAGCCAATTTGGCATTCAGGGTTTCCAGAGCGAGCGCATCACGCTTGATCAACTGGTTGCGGGTGGTTTCGGCATCCTGATCCGTAAAGGTATCAGCGTAGCTGCCCAGCAGATCACGGATCAGCAGCAGCGAATCTGCAGTGGCATTGGAACGCACGCTGGTAAGGGCCACGAATGGCGATATCGTCTGCGCATACTCACCCAGCCCCGAATAAGCGCCGTAGGTATAGCCTTTTTCAATGCGCAACAATTGAGTCAGGCGAGCACTGGAACCGGCACCCAGGCGCTGATTGGCGAAATCGGTTCTTACCCAGTCCAGCTCATCAGCCCTGAGGGCACGTTTTCCCAGCCGGATAACGGACTGCTTGGCATCCGCTATGTCGATGAAATAAGTATTGCCCCCTTGCGCTGCAGGCTGGAGCGGATACACAGGAAGCTCGGGGGCAAGCCCATCCCAATGCTGTGCCAAAGGCTGCAAGGCATTTTGTAACTGCGCAGCATCAACCGCGCCAACAAATTGCATTTGTGCCCCGCCCGGCTTGAGATTTTTCTCATACCAGGCCTGCAGATCCGCCAGGCTCAGCGCCTGCACGCTGGCACGAGTTCCTATGGCCGGTCGACCGTAAGGATTATCTTCGCCATAAAGCACTCGATTGAAGGCTGCAGCGGCCACAGCGCTGGGATCTGCTTCGGCGGCGGTAATCCGCACCAACGCTTCCCGCTTCAATCGCTCAAACTCTGCGGTGTCCCAACGTGGTTCCAGTAAAATTTCCTGCACCAGCGCCAAGGTCGCGTCCAGGTTACGGGCCAATGTAGTACCAGAAAGCTTGAGTTGTTCACGATCCGCATCAAAGCTGATGCTGGAACCCAACATGCCTATGGCTTCTTCCAGTTCTGCAGAGGTGCGGCGGGCTGTGCCTTGCATCAACAGATTGGCCACCCCAATGGCCGCGCCTGCTTTGCCCGGCAAATCCAGCCAGGCCCCACCCGGAACGGCAAGACTGAAATTCACCAGTGGTACTTCGGTGTCCTCTATAGCCAGAACCTGGATACCGTTGGCCAAAGCAAATTTCCTGATTTCAGGAGCGTTCAATACCGGCGCTGGCCCCAGCGGAGGCTCAGATCGGTCATAGCGGGATTGGGTTCGTTCATATTGAGCCACTTCACCGGCGCTGACTTCCTCAGCCGCCACATTTTCAACGATGGCTTCTTCCATCACTGCTACCTGGCGCGAAGCTTCGACTGCCAGTTGAGGCTGGTCCTGCGGCACAAAACTGGTCTGGATATAGGATTTAGCCTGAACATACTGGCGATAGACGCGCATGACGTCCTCGCGGCTTACCGCCTGCAACAGCTGGATGTCTTCACTGACAAAACCAGGGTCACCGGCATATTCGTTATAGCTGGCCAATTGGAAGGCCTTGTTCAATACGCCGCTGATGCCTGCATAAAAAGATGTTTCCAGTTCGGCCTTGATCCGTTGCAACTCAGTATCCGGAAAACCATTTGCTTCAAACCGGGCCAGGCCCTCATCAATGGCAGCAGCAACTTCGTCCAGGTCAGTGCCTTCAACCGCACCCACTCGTATCCGGAACTCGCCAGCCAACTCCATGGCGCTATTTGATGCGCTTACGGATGGCGCCAGCTTGCGCTCTTCCACCAGCACCTGGTACAGCGGTGCGCGCTTGGTGCCGGACAATACCCGGCCAAGGACCTCCAGGGCATAGCTGTCCGGATGGTATTCCTCTACTGTGGGCCAGACTCTGCGCAGCTCGGGCAGCTTGGCAAATTTATCCGGGTACCAGAGTTTTTCCGTAGCTGCCAACTTTACTGGCATGGGTTTCAGTGCCTGAACTTCAGGGCCTCGGCGTATCTCGCCGAACCACTGCTTCAGCAAGGGCTTGATCACATCCGGGTCAAAGTCACCTGCGACTACCAATGTCGCATTGTTGGCGCCGTAATAGCGCTCGTAAAAATTTTTGACGTCGTCCAGGGTGGCGTTCTGCAGATCATCCAGCGAACCAATCACAGTCCAGGAGTAAGGATGGTCTGCTGGATACAACTCACGGCGTATGACCTCTTCGGTATAACCGTAGGGCTGGTTGTCTACGCGCTCGCGCTTTTCATTCTTGACCACCTGTTTCTCGCGCTCCAGAGCTTCAGTAGTCACAGTATTGATCATGAAGCCCATGCGGTCGGAATCTATCCAGAAGATTTTTTCCAGCGCGTCAGTTGGTACTACTTCGTAATATATAGTGCCGTCGTTCCAGGTACCACCGTTGCGACTGCCGCCCAATTCTTCAATGTATTTGCGGTTGGCACCGCGTGGCACGTTTTCCGAATCATTGAAGGACATGTGCTCGAAAAAGTGGGCAAAACCGGTGCGCCCCGGCACTTCGCGATTGGAACCCACGTGAAATATTGAAGCTACGGCTACCACCGGGTCAGAATGATCCTGGTGCAGGATGACTTCCAGGCCATTATCCAGTGTGTATTTTTCAAAGGGTATGCTGAGAGCGGCACCTGCTGCTGGTGCCGATGCCTGGTCCTGCGTGACGACTGTTTGTGCATCTTTACCGGCCGGCTTGGAGCAAGCCGATAGCAGAATGGCAATAATGAGCAGGTTGGAAATTATTGAGATGCCATGGGGATGGCGAGCGAGTGGTCTGGCGGGCATCTTTACTTCTCCTGGATATTGTTTTTTTTCAGACCAAAACAGGCTATCAAGGCTGTCCGCAGTTTCCTAATGCCGGTGGTCACGATTGCCAGGTCTATAGGTTTATGAGACCCGTAATACCCGGCCGGGCACGCAGACTACGACAATTCAAGCCCAGATCTGTTTCAGTAAGGCGGGCCAGCGTCCGCCCAATTGCTCAGCCAAAACCCGGCTGCAATCCTGCAGTTCCTGTTCGGTAGCCGCCGTTAGCGTGGCATGGCCCAGTTTGCGTCCCGGACGAGACTCTTTGCCGTAGTCGTGCCAGTGCAAGCCGGCAGTGCCCAACAATTCGCTACGATCCGGCATCTGCCCCAGCCAGTTGAACATCAGACTGGGCTGTTGCTGAGCCGTGGAGCCCAGCGGCAGATCACAGATTGCGCGTAAATGATTTTCAAACTGTGAAGTTGTGGCCCCATCAATGGTCCAATGACCGGAGTTGTGTACTCGCGGCGCAATTTCATTTACCAGCAATTTTCCGCCTGCCACAAAAAACTCCACCGTCATAACACCCACATACTGGAAATGCTCCAGCAGCGTATGTGTCATCTGTTCAGCCTGCTGCTGCAAAGCATCTGACATGCAACCGGGGTGGCTGAGCATCAGCACACCGTTCGCATGCACATTGCGTGTTAATGGCCAACAACGAAATTCCCCGTTCCGCTTACGTACTGAAACCAGCGAACATTCAGCATCAAAAGATACGAAGACTTCCAGTATCAATTCCTGGCCGCCGATTTTTTGCCAGGCGCGCTCGAGGTCTTCCGGCTGGCGCAATATGGCCTGGCCTTTACCGTCATAGCCGAAGCGCCGGGTTTTCAGCACACAGGGAAAACCCAATTGCTCAACTGCCGCCAACAACTCCGGGCGTGTTGCCACAGCCAAAAACGGTGGCACCGGGATATCCAGACTTTGCAGCAGGTTTTTTTCTGTCAGCCGGTCCTGGCACTGTTGCAAGGGAACTACGCCAGGATGCAAGGGACAGTGTGCCAGCAGTGCACTGGCACTTTCGGCCGGGATATTTTCAAAATCATAGGTAGCCACATCGACCGATTGGCCCAGGGCGGCTGCCGCCGCAGCGTCTTCAAAACCCGCCTGGATCAAGCTACCCAGGGGGGCAGCACAGGCATCAGCAGAAGGATCAAGAAAGCGGAATTCCAGGCCCAGGGGAATGCCGGCCAAAGCCATCATGCGGGCCAGCTGTCCGCCACCGAGGACGCCAACTCTTTGCACAGGTGGATTCATGAGGCTGATATTCAGGCTTCGACTGATGGGTCTGAATCCGCCAGCACAGCATCGCGACGGGCGTCACGATAATCCTGCAGAGCTGCACGTACACGGCTGTCCTGATTGCCAATAATGGCAGCAGCCAACAGGGCTGCATTGGTGGCACCCGCCTTGCCGATGGCCAGCGTGCCTACCGGGATACCTGCCGGCATTTGTACTATGGACAGCAATGAATCCATACCACTCAATGTTTTGGATTGCACCGGCACGCCCAATACAGGCACTACCGTCTTGGCTGCCACCATGCCTGGCAAATGAGCGGCACCACCGGCACCGGCGATGATGACCTGTAATCCACGTTCGGCGGCCTGCTCGGCATACTCAAACATGCGATCGGGTGTGCGGTGCGCTGACACCACACAAGTCTCGTGTGTTATGCCCAGAGCTTGCAGGGTTTCAGCTGCGGCACGCATGGTGTCCCAATCGGAGCGGGAGCCCATGATGATGCCGACTTGTACCTGGCCAATTGGTTTCTGATTGTCCATTGCGGCGCCCTCCTCGGATGCACAGCCGGGAAAGCGGCGTATTGTAACAGCAGCTTGTGGCCAGTATGACGAAAATGGGGTCATTGGCCTCCGGACAACGCCGGCGCAGCACTTGCGTGCAAGCTGTCGTAGAATACCGACTGGAATTCGATAGCCCCCAATCAGGCTTCAACAGACTTGAACAGATGAGCATAGACGGAAAATTACTGGAAATTCTCTGCTGCCCGATCAGCAAAAGTCCTTTGGCACGCCTGGCGCGCAGCCGACTGGAAAAACTCAATCGCAGCATTGCGGCCGGTGAAGTCGACCAGATCGATGGAACCGTGGTGAGTGAAGCTCTGAGTGAGGCCTTGATTACGGCCGATGACAAAGTCATATACCCGGTGATTGATGATATCCCGGTGTTGTTATCCGAGCGCGGTATCGGTACTACCCAGCTACAGGACTTCTGACAGGGGTAAGCTTCAGCCCGGTTGAGCAGGCAACAACTTGCCCGGATTCATGATGCCTTGCGGGTCCAGCACCTGCTTCAATCCGCGCATGACCGCTATTTCCTCAGCCGAACGTACTCGATGCAACCAGGGCTGCTTCAGCAGGCCCAGGCCATGTTCAGCGGAAATACTGCCGCCCATGGCTTCCGTCAGGGCATAAGTCTGTTCACTGATCTCGTGGCAACGATGCTCAAATGCCTCTCGCGGCAGATCGGCAGGCCCAATCAGGTTCATATGCAGGTTGCCGTCACCGATGTGGCCATACCAGACCACTTCGAAATCCGGACACAGACTGGCCATCAGCTTATCCATGCGGCGCAGGAACTCCGGCACCTTTGATACCCGTACTGACAGATCATTCTTGTACGGCCGGTAGCGGGTAATGGCCTCAGAAATTCCTTCACGATAGCGCCACAGGTCGGCATTCTGCTTTTCACTCTGACTGATCACTCCATCCACCAGCCAACCCTGTTCCAGGCCGTATTCGAAACACTCCAAAGCAACGTTTTCCTCGGCTTCGCCGGGACAGTCAAACTCACTGAGCACGTAAAGGGGGCAGTCACTGTCCATGGCAGCAGGCAAGTCGTGGCCTGCGCGCACATGCCGCATGGCCTTGTCGGTGAGGAATTCAAATGCCGAGAGCTGTAAACGCGAATTGAGTAAGGCAAAGACTTTCATCAAAGCATCGATATCACTCAAGCCCAGCAACAACACCTTGCCCGGGGGTGGCGCATCAGCCAACTGCAGGGTGACCTCAACGATCAGCCCCAAAGTGCCTTCGCTGCCTATGAACAAATGGCGCAAATCATAGCCGCTGGCATTCTTGACCAGGCCGCGATTCAGCTCCAGCACATCGCCGGCTCCAGTTACCACTTTCATGCCAGAAACCCAATCGCGAGTCAGACCGTAGCGCAGCACGCGGATACCACCGGCATTGGTGGCCACGTTGCCGCCGATCTGGCTGGAACCTTCAGAAGCAAAAGACACGGGGTAAAACAGTCCTTGTTCGCGGGCAAAATTCTGCACCGTTGCGGTCACCACTCCGGCCTCCAGAGTGAGCGAACGGTCCACGGCGTTAAAATCGACAATGCGACGCATCCGATCCAGGGAAATCACCAATTCGCCTTTGCTGGCCACCGCACCTGCGCTCAGGCCGGTTCGGCCACCGGATGGAACTATGGCAATTTTTTCGGCGTTGGCAAAGCGCACCAGAGCCTGTACTTCGGCTACCGTGCGCGGAAAAGCCACTGCTGCCGGTGCCGGGACAAAAAATCGGGTCCAGTCCTGGCCATGCGATTGCAAAATGGCTGGATCAATGGAAATGTCCATTTCAGGAAAGGTCTGTTGCAGCTTTTCGGCGATAGATTCTTCAGAGTACTGGGGCATGCTGGATCCAGGTTGCTTTGCCAAGGTTGCTTTGCTTGGGCCATATCCGCACAATTCGGCGCTTGTGTTAACGGCAATTTTAAAGGCGCAGATTAAAAGGCTATGAACAAAAAAGCGAGAAACTACTCCCTGGACAAGGACAAAATCAAGTTCCTGCTACTGGAAGGTGTACACCCTTCAGCCCAGGAGATGATTCTCGATCGTGGCTACAAGCAGGTGGAATTGTTGCCCCATGCCCTGTCTGGAGATGAATTGAAACGTGCCCTGAAAGGTGTGCATTTCCTCGGTATACGCTCACGTAGCCAACTCGATTCCCAGGTACTGGAATCAGTGGATAGACTGGCAGCGGTTGGCTGTTTTTGCATAGGCACCAACCAGGTAGACCTGAATGCCGCACAAACCCGCGGCGTACCGGTATTCAATGCACCTTTTTCCAATACCCGCAGTGTGGCTGAACTGGCGCTGGCAGAAATTATCATGCTGATGCGCGGTATACCGCAGCGCAGTGCTGCTGCCCATCGAGGTGAGTGGTTGAAATCAGCCACACATTCCCATGAAATTCGCGGCAAGACCTTGGGCATTATCGGCTATGGCCACATAGGCACACAGCTGGGTATTCTGGCTGAGGGCCTGGGTATGCGGGTGTTGTATTTTGACATTGAGCACAAATTGCCCTTGGGTAATGCCAACAATAGCCCGCGGCTGGCTGACCTGCTGAAACAGTCACATGTCATCAGTCTGCATGTGCCAGAGACGGAACAGACGCGTGGCATGGTGGACAAGAAATTTCTCCGCAGCATGCGTGACGGCGCCTATTTGATCAACGCCAGCCGCGGTACGGTGGTTGACATAGATGCGCTGGCCAGCAGCTTGCAATCAGGCAAACTGGCGGGCGCTGCCATCGATGTTTTTCCGACCGAGCCGGTCTCCACCAAAGATATATTTGAATCACCGCTGCGCGGCATGGACCAGGTCATCCTGACGCCTCACATTGGTGGCAGCACCATGGAGGCACAGGAAAATATCGCGATTGAAGTAGCCGGTAAGTTGTTGCGCTACAGCGATAACGGCTCCACGGTGTCCGCTGTGAATTTTCCACAGGTCAGTCTGCCCGATCACCCAAACGCCAGCCGCATTCTGCACATACACCGCAACGAACCCGGCGTACTGCAACGTATCAATCAGGTATTTTCCGAGAAAAAAGTGAATATCGCATCGCAATACCTGGATACCAGCGGACAGGTGGGCTATGTGGTTATGGACCTTGATACCGGCAACCCCACAGACCTGTTGCGACATCTGCGTAGAGTGCCGGGCACCATACGGGCCAGAATCCTGCACTGAGTAATTGAAAAACCCTGATTCATTTCATCCCCAATGATCAAAGCAAGCCATACAAAAAGTGTGGTTTTTAAATGGCGGTAAATCCCTGAATCGACTTCACTCAGGATTCACCTGATTCAGCAGAGCGCATAAAGCTGTCCTATACTGTGCGGGGCCTGATAAAAGGGAGAATCTCCATGCAAACTCGAATGACAGCTCCATCCCGGAGCTTGCGCCTAATTTGCTTTACGCTGTTATTAGCGCTGACCTGTTTGTGGGTCAGTCCGATTTACTCTCAGGAAAATGAAGACGATTCCGGCCCCAAACCGGAAAAGCTGTTTGCTGGCAACGAAACCTTCAATATCTCCATTACTGCACCCTGGCGTGACATTGTTCGCAAAGCCAAAGTTCAGGATGCCTACCCCGCCAGCATGCAGTTCACTGACAGCCTGGGCCAATCACATAACATTCCTATTACTGTAGAGCGCCGCGGGATTACCCGGCAAGTCGTGTGCAAATATCCGCCCATCAAGTTGCGCATGAACAAAGAAGATGTGAAAGGCACACCTTTTCGCGGCCAGGATGAGTTGAAACTGGTGACTCATTGCGACAAAGGGGATCGCTGGGAGCAGTACTACATCAAGGAGTTCCTGGCCTATCGATTTTTCAATGAGATCACGGAAAAAAGCTATCGTGCGCGTGCTCTGGCAGTCACCTATGTGGACAGCGACAACAACTCCGCTGATGACCCGCGATTTGGCTTCCTGATCGAAGACACCTCAGATGTTGCAAAACGCAATGACCTGAGCAAACAGGATTTCCCCAGAATCAAAACCCGCCAGTTGGACAAGCTGCAAGCCAGTCAGGTTGCGCTGTTTGAATATCTGATTTCCAACGTGGACTTCGAAATCCTCAGCGGTCCGCAGGATGACAAGTGCTGCCACAATGCGCGCCTGATCGGTGATGACAGTGGCAACAATGTGGTTGCCGTGCCTTATGATTTTGACTCTTCCGGTTTTGTTGATGCGCACTATGCTGTGCCCAATGATTTCCTGGGTATTCGGGCCGTTACTCAAAGACTGTATCGTGGTTTTTGCTCCCACAACGACACCCTGGAGCAGGCGAGACAGGAATACATCGCCAAGGAAGCGGCCATCATGGGGCTGATCAATTCAGAATCCCGATTGTCTTCCCGCACTCAAAAAACCGCCAACAAATTCATTGGCGAGTTTTTTGAAACCATCAAGAGCGACAAGGATTTTCAGAAAGACATTATTGGGAAATGCCGCAAGTAGGTAGTTGTACGGTAGGCATGGCCGGGGGCTCATTTTCCCCGGCCTGTGCCTCAGCAGATTCTGCTCCGGTCTTAACAGTGGAGTCTGCCTGAGCTTGCGCCCTGACCTTTTCCAGCAGTATTTTCAAATCGCCGTTGGCGGGATAGAAAGCAATTACCTGTTCAAGGTATTCTGCCCGGTCCGAATCTTTTCCTGGCAGGGTCACTTTGCCAACCGGATAGCCAGCAAACAGCCCATCGGCTGTAGCCTCCAGGTAAGCAGGATGTGCTCCATAAGCCTGGGATAAGCCGGTATCAATCTGTACCACAGCACCATCATAGCGGGTGAAAATAGCACCGCCGGTGGGAGTGTGGCCCACGACGATATGACGCGCCTGATGATGTTCCAATATAGCTGCTACTGTTTCTGTTGTAGCTGCAGGCAGGCTGCCGGACAAACCGCGATACCACAAAGGTCCATGCGGATCTTCAAGTATGCCGGTATTGGCCGGGTCATAGTTCTGCAGTTTGGTCACTACCATATCGGTTAACGATTGCAGACTGTTCTGACAGTAGCTGCCACTGAGACCACCGTGCAGGAAGATCATGTCGTTGATCTGAATGGCCACTTTTGAGTGCAAGGTGCGCTGCAGCAGTTCACCCTCAGGATTCCAGGCTGGGTCCCAGGCTTGTCTATGCTCCACCCAACCCGGTGGATGTGTCTTGTTCCATTCTTCCCGGTAATTTTCCGGAAGCAAGGCGTAGCCTTCCGGATCACGTGCTTGCAGGTCCTGCATCACCAGATCGAAGTAACGGTCAATCAGGTTTTCAGAACCTTTTTTGGCAAAGGCTGCAAACTCTCCCGCAGAGACATAGCGCAGATCGCCATAGACATTCATGGTTTCGTGGTTACCAATCAGGCTGTGCACCTGGCCACCTTTTCGCCTGGCCTGTTTGGCCAATTTATCAAGATGTTCGATGATTTTGAGTGTGTCGGGCCCGCGGTCCGGAATATCGCCGGTTTGTACCAGGTGCGCGGCTCCGCCAGCCCATTTACCCCTTTTGTCAATCAAACCAGCTGCTGCCAAAGCGGCCAGGTAGTTTTCATAATCTCCATGGATATCGCCAATAGCGACCACGCGTTCAACACCGGTCCAGTGGTAAGGATCAACTTCTGTAGGCGCAGCACAGGCAACGGAATGGATCAATATCAACAACAGCAGGAATTTTTTCACCATACTCTCCATTAATGTTCAGCCAGGCCGATCAAGGGGACACTGATCTCTGATTTTTTTGACTTTGTACAGTCTAATTGATTCATTCGCTTCAGTTGAAGTATCTGACTGCATCCCTATGGTTTCAGGCGCTGGTGTATGGGCCGTGTTTTTGTTTATAATCCCTTTCATGGTGTTTGTCCCGTGTGGGGAGCATAGCTCGAGAAAGTTCTGAGCTGATCAGAAACTCTTTAAAGTGACATTCACCAAAAGAGATATCCAGGGGGGTTGGGCATTGCCAAACCGGCTCAGAACCGGAATCTGCAATGGCCCACTACAAACGGATTTGTATCAAGCACGGATTTCTACGGCAGCTGCCTATTCCACCAGAAATCCGGCCTTCGCTCTCAAGGAACCACTGGGTTTTCTTTTTGACCGATCACTCGCGGATCGGCCGCCAGGCTATTCGGCCATGGGGCGGAGAATTCAGTTGGTGGGCCAGGAATCGGTGTCCTGCCCATCTTCATCAGGGAAGATAAAAGCTGCCACGGGCGCCAACAGCCCGGGCAATTACCTGTTGCAAAAGAGGCCCAAAATGAAAGCCATCAGGAACAGCTGTATTCGTGGCGTTACCGTTCTGGAAGTAATAATTGGCCTGGCATTTTTACTGATCCTGATCGCATTCCTTGCACCCAACCTGCAGAATGATTCGGGGCGCAATGAGATGAATCAAGCCCTCAGTGATTTCAATAGACAGCTGGAAATGGCCCGATTCGCTGCAAGCCGGCTGGAAAGTGAAATTACCGTAGAGTTCAACCAGGACCAGCGGGCAAGAAACCACTCCATCAGCTTTGTCCTGCCGGGCGAACCCAATCTGGAACCGGTGCTGAAGGAATACGTTTTGCCCGAAAAAATCCGCCTGCACAGCTCCCAAGACAACATTCGCATTGACAGCACTGGCAAGGTTCTGTGGGAAACACAGATTGAACTCAGCTCGTTAAGAAACAGCTTTCTGAGCGAACGCTTCCTGGTGGAATGAATAAACTACACGGCTTCCTCGAAGCCAGTGCTGGCCAGCTATTCGTCGGGCGCCAGCTCTACTTCCAGGCCATCATGCTGTTCCCGCAGTTCGAGCTGACAACTCAAGCGTGATCCTGGCTTGAAGCCATCGAGAAACTCCAGCAGTTCTTCTTCGTCCATTTCGCGGCTGGGAAATTTATCCAGCCAGGCCTGGTCGACATAGACATGACAGGTGGCACAGGAACACATACCGCCACAAATGGCGGCTACGCCCCAATCAAACTCGCGCAGGACTTCCATAAGCTTGTCATTGGCATGCGCCTGCACCTGGTGCAATTGCCCATCCCGGTCTGTGACGTTTATTGTTATCAAAGCAATTCCTTAATATTTACTGAGTGATCTGCCAATACTTTTTCGGTGATAGCAGTCCGATTGCCAATCATTTGGCGCCCGACCATATAATCCCTGGGCGCATTGATGGATTGTACTGCGTGCACGGTTTCGCCTTGAACGCTGAAATAGCTGAAGCCGCCGGTTTCGGGGTGCTCCCGGCGTACCAGGGTGTCTGCTGCTCGTGGTATACCCGCCATCTGCAGGCGCCGATCATACTGCTCTGACCAGAACCAGGGAGTATCTGTATAGCTCTGCGATCCACCCATCAGGTTAGCCGCAACCACTTTGCCCTGGCTGACTGCATTCTGTACCGATTCCAACACTTGCCAGCCAGACAGCAAGGGATGCATCAGTTCAGCCACATCGCCAGCAGCGTACACATTCTCCACACTGCTACGGCAATGTGCATCGACTTTTACGCCACGATGGGTGGCCACAGCCGAATCAGCCAGCCAGCCTATATCGGGCCGCACGCCTATTCCTACCATCACCAGGTCAACCGGAATTTTCTCACCACTGGTGAGTTCAACGCTTTCTGCTTTGCCATTGCCGAGAATCTGTTTGACGCCAGTTCCCAATAAGATGCTGACACCCTGCTGTTCATGATATTGCCGCAAATAAGCAGCAATACCCGGAACTGCAGAGCGCTTCATGATTTCATCCTGTGCTTCTATAACGGTGACGTCACAGCCCAGACTGCGGGCAGAAGCAGCTACTTCCAGGCCTATGTAACCCGCACCAATCACGGCCAGTCGAATACCTTCCTTCAATAACCCACTCAGCTCCAGGGCTTGATCAAGATTGCGTAAATAAAAAACGCCAGCCAATTCAGCACCAGGAACCGGGAGTCGGTTCAAACTGGCTCCAGTGCAAATTGCCAGGCCACTGTATGGACAAACGCTTTTATCGCTGAGCACCACCTGTTGCTTGACCACATCTACTGACTGGGCAGCGGCTCCCTGCAATAGCTGGATCTGGTGTTGTTCGTAAAATTCGAGATGACGAAGCTGACAGCGTTCAGCTGCCCATTCCCGTTTCAAAACCTGTTTGGACAAAGGTGGCCGTTGATAGGGAACATGAGTTTCCTTGCCAACCAGCGTCACCTCACCTTCAAACCCACCCTGGCGCAGACTCATGGCTACCTGAACCCCCGCCTGCCCGGCACCAATAATGACAAACCTGTTAACCATCGAATAGATACTTCCTGAAATGAAACAAATGAGGATTTATTTGGCAGGAACTAATATACAAAAAAACTAACTTCATGGTTGAGGGGAAAATCCCCAGATTGTATAAAGTATACTCAATCTGCCTTACAACGACAGACTTGGTGTTCGGAGTCTGGCTTGGTAACCGGCAATGCCAAGAGGTTCCCCATGCAGAACAGCGATAATCGATGACGGTTTTAAACAGAAAAAATATACACCTGATCTGCGGCGGTAAAAATCATGACTTTGATTTTGCCCGCCTGGAACTGTTGAAACTGCTGGCTGAAAAGCAACATGTACGGGTTACGATATCCAGCGATTACTCCCGACAAGACCAGATGCATTCTGCCGATGCCATGATCACCTATACTTGTGATCTGCTGCCGGATGAGAGTGAACAGGACGGGCTGCAACAGTTTCTGCGCGAAGGTGGTAAATGGTTTGCCTTGCACGGCACTAACTCCTGTTTGAATTACAACCGCGAAAAAAAGCACAAGGAAGCCCCCAGGGGTGCTCGCAGATTTTTTGAAATGTTGGGCAGCCAGTTTCAGGCTCATCCACCCATACAGCAATTCACCGTCAGGAAATCCAAATCTCACCCGCTGGTGAAAGGCATCAAGCCCTTCAAGGTTTCTGATGAAATCTATTTATGTGAATTTTTCGGCCCATACGAATGTTTACTGGAGACTGAATTCAATGGCACTGTCAATGGTTTCCAAAGGAGCAACTGGCGCAAGAATGGCAAGGTGCCCATCATGTATTTACACCCCTGGGAGGACAATGAAGTCCTTTATTTGAATCTGGGGCATGTCCGCAGCCAGTACGATATGCAAGCACGGGTGAACCTTAACGAAAAACCAGAACGTGGCAGCTGGAAATCGCCGACATTCAAAGAGTTACTCAGGCGTGGAATTCGCTGGGCCTTGAAGGAATTATAAAGAGGAATAGTAATGTTCGGCAGTTCCAGACCACATTTTTTATTAGCTGTGATCATCGCCTCACTCGGCGAATTGATGGGCACAAGCGCAATCCAGGCAGCAGAGCCCGCACCCACACCGGCCACTGCGCAGGAAAAATTCATGCAGGCCTTCAGGCCTTTTTGTGGCCGGGCTTTTGCTGCCAGTATCGTTGCGGACAACCAACCCAGCCCGGCCTGGGACCACCCGCTGATTGTGCATATCCGGGATTGCGAGGACTCCGTAATCCGCATGCCCTTGCATGTGGGTGAGGATCGCTCGCGTACCTGGGTTTTGACGCTGCACGAGGGTTTTATTGATTTCCAGCACATTCACCTGCACGAAGATGCAAGTCCGGATGCCGTTTCGCCCTATGGCGGTAAAACACTGACTCCTGGAACAGAAAGCAGCCAGGACTTTCCGGCAGACGATGCCAGCAAAGCCCTGTTTATCGCCAATGGCCTGAATGTTTCTGTCGACAACATCTGGAGCATCGACTTTCCAGATGAAAATACTCTGCGCTACCGCTTAAGCCGTCCCGGTCGGGTTTTTGAGGTGCACGCCGATCTGGGCCAACCAGTTCCGGTGCCACCTTCGGCTTGGGGTTTCACACTCTGAGCCACAGAAACTGCAAGTCCAATGTTGCTGAATTCGGTACCAGACTGATCGCCTGGAGTATCGCTAGGGCAGCTTGGGAGAGAAGTAGCGGCATAACCAGACATCAGGTGGTTCCACAACGCCCAGCTGATCCCCCAACTCCATAACCCAGGGCCGGGAAGCCGTGTACAGGGGCCATTCAGGCAAATCGGCCACGCGCACTGAACCATCCTCGGCAAAGGAAACCCAGTAAGACATCAGGGATTCGGTCAATGCCCTATCGGCTTCATCGGTAGGTAGCCATGGGTCGTGCTGGTTGAATACATAGGGCAGTTCGGCACCGTGATAAACACCCAGCGCTTCTCCACCCGGGCCTGAGCGTAATCGGCTAAACCAGTAAACCAGCCCCTGACCGCCAGCCGCACTGGCTCTTTCGGCCACCAGGCGAGTCGGACAAAGCATCTGTTGGGCTGTAATCAGCCGGTCCAGCGCCCTGCGTGGATGGCTTGCATCGGAAACTGCATCACGCACGGTACCGGAGAACTCGGGAACGGTGTCCAGTATCCAGGCTTCCAGCTCTTTCTCGCCCGAGCTTTCGTCCACGTACATAAACCATTCATCCTTGTTGGTACCGGCCAGGATGTTGAGGCGAGCCGCCTGGGGACCTTGCAAGCCATCTATGGGTTGCTGCAGCAGAATTTTGCCATCCACTACGGCGTCATAATAATGCCCTTCCAGAGCGGTTTTACCTGCCTGCAGCAGGTCCTGCACCGAAACACTGCGCAATTCTTCAGCAGTTACGCTTTCCTGCAAGCCCAAGGCGGTGGCCAGCTTAACTCCCAACTGCTGTTCCTGTGTCAGGCTCCGGCGTTTGTTCAGGGATCCGCCTATACTCTGCGAAATCATGCGCTCGAACAGCGGTGCGGAGGCGGGATCGGTTGCCAGTGCCAGATCAATCAAATTGCCAGCACCGGCTGATTCCCCGAAGCCGGTGATATTGTTTGGCGCACCACCAAAGCTGCCGATGTTCGCACGCACCCAGTTGAAGGCGGCAGCAATATCCAGCAAGCCAAAATTTGCCACGGCTTCATCGCCATCCGGCTGCAAAGCAGGGTGAGAAAAGAAACCCAATGGCCCCAGGCGATAGGCAATTGAAACTACCACTACGCCTTTTGCTGCCAGCTGCTCGCCCAAGTAATTGGGTTCATAGGACCAGCCGCCCTGGTTGGCGCCACCGTGCACATAAACCATCACCGGCAAGGGTGTTTCTGGCGCCAGGTTGGGCGTCCAGATATTCAGGTAAAGGCAATCTTCGCTTTCACCCTTCGGCCTCTTTACCACTTCAGGTCCGTGGCCGTAAGCAGCTGCTACTTTGATGTACCAATCAACGATGTAGTCACCCTGCGGACAAACTTCGGCGAACTCGACTGCCTCAACTTCACCGCTGCGAATGGCATGTGGCTGTGGTGCCCGCCAGCGTAAATCACCCACCGGTGGAGCTGCAAAGGGTATGCCACGGAATACAGCCACAGAAGAAACTGACTTATCCCACTCCCCTTGCAGTGTTTCCCCGTTGGCTACAACTTCCGGAGCGGCTTTGCCACATCCGGACAATATCAAGACCACTGCAACCAGGCTGACTACAGACCGTATTAACTGTGCTGACATATTTCTATTCTCTTAAAACCTGATTGATCACTTTGACTGGATGCTGGCCAAGCTACGGAATGTTTAACACCACGCAACCGCGAACCTTGCCCTGCTCAATCAATTCATGCGCATCAGCTATACGCTCCAGTGGCAGCACTTCTGCAACACGATGCTTTAAACGGCCTTGCTGCATCCATGACTCAATATCCGCTATGGCAGCTTGTTTGGCAGGCTCGGGTATTTCGTACACCAACACCATTCGCAGTGTGATGTCCATAAACATCATGCGGTAAAAAGGGATTTTCGGCTCGGCCTGGCTTGTGGATGCATAGGTAGCGATGGTGCCGCTGGTCTTCAGCACGTCCAGAAGGACTGGCAGGTTGGCGCCGAAATCAACCTCAACGACCCTGTCCACCCGCAGGCCAGCATTAACCTCCAGTACCTGCTGTCCCCAGCCAGGCTCTCGGTGATTGACTACCGCCGCAGCTCCAGCTTCACGGCAGGCCTTTGCATCGGCCTCGTTACTGGCTGTGGCTATGACCTTCGCACCCGATTGTGCTGCCCACTGGATGGCGTAATAACCCACCCGGCCAGCGCCACCCGTTACCAATATCGTGAGGCCTTCAACCGGCCCATCTGCAAAAACGCAGCGATGTGCCGTCATGGCGGGTATGCCCAGGCAGGCACCCACTTCCATGCTGGCATTCTCTGGCAGCGGCGCGGCGCGGCGCTGGTCTATGGCCATATATTCAGCGGCAGTACCCAGACTGCGGCCATGCTGAGCCTGGTAAACCCAGACCCGTTGGCCAATGCGATCGGAAGCTACACCTGTGCCTACGACTTCAATAATGCCCGCGCCGTCGCTGTGTGGAACCACCGGCCCCTGTTCCAGCAAACCGGGTGATGATCCTCCCCGTTTTTTTACATCGGATGGGTTAATACCGCTGCTGTGGAGCCGGATCAGCACTTCTCCTTCCGCGGCCTGTGGAACCGGCAGATCACCCAGTTGCAGAACTTCAGCGGCTGGGCCGAAGCGTTCAAACCATGCTGCTTTCATTGCGTTTTCCTCGATCAATTATGCTTCTGATTAAATCTATTTAAATTTCAGTCCAGCGGGCTGGATAAAGACTCAGTATGGCCGTCCACAGCAAGGGACTGACCTGAAATGTACCGGGCTTCTTCTGATGCCAAAAACCAGGCCATCGCGGCCACATCTTCTGCATCGACAAAAGTTTGCATGGATATTTGCCGGGTCCAGGCTGTACGAACTGCTTCAATGCTGGTTCCACGTTGTTGCGCGTCACGTTCGATCACGCCTTCAATACGCGGCCCATTAACGCTGCCCGGGCAAATCGCATTGACGCGAATGCCATCCTTGCCCAATTCCATCGCCAGGGTTTTACTCAAACCGATCAGTGCCCACTTGCTGGCCACATAGGGCGCTCGCATGGGACAGCCAAACAGACCGGCAGTCGATGACATATTGATAATGGAACCGCCTCCCGCTGCACGCAACAGCGGAATGGCCAGGCGGGTGACATAGAACACCGCATTCAGATCAACCGCAATGGTGCGGTCCCAGTCTTCGGTAGCAATGTTTTCAACTCTTGCTACCGGGCCCGCAATACCGGCGTTGTTAACCAAAACATCAAGCCGACCGTAGTGTTGCTCCAGATCGGCAAACAGGGCATTTACCTGGCTGGTATCTGAAACATCCGCCAGGCTGCCGGTGGCGCCGGGTAAGCACTCTGACAAATCGGCCAGAGCCTGGGGATCCATATCGCAAACATGCACTCTGAAACCCCCGGCCAGGAATCGACGCGCGATGGTCAGCCCTATGCCTTTGGCGCCTGCGGTAATCAGTGCTACGGATTTCTGGCTCATCGTAAACGCAACTTAGTCCAATACGCCGTAAGGGATAAACTCGACGACATCACCCCTATGAATGTCCTGCCCAGGCGACTGGCGCACCAGGCCATCGCTCATGCTGGTTGACATCAATACACCGCTGCTCTGGCTGGAAAACAACTCCACACCGTCTGCGCCAGAACTAACCCGCAGATAATCTTCACGGCTGCTGCCCGGCTTATCAAACAGCGCAATGGCGCGGGCTACTGGAACGCTTGCGGTAGATATGCCCTGGCAGGCCAAGAGGAAGGGCCGGGCGATGATCAATAAGGTGACGAATACTGACACCGGGTTACCCGGCAGACCGAGAAAGGGTTTGTCCATGACCTGGCCAAAGGCAAAAGGTTTGCCGGGTTTGATGGCGATGCGCCACAGATCCAGTTTGCCCAGTTTTTCCACGATGGCTTTAACGTGGTCTTCCTCGCCCACGGAAACCCCACCGGAACTGATAATCACATCAGCCTTGCTGGCAGCTTCCGACAGTTTGGACTGAATCAGTGCTGGCTGATCCGCTGCTATCCCGAGATCGATGACTTCAAAGCCCCAGCCTGTCAGCAAGCCAGCCATGGTAAAACGATTGGAGTTATAGATCTGCCCGGGTCCCAGCGGCTGGCCGGGCTCCACCAGTTCATCACCGGTGGACAATATCGCCACCCGCAAGCGACGGAATACAGGAACCTGCGACAGACCCTGCGAAGCCAACAAGCCAAGATCCTGCGCCCTCAGCCTGTGACCCTTGTGTAACAGCAATTGGCCAGCCGCAATATCCTGCGCTTGCGGTCGCACGTTGCTGCCTACTTCCGGCAGTTCACAGATGCGCACACTGCTGTCCGATGCATCACAATCTTCCTGCATCACTACCGTGTCAGCCCCGGGTGGAATTTCTGCACCGGTAAAAATTCTGGCAGCCGTACCGGCTTGCAAGGCAATCGGCGTATGACCCGCTGCAATGCGCTGGCTGATAGGCAATGGCTTAGCCGGACCAGCAGATTGGTTGGCGGATTGGGCCTCGGCATGGCGAATGGCGTAGCCATCCATGGCGCTGTTGGCAGCCGGGGGTACATCCAAAACAGCAACCTGGTCCTGCGCCAACACCCGGCCCAAAGCTGTGGCCAGGTTAATCTCTTGTATGGGCAATACGGGCTTGGCTGCCGCCATCAACTGCACCAGCGCCTGGTTTACGCTGAGCATCTGGTTATCCCATTCAAGGCTATGATTTCAGCAACTCTGGGCATCAGCAGCCAGGGTCAGCCCGACAAAATTACAGGGTTTGTGACGTGCATCCAGTTGCTCAGCCAGGATGCCGTTCCAGCCCGTACGACAGGCCCCGGTAGAACCCGGCAAACAGAACACCAGCGTGCGGTTGGCCAATCCGGCAAGGCAGCGGGATTGCACCGTTGAGGAGCCGATTTCGCCATAGGACAGCTGTCGGAACAACTCGCCAAAGCCGTCAATATGCTGATCAAACAGTGGCCGCAAGGCTTCCGGTGTCGAGTCTCTGTGGGTAAAACCCGTACCGCCGGTGGTGATGATCACATGAATGGACGGGTCGGCTATCCAGTTCGACACCACTGCCCGCATGCGATAGACATCATCCGGGATCAATTCCCGCGCAGCCAGCTTATGCCCAGCCTCGCCCAACAGGCTTGCCAAAGCATCACCGGATGTATCAGTTGCGGCAGTACGCGTGTCGGACAAGGTCAGTACGGCGATGTTCAGGGGTATGAATTCAGCAACGGCAGGCATAGTGGTTTCCAGTCAATAAATTGAAGTGCTGCGCACAGGTCGGGCCAATTCATCATGATATGGGCTCGCTATGCGGGTCAAGCAAGGCCGCTGCTGCTGCCAGGTCTTCGGGGTGATTGATATTGAAGAAAGGCGACGGTTGTTGTTCCCTCCAGGCCACTATCGAGGGTGACTGGGTTCGCAGGAATTCTTTCAAGCCTTTTTGACCCTGATGCAGCACAGCCTCACGTAATTCGGGCAAGACATCGGTATGCCACAGTGAAAAAGTGGGTTGCCATTCGCCCTGCCAGGAAACCAGGGCTGTAGTTGCACATTCTGTCGCAGCAGCCCGGGTCAGTTGTGCAGCCAGATCCGGCGGCAGGAAAGGCGCATCGCAGGGTACCAGCAACAAAAGCTCAGATTTTTTGCTGATGTATTCAAGTACGGCCAGCAAACCACCCAGGGGGCCGTTGCTGCCGGATTCAATATCGGCCACCTGTTTCAGGCCAAACTCATTCCATTCATCACTGACCTGCTCTACTGAAAGAACCAACTGGCTGCACTGCGGCCGCAGGCGTTCAATTACATGCTTCAGCAGAGGCCGACCGGCCAGTTTCTGCAGGGCCTTGTTGTTACCCGCCATACGCCGTGATTGACCACCGGCCAGGATGGCGCCGCAAGGTAATGGAGATGAAAGCTGGATGCTCAGGCTGTCAGCCGTTGGGCAGCCTGCAAGGCCAATTCGTCCAGGCCTGCACCACCTGCGCTTACGTGGTCTATCATCTGCTGACGCAATACGGGAGCCCAATAGCGTTGCAGGTGGGTAACGGTCCGCTCAACGGCATCCTCATGGAAACTGAAATTCGCAGCGATCTGGTTAGCCATCTTCACCAGGGTTTGCAGTTCATTGTTGCGGTTGCTGGACATAGAGTTGGTAAATCCTGGGTTGGTAAATCCTGGGTTAGTAAATCCTGGGTTGGTAAATTCTGGCTAAATCAGTCCTGGATACGTTGCGCGAAAGTATAAACATTGTGCCTGCCGGGACGGGCAAAGCCTACCAGGCTGAGGCCGCAGCGTTCGGCAAACTCAATGGCCAGTGTGGTTGGGGCTGAAACCGCCAGCAGCAATTGCACGCCCATACTGGCCGCCTTGTAGACCATTTCGTAACTGGCGCGACTGGATATCAGCAGAAAACCACTTGCCGGGTCGAAGGCCTGCTTGGCCAATGCACCCAATAGCTTATCCAGGGCATTATGCCGCCCCACGTCTTCGCGCAAGAGCAGAATTTTGCCTTCTGGACTGCACCAGGCCGCGCCATGTGTGGCCCCGGTCAGTGCCTGCAAGGGCTGATGCTGCTGCAAGGTGGCGATGGCCTGCTGCAAACCGGCATGACTGACCCGCAATGTATTGCTGACCGGCTCCGGGTAGCGCAGCGCCTGTTCGATACGCTCAGCGCCGCAAAGACCACATCCGGTTCTGCCGGTGAGGTTACGCCGTTGGGTGGTCAGGCGATCAAACCATTCTTCCGCGATGATCATGGCCACTTCCATGCCACCATCCCGCGGCAATACCCGCACTGACAATAATTCGGCTGGCGATGGGATGATGCCTTCAGTCAGGCTGAAGCCCAGCGCAAAATCCTCCAGGTCGTCCGGAGTCACCATCATGACCACGTGGGACAGCCGGTTATAAGTCAGCGCCACCGGAGTTTCAGTAGCGATATCATCCTGGCCACTCTGACTGGCATGGTTTTGCCAGTTATTGACCTTGACCTGGCGCGACTGGTTCATGCCTGCAACTCTGGATCAACAGTATGCGATGCCTGACTCAACTCGCGGCTCAAACCCGAGCCTGTTCCAGCAGCTCTTCCTGCTTTTCAGCGAAGGCGCGGTATTCCTTTTGCCATTCGGATTTCTCGGTCACGCGGGTGACCTGCACTGCAGTAACTTTGTATTCCGGACAATTGGTCGCCCAGTCGGAATTATCCGTGGTAATCACATTCGCGCCGCTGAAGGGGAAGTGGAAAGTGGTGTAAACCACTCCCGGTTGTACCCGGTCAGTGATCACGGCGCGTAATACTGTTTCTCCAGCGCGGCTGCTGATGCCGCACCAGTCACCTGCGCTGATACCTCGTTCCTCGGCATCAAATGGATGTAATTCCAGCACATCTTCGGAGTAGAACTCGGAATTGGCAGTACGGCGTGTTTGTGCCCCCACATTGTATTGCGACAGGATGCGGCCAGTAGTCAGCAACAAGGGGTAGCGGCGTGTGGTGCGCTCGTCGGTGGGCACAAATCCGGTGATGGCAAAATAACCCTTGCCGCGTACGAACTCATCGATGTGCATGGTAGGCGTGCCATCCGGGGCCGCGTCATTGCAAGGCCATTGGATGCTGCCGAGCCTTTCCAGCTTTGCGTAACTGACGCCAGCAAAAGTAGGCGTCAGCCGGGCAATCTCATCCATGATCTCGGACGGATGCGCATAATTCATGGGGTAGCCCATGGCATTACTGAGTAACTGTGTGACTTCCCAGTCGGCGTAACCGGGCAAGGGTTCAATCGCCTTGCGTACCGGCGAAATACGGCGCTCGGCATTGGTGAACGTACCATCCTTCTCAAGGAAAGAAGTTCCTGGCAAAAACACATGCGCAAAGCGCGCGGTTTCATTCAGAAAGATGTCCTGCACGATCAGGCAATCCAGCGAATGCAATGCATGTTCCACGTGCTGGGTATTCGGATCTGATTGAGCTACATCCTCACCCTGGCAATACAGCCCCCGGAAGCGGCCACTGATGGAGGCATCAAACATGTTGGGTATGCGTAAACCCGGCTCGGACTGAATTCTGACTTTCCACTCTCCTTCAAACAGTGCTCGTACACCCGGATCCGACACATGACGGTAACCCGGTAATTCGTGCGGGAAAGAGCCCATATCGCAGGAACCCTGCACATTGTTCTGGCCACGCAAGGGGTTCACACCCACGCCTTCACGGCCCAGGTTGCCGGTCAACATGGCCAGGTTGGCTATGCCCATCACAGTAGTTGAGCCCTGGCTATGTTCCGATACGCCTAATCCGTAGTAAATGGCCGAATTGGGGCCCGCAGCAAACAAGCGCGCTGCTGCCCGTAATTCATCGGCGGGAATACCGGTGGATCGCTCGGTCACTTCCGGAGAGTTGTCTTCGCGCAAAATGAATTTGCGCCAGGTTGTATAAGCCTGGTCTTCACAACGCTGGGCAATATAGTCCTTGGCTTCCAGGCCTTCGCTGACGATTACGTGTGCCATGGCATTGATAAAGGCCACGTTGCCACCGGGCCGCAAGGACAGATGATGGGTGGCTTTAACGTGGGCACCCGATACCAATTCGATGCGCCGCGGATCAACCACGATCAGTTTCGCGCCTTCACGCAAACGCCGTTTCAGGCGTGAGGCAAACACCGGATGGGCATCAGTGGGATTGGCTCCCATCAACAAAATGACATCCGAATGGGCCACGGAATTGAAAGCTTGCGTACCGGCAGATTCACCCAGCGTGGTCTTGAGACCATAGCCTGTGGGCGAATGACAAACCCGTGCACAGGTATCCACATTGTTGTTGCCGAAAGCGGCCCGGACCATTTTCTGCACCAGATAGGTTTCTTCATTGGTGCAGCGCGAGGATGTGATTCCACCGATGCTGTCGGGACCGTATTTGTCCTGGATAGCACGCAACCTATCCGCAGAGAACTGGATGGCCTCTTCCCAGCTGACTTCCTGCCAGGGATCATTAATATTGTCGCGTATCATGGGTTTGATGATGCGATCGGCGTGGGTCGCATAGCCATAAGCGAACCGGCCCTTGATGCAGGCATGGCCTTCGTTGGCCAGCCCTGCCTTGTCGGGCGTCATACGTACTACGGTGTCATTTCCCGCAGCATCCGGCTTGATTTCAGCGTGGAAAGAACAACCCACGCCACAATAGGCACAGGTGGTGATCACACTGCGTTCCGGCATGCCCAGTTCCAACACTGATTTCTCGACCAAGGCAGTGGTGGGACAGGCGTCAACACAGGCGCCACAGGAAACGCACTCGGAATCCATGAAGTCCTGGTCCTGCCCGGCGGAAATTTTTGATTCAAACCCGCGGCCGTCCACGGTCAATGCAAAAGTGCCCTGGATATCATCACAGGCACGCACACAGCGGTAACAGACAATGCAACTGGCCGGATCGAAAGTGAAATAGGGATTGGATTCATCCTTGCAGGCAGCGAGGTGGTTTTCACCGCTACGGCCATAGCGCGTTCCCTTTACATCCAGGCTGGCCGCCAGGTCGTGTAATTCGCAAACACCTTCAGGCTGGCAGTCTTCCGGGTGATCGGAAAGGTAGAGCTCGACCACATTGCGCCGCAGTCGCTGCAATTTATCCGACTGGGTCTTTACCACCATATCGGCTTCCACAGGCGTGGTGCAGGAAGCGGGATAGCCCCGCCGGCCTTCAATTTCGACCAGGCACACACGACAGGAACCAAAAGCATCCAGACTGTCAGTGGCACAGAGCTTGGGTACGCTGCAACCGGCTTCGGCCGCGGCACGCATAACCGAACTGCCTTGCGGCACACTGACCTCACGACCATCGATGCTAAGTGTCACCGGCAAACCAATCTGCAAAGGCCTGGGCGTGCCAAAATCTTTGGCAGGTTGAAATACGATGCTGTTATCCATGGCTTTCATTATGGCAAAAATCCGTTCAAGGTCAGTTTATCAATAGCTTACGCTTGCGATTGGCTGCTGTCAGCGTTCAAAGTCCGCTGTGAAATGCTGCAAAGCACTGCGCACCGGATAAGGGGTCAGACCACCCATGGCACACAATGATCCATCCGCCATGGTTTCGCATAGTTCATCCAACAATTGTCGATTAGCTGCCCGCTGATCGTTGGCAATGATCCGGTCTATTACTTCTACACCACGTACCGAACCCACCCGGCAAGGCGTGCATTTGCCGCAGGATTCGATGGCACAGAACTCCATGGCAAAGCGCGCCTGTTGCGCCATATCCACGCTGTCATCGAACACCACTATGCCGCCGTGCCCCAACATGGCCTGGATTTCAATCAGGGCCTCATAATCCAGTTTTACATCCCACTGTGATTCCGGCAAGTAAGCGCCCAAAGGGCCGCCTACCTGTATGGCCCGCATGGGTCGGCCGGTGGCTGTACCACCACCGTAATCTTCCACCAGTTCACGCAGCGTATGACCAAAGGCCAGCTCCACCAGGCCACCACGCTTGATGTTGCCGGCCAGTTGTACAGTCAGCGTGCCGCGCGAGCGACCGCTGCCGAACTCCTTGTAATGGTCAGCACCCTTCGCCAATACGGTAGTGGCAGCAGCCAACGACAAAACATTGTTCATCACGGTTGGCTTGCCCATCAGGCCCTTGATAGCCGGCAAGGGCGGCTTGAAACGTACCAGTCCCCGTTTGCCTTCAAGGCTGTCCAGCAAAGAAGTTTCTTCACCGCAGATGTATGCACCGGCGCCTATGCGCAGCTGCAATTGAAAGTCTTTACCGCTGCCCTGGATATTGCTGCCCAGCCAGTTGGTTTGCTCAGCCGTCTTGATGGCCTGCTGTAGAATTTTGCGCGCCAAGGGATATTCGGAACGCAGGTAGATATAGCCTTCATTGGCACCAACAGCAATGGCGGCTATTGTCATGCCTTCGATCAGTTGGTAGGGATCGGCTTCCATCAACAGACGATCCGCAAAGGTACCTGAATCTCCTTCATCGGCATTGCAAACGATGTACTTCTGCTCGCCGGGTGTGTCCAGTACGGTTTGCCACTTGATGCCGGTTGGAAAGGCCGCGCCACCGCGACCGCGCAAACCCGACTCCTTGACGGCATCGACAATGGCCTGCGGCTGCATTTGCAAGGCAAGCTCCAGCCCGGTAAATCCACCCAGTGAGCGATAATGCTCTATCGAAAGCGGATCACCCAAACCGGCGCGTTCGAATGTCAGTCGTTGTTGTTTTTTCAACCAGGGAATTTCATCAACTGGGCCCAATGCCAATGCGTGCTTGTT
>JBBKVS010000369.1:0-12573 GCA_037968555.1 Lysobacterales bacterium | reverse complement strand
ACACGGCTACCAGCAAGCCCAACAAGGGGCGACCATTGGCAGCCGACACCGTGCAGGCCAACCAGCCTGTCTGGAAGGTGAAGTAATTGATCAGCGAGAGTTTCATGCCGCGTGTTGTCGGGCAAACAGATAGTGACCAACAAACCACTCCTGCCCCTGCTCTTGGCCAAACAATTCGGCACAGGCCATGAAGAAAATCCGCCAGCGCTGAAACCACTGTTCCGCGACCACCGGACCGTAACAATGCTGGAACATGGGCATGATGTCTGCCTTGTAGTGATCCATATTCTGCAGCCAGGCGTTGGCAGTTTGCTGGTAATGCAAGCCGCTCCAGGCCGCTCTGTGCTGCAGCGAAAGATGCTGCTGGAAACGCAGTGGCAGATCAAAACTGGGCATGATGCCGCCGGAGAAAAAATGCCGGCTCATCCAGTCAGAAGGTTCCTGGTCGAGAAACTCATAAGCGCTATTGCGATGACAGAAGATGTGCATAAAGAAGCGCCCATCGGGCTTGAGCCAGCTGGCGATGCGGCGGAACAGTTCCGGGTAATTGCGCATATGTTCGAACATCTCAACCGACACAATGCGGTCAAAAGTCTGCTCAGGTGCAAAGTCATTCATATCCGCCGTGATGACGGTAATATTGTTCAGTCCCCGCTCGCGGGCACGGTCCAAAATCCAATTTCGTTGTGGACGGGAATTGGACACCGCCACCACGCGGGTTTGCGGATACTTGCTGGCTATCCACAGACTCAGAGAACCCCATCCACAGCCCAGATCCAGTACCGTCATGCCTTGCTCTATACCGGCGCGCTGGCAGCAAATTCCCAGGGCGGTGGCTTCAGCCTGATCCAGACTCTGTGTAGTCTCATCCCAGTAACAGCAACTGTACTTGCCATGCTTGCCCAAAACCCGCGCAAAGAACTCGGCCGGCAACTCATAGTGTTGCTGGTTGGCCAGTTGTGGAACAGGCGCAATTTCTGCAACTCGCATGCGCGCTACAAAGGTTTCCAGTTGGTCGGAAACGCGGGCTATATCACTTGAGTGGATGTCATCCAGGCGCTGCCGGTTCAGCCGGCGTATGCCAGCGCGGACGATAGGATCGGGCAGCACACCGCTTTCGGTCCAGCCCACTGCCAGTTTGCTTACATTGGCCATCAAGGTTCTTCCTGCTAACGATGGCGGGAATTCTGCGAGAAGGCTTGTGAGGCAGACGTGAAGGGATTCAGGGAATCATGTGAAAAGGCCAGCGGGTGAACCAGAACTTACAGGAATCGACGCGGTGGCACGATGGTATTACCAATCAATAAACCACCCACCAGCGCCACTACCAGTATCGACGCCAGCAGCACTGTCTCCTGTGGATTCGCGTTGCTGTCCAGTAAAGCATGGGTTACGGTCCGGTAGCCCAACGCACCCGGCACCAGCAGGATAATCCCAGGGACCCGTACCAAACTGGCCGGCCGTCGCAACCAGCGACCCAGCAGGTTACCCAGTAAGCCTACCACCAGTGCTGCCAGTAGAATGCCAAACTCGACTCCGCCCAGGATCACGCCGGCGCGGCTGACCGCATAACCTGTGACGGCTGCAAACACCGCCAGGTAGATATCCCGGTGACGCACATTGAACAGCACGGCAAAGGCCAGCCCACACAGCAGCAGTGCAGGCAGCTGAAACCACTGCGGCGGCAGATTCACAGCCCATTGCAATGTGCCGCTTTCTGTCCAACCCAACCAGCCTGCAATGACGCTGCCCACCAGCACGCCCAGGGCCAGTTTCAGCACCACCACCAGCGCACCCGCGAGGCGCGCAGATCCTGAGGCCAGGTGATCGGTGGACAATTCGGTTACGGCTATGGTGAGGCCCAGGCCGGGTATCATTACGATCAAACCTGACATGATAATGCTGGCCGTATCCAGGCTGAAAAAGACTGAATTGCAAGCGTATACAAACAGGCTGACGGCCAGTGCAGCCAGGGCCTCCAGGCTACCGGCCCGTTGCAAATATGGCAGGGCCATTGGCAGCAATCCCACCAACGCACCGGCTAAAGTAGCGATCAGTATTCCAATCCAGGAACTGGCCAACAGAGTGGCAAAAGCACCACTGACCAGCCCGCCTGAAAGCACTTGCAAACTGTTGGAATAGAGCGAAAGCCCGGCTGCATTCTTCAGCACCTGGTTGGCTTCATCCAGCGACAAGCGGCCTTCTGTCAGGTCTCCGCCCAGTTCATACAGATCGGCTGTCAATGCCAGGTTAATGGCGCTGGAATGCAGGCGTACCAGTTGCATAGGCAATGGCATCTGTTCTTCCTCATCGTCGCGCGTGCGCAGCGACAAAAAAATCGCGGTAGGGCTGGACCAGATATCGCACTTGTAACCCATCCAGCGCGCAATGGCCTGGGTCAGCCCTTCCAGTTGATGAGCCGGAACCCCAGCCTGGTGCAGAGCACGGGCATAGCGTTTGAGAAAACGGATTTCTATGGGCAAAGGCTGGGTCATGGCGGGGAAGTTTGGCGAAAAGCCCCGCAAGTGGCAACATGTAATCTGTTCCACTCCGGGCCAGCTTCGAGGAAATCCATGAATCCAGGGCAAAAAACAGCGCTGATGCTGATGATGTTGTTGTGCAGCCCAGGCTGTGCAGCAGAAACCCAGCTCACGGTTATGACCTTCAATGCCTGGGGTGCGGGTACCAACGCCGGCCTGGGCATTGAGCAGACCGTGGCAGTCATTCGTGCCGCCAATCCCGACATCATTGGACTGCAGGAGATTCGTCCGGAATCAAAGCAATGCGATGCCGAGCACTGCCCGGCTGGACCCGCATCAGTGGCACCACAACTGGCGGCAGCGCTGGGGTATGAATTGCTGGAACAGCTGGAAAACAACGAGGTGTTGTGGGCCAATGCGATACTCAGCCGTTACCCGATACGCGCGGCAACCCCTGGCGGCCTGGGTGCGCGTATAGCGGTGGATGGTCGGGAAGTGTTGCTGTTCAATATCCACACCACGGATTATCCCTACCAACCCTTTCAGCTGCTTTCCATCCCTTACGGCGATGCACCCTTCCTGAACACAGCCGATGCAGCCATAGCCTCCGCAGCAACAGCGCGCCAGGGTGCACTGGACTTACTGCAAGCCGATCTGGCAGCGGCGGGCACTGCCGATCTCACTTTGATCACCGGTGATTTCAACGAACCTTCCTTCCGTGACTGGACCGCAGCCACCGCAGCAGCCGGGGCGCATCCTTTGGCAGTTGAATGGCCATTTACCCACGCCATCGAAGCACTGGGCTTTATGGATGTATTTCGCGAGGCGCACCCCGATCCACTGCTCAAACCTGGCTTTACCTGGTCACCCAATATCACGGCGGATACCACGGAAGACCACAAGGACAGAATCGATTTTATTTTTGCCCGCGGCGTTGGTTTGCGGGTCAACAGCGCACATATCGTAGGTGAGACAGGCCGCTGGACTGATATTGCCATTGACCCCTACCCTTCTGATCACCGGGCAGTGATTGCCACTATCAGTTTTTGAATATCAGGCTGCATAAGCAGCATTAAAGGAAGACACCCAACCATGATGCGCATCGTTCTATTCCTGGCCACCAACGCGGCCGTTTTGGTATTAATCTCTATCGTTTTCCAGATATTCGGTTTCGAAGGCATACTGGCGGCAAATGGTGTGGACCTGAATTTGCAGGCTCTGCTGGTGATGTCGGCCGTGATTGGTTTTGGCGGTTCCTTTATTTCACTGGCCCTGTCCAAGTTCATGGCCAAACGTTCCATGGGTGTGCAACTGATTGAGCAACCCGCTAACGAGACTGAACGCTGGCTGCTGGAAACCGTGCGCCGCCAGGCTGAGATGGCCCAGATCGGCATGCCGGACGTCGGTATTTTCAAATCCGATGCACCCAACGCCTTCGCTACCGGCATGCGCCGCAACAGCGCTTTGGTCGCCGTCAGTACCGGCTTGCTTCAGCACATGAAAGCGGATGAAGTGGAAGCCGTGCTGGCGCATGAAATTTCCCATGTAGCCAATGGCGATATGGTCACCATGGGCCTGATACAGGGTGTGATAAACACCTTCGTGATTTTCCTGTCGCGCATCATCGGCCACCTGGTGGACCGCCTGGTATTCAAAACTGAGCGGGGCTATGGTCCGGCTTACTACATCACATCCATAGTGGCGCAAATATTCCTGTCGGTGCTGGCATCCATGATCGTCATGTGGTTCTCGCGCAAGCGCGAATTCCGCGCCGATGCCGGTGGCGGCATGCTGGCAGGCAATCAGAAAATGATCGCCGCATTGCGGGCTTTGCAGCGCGCACATGAACCCAAGGATTTACCGGGTGAGTTGAAGGCGTTTGGAATTGCTGGCGGCGTGGGAGAGGGCCTGAAGAAGCTGTTTCTCAGTCACCCACCGCTGGAAGAGCGTATCCGGGCGCTGCAGGAAGCCAAGTAAGAAGCCGCTCAACGCAGCTTGGAAAATTTGGGTTTGTCGGTGGTGCGGATGACTTTCAGCAGGCGTTTTTGTGGATGGCGCAGCTTGCCCTCGTCGTCCTGCGGGGCCAGTTGGTAACTGCCATTCGTCTGCATGTCCCAGGCACTCATATCTTCCTGCCAGGGAATGTCAAAAATTTCTTCGACGATCCGTTTCTGCAAAATGCGCCTGTCGATGGGGAAGGCCACTTCCACTCGCTGCAGTAAATTGCGCTCCATCCAGTCTGCACTGGAGGCCCAGATTTCCTGCTCACCGCCATTGATAAAGCGAAAGACGCGGGCATGCTCAAGGAATCGGCCCACCACTGAACGCACGCGGATATTATCGGACACGCCTTTGATACCTGCACGCAAACAGCACACACCCCGCACCAATAAACGAATCGGTACACCGGCCCTGGATGCCGAATAAAGCGCTCGTATGATTTTGGCTTCGGTAATTGCATTGAGCTTCAGGTCAATGCCGCAAGGCCGCCCGGCCTGCGCATGCTCTTCTTCGCGTTTGATCTTGGCGATCAGTTGCTGGTGCAGGGTAAAAGGTGAATGCATCAGCCGTTTCAGGCCATAAAGCTGGCCCAGGCCCGACAATTGCTTGAACACCAGGCTGACATCTTCTGTGATGGCGGCATCGGCCGTCAGCAAACCGATATCGGTATACAGGGTTGCCGTGCCGGAATGATAGTTACCGGTACCCAGATGCACGTATTTGCGCAATTGCCTGGGTTCACGACGCACTATCATCAGCATTTTGGCGTGGGTCTTGCGCCCCACTACGCCATAAACCACTTGCACCCCGGCACGCTGCAAGCGTGAGGCCAGACTGATATTGGCTTCTTCATCAAAGCGCGCACGCAGCTCAACCACAACCGTTACATCCTTGCCGTTGCGGGCAGCTTCTACCAGCAGGTTGACGATCTGGGAATCAATACCGGTGCGGTAAAGCGTCTGGCTGATGGCCAGCACTTTGGGATCACGACTGGCCTGGCGCAACAGGTCCAGCACTGGCTGAAAACTTTCATAGGGGTGATGCAAGAGCAGGTCGCGGCGGCGCAACACTGCGAAATAATCGGGGTCGCCGGCCAGAAAACTTTTCACTGCCGGTTTGAATACCGGGTATTTCAGGTCCGGCCGGTCTATCAGGCTGATGGCCTCAGACATGCGATTCAAATTCACCGGACCGTTGTAGTAATAGACATCCTCGGCTTCCAGGTCAAACTGGCCGGCCAGGAATTTTTCCATCGCCTGCGGGCAATTTGAAGTGGTTTCCATGCGCACGGCTGCTGCATAACCTCTTTCAACCAGCTCACCTTGCAGTGCATTGGCCAGGTTTTCAATTTCTTCCTCATCCACCAGCAGCTCGGAATTTCGCGTTACCCGGAACTGGTGGCTGCCCAATATCTCCATGCCGGGAAACAGGTCTGCTGCAAAGGCCTGCAAAACCGTTCCAAGCAGGACAAAATCATGCGGACCGCGACTGTAGGAAGTAGGAATATGTATGACACGCGGCAGGGAACGCGGCGCCCTGACCAGGGCCATGTTGGCATCACGGCCAAACGCATCCTTGCCGCGCAGTTCTACCGCCAGGTTCAGGCTTTTGCTGAGTATGCGCGGAAACGGGTGGACCGGGTCCAGCCCCAGGGGACTCAACACCGGCATCAATTCATGACGAAAATGCCGGTGCAGCCAATCGCGTTGTCTGCCAGTCCAGTCTTTCACCCCCAGGAAGCGGATGTTTTCTGCTGCCAGGGCTGGCGTCAGCACTTCGTGCAAAATCCGGTACTGCTCCCGCACCAATAACAACACCCGCTCGCGTATCAGTTGCAGGGTGATGGAAGGTGTCAGGCCATCTGCTTCGGGTATGGCTGCACCGTGCTGTATGCGCTGCTTCAGGGACGCCACGCGCACTTCAAAAAATTCATCGACCAGCAGGCAGGTAATGCACAGAAAGCGCATGCGTTCCAGCAGGGGCACCTGTTCATCCACGGTCTGCATCAGCACACGCTGGATAAATTCCAGCTGGCTCAACTCACGATTGATGTACAAACGTGGATCGCGCAAGCGCGTGCGCGCATCAATATCGTCCCAAACCGGTTCGGCAAGCTGCGTGACCGTGTCTGGATTTATGAGAGTCACTTTGGCTGACATAGCCTCAGTATACGAGGAATTCCCGGGCTTTTCGCCTTGCTGGCCCGGGCTAGACACAGCATCCGATCAGGCAAGGACAGCTTCAGCCTGAGCCAATCATGTTGCAGCAATATCAATCAGTCTTCTGCAGAGCCGGCAATTCCTCACCCTGCAGCCTGGCCACAATAACGGCACAGCAGGCATCACCAAACACATTTGTGGTGGTGCGCAGCATGTCCAGCACACGATCAAAAACCAATAATACCGCCAGTGCTTCTATGGGTAAGCCAATCGCGGTCAGAATAATCGCAATGGCTACCAAAGAAGCAGAGGGCACAGCTGCCACTCCGATGGAAGTGATCAGCGCAATGGTACAGATCAGGATTTGTGTGGTGAAGTCTAGATTCAGCCCATAGGCCTGGGCGATGAACATGGCTGCCATGCACTCATACAAAGCCGTGCCATTCATGTTCACAGTGGCGCCCAGGGGCAAGACAAAGCTGGTGTACTTGTTCGGCACACCGGCCCGCTCTTCCAGGTTATTCATGGTGATGGGCAAAGTGGCCGAAGACGAAGCCGTGGAAAAAGCCGTCAGCAACGCCGGTGCTACCGCGCGGAACAATCGTACCGGGCTGACGCGGCCAACAAAACGCACAAAGGTCGGCAAAGTCACCAGGGTATGGAACAGTAATGCGACGACCACCGCCAGGCTGAACGTCACCAGCGGCTTGGCCGCACCGAAACCTGTTTTGGCCACCACCGATGCCACCAGGCCAAACACACCATAGGGTGCAAACTTCATCACCCAATGGGTGATCAGAATCATGGTTTCGAACACGCCATTGGTGAAGCGATACAGCGTATCCGCCAAATCGTGCTGAATCTGCGACATGAAATAACCAAACAGGCCACTGAAGAATATCAAGGCCAGCATTTCATTGGCAGCCACTGCTGCCACGATGTTCTGCGGTACAGCGCGCAACAGGAGTTGCGGAATTTCACCCAGCCCCCGGCCGGCGATTTTGGCCTGCACATCCTCAGTGCTGGCCGTTAAAGCCAACAGGTCACCGGCCGGCTGACCATCCACTATGCCCGGCTGCACCAGGTTGACGATGATCAGTCCGACCAGGATGGCTGAGGAGATGGTCAAAACATAAAATGTCAGCGTTTTAAGACCCATAGTACCCAGTGAATTGGAATTTCCCAGACCCGCAACACCAATGGCAATGGAGGATGCAATCAAGGGCACAATCAGCATTTTCAGAGCATTGAGGAACAACTGACCAACATACTCGTAAACCGATACCAGGCTGACGCCCGCGATGCTGAAGTCTTTACTGAAATAACCGGCCACCACGCCCAATACCAGCGCAATGAGTATTTGCCAGTGCAATGCCAGGCCGGGTTGTTTTGGACTGGAAGGCACATCGGCGGTGCTTTCATTATTACTTGCTTGATTGTTTTCAGACATGGTGTTCCCGGCTGGATAACTTGCAGGCCACTCCTGCCAGCCGATGTTAACATGTCACATGCGGCGCATCAGGCCTGACAAGCCACCGGCAAATCCAAACACAGTCTGAGCACCTGCTCCAGTTTATCCAGGCATTCCTGCATATGGCCTTCCTGCACGATCATGGGCGGAGCCAACATGATATGAGGAACTGTAGTTGAGTTGACGCTGATTCCGCCGGGGTAGCAAATCAAGCCATGCTCCATGGCGGTCAGACGCAATTGATCGGGCAAGTGACCGGCATTTATAAAACCGGCTTTGTTGACTTTGTCGGCGACCAGTTCCATGCCCCAGAACAATCCCCGACCACGAATTTGACCGACCATGGGATGTTGGTCAAATCGCTCATGCAGCAGTTCACCAAAACGCTGGCCCATTTGCCGGGTGCGTTGCAGCAAGCCTTCCTGATCCAACACATCCTGCACCGCCAGACCAGCCGCGCAAGCTACCGGATGACCCACATAGGTATGGCCATGCACGAAACCAGCAGCCGCCAGCATCGAAACCACCCGACTGCTGGCAATGGTCGCGGCCAGCGGCTGATAACCGCCTGCAATACCTTTCGCCAGGGTGACAATATCCGGCCGTATCGCATCATGTTCGTGGGCAAAGAAAGTCCCGGTACGCCCGCTGCCACACATGATTTCATCAGTGATCAACAACACTTCGTGCTGGTCGCAAACCTGTCGGATGCGTTGCAAGTAGCCCCCATCGGCTGCGACCACACCCAGCGATGAACCCACCACCGGCTCGCAAATAAATGCCGCCACATTATCCGGACCCGCTTTGCGAATGGCGTCATCCAACTCATCAGCCACCCGCAGCGCATAGGCTTCCAGGCTTTCGCCCTCTGTTTGTCCTCGATAGGGGTAAAAGGGGCTGATGCACGGCCAGTCCAGCAAGGGTGCAGCCGATGCCCGGCGACGGCCTTCATTGCCACTGACCATCAGCGTGCCAAAGGTATTGCCGTGATAACTGTGCTCACGGCCTATGATGATCTTGCGCTGGTTCTGACCACAGGCCACCCAGTACTGCCAGGCCATCTTGATCGCGGCTTCATTGGCTTCTGAGCCCCCGGAAGTGAAATAGCAACGCGCCCCGGGGTCGCCAAAGCGATCTACCAGACGAATGGCCAATGCCTCCTGCGGTGCATTGCTGAAAAATGCCGTGTGCGCGAACGCGGCAGATTCCAGCTGCAATGTGATGGCATCAATCACTTGCCGGTTGCCATGGCCCAGACAGGTCACTGCCGCTCCACCGCTCATGTCCAAATAAGTTTTGCCATTCTGGTCGGTCAAGTACATGCCGCTGGCTTTTGCTACCAGGGGGTACTTGACCGTCGTGGAGCGGTACAACACAGAACTCATGATTTTTTTCCTGTGCAGATATGACCGGCGGTCATTAATTCACCAGTGGCTATTTTATGCGATCAGTCGATATATAAGTCAAATTACATTTTTTTTGATCGCTATAAGGTATATTTATACTTCAACCTAAGCCATTGAGGCTGCACCATGAACTTTCGACATCTGGAAGTATTCTTCGCGGTCATGACCAGCGGTACGGTTACCGAAGCTGCCCGGATACTCGGCGTTTCCCAACCCTCGGTTACAACCACTTTGAAACAGGCTGAGAAAAAGCTCGGTATAGACCTGTTCCAGCGTGAAGGGGGACGACTGATTCCTACCGCAGAAGCCAGGGCCCTGTTCGAAGAGGCGGAACGTGCCCATGAGGCACTGGACTCATTCAAGAATATGGCCAAGCGACTGCAGATTGGCCAGGGCGGACACGTGCGAATCGCAGCCATTTCCTCCATCTCGCTGGAACTGTTACCTGATGCGATTGCAGATTTCCTGTCCCAGAATCAGGGTTTCAATTTTTCCGTTTCCACACTGAATACAGAAGATATCCTGGAGCAGTTGGGAAACCGGAAAGGCGCATTTCACCTGGGCCTGACCATGGGGCAAATTGATGACTCATTGGTCGCCATGGAGGATGTGGGTGAAGCGGAACTGCTGGCAGTCATCCCCAAAAGCTGGAATATCAACGGAAGCAAAACAGTGGCCTTGACCGAATTGGCCCAACAACCCTATATCGCCGGGTTTGACGGCACTGCGCTGGCCAGAATCTGCCGCACCCTGTTTGCAGAGGCTGCTGTGGAGCCCCGCATTGTGGCCAGGATACACACTCATCTGCTGGCAGGCCGCATGGCGCAGCGTGGCCTGGGCTATGCGATTCTCGACGCGATAACGGTGCGGGCGCTGCAGAACGATGCACTGGGCAGCGCAGTGGAAATCAGGCAACTGGCAGAGCGCCCCAGTTTGCCATTGACCGCCATTTTTCCCGCGCGCGGCGCCCTGAGTAACCCGGCCAGGTTGTTTCTGGACCACTTCATTAATACCGTAACCGCTTTCGAGTAATTCACAGGTAAACCAAAGCTTAAAAATAGCCGCAAACAAAACTATATATCCATAAATATACATTATGTAAATGGAATAAATATTTACCGGATTGATTTAAACAGTTAAGCTTTGGTTAAGCCGGTAGTTTGCCACAGACAAAAGCCAGCAGAGCTCATTGGGAGCACGAAATGGGTCTTAATCGCCCACCACACTCGACGGATAATTGAGCCGGGGAAACACATGTCCAAGTCAATGAAGACACTAAATTTTGAAATTCTGAATAAGGCCCTGTTTGCGGCCTTGTTCATACTGCCTCTGAACCTCGCAGCGCAGACTGCTGATGCAGATGCAGAAGAAAACGCGCTGGAAGAAGTAATTGTGACCGGTTCCCATATTGCTGGCCTGGATGAAGCAGTGCTGCCGGTCACGGTGATGGGCGCCGATCAGATTGAGGCGCTGGGCGCGGTCAATATGCAGGACATCCTGTCTTACATCCCGTCCATTGCAGATCTGGATTTTGATGATGCCAACACCGGCACCAACGGTGCCCGTGGCGACGTCGCCGGCGTCAACATGCGTGGCCTGGGCTCCGGTAACACACTGGTGTTGCTGAATGGCCGCCGGATGGTGACACACCCGACTTTCCAGGCCATCAACAGTGTGCCGGTAACTTTTTACAATGTGAATTCAATCCCCTCTTCCGCTATCCAGCGCATCGAAGTGCTGCGTGACGGTGCAGCCCCGTTGTACGGCGCAGACGCGATTGCAGGCGTAGTCAACTTTGTTCCTTACCATGATTTTGATGGCCTGAAAATCAGTGGCAAATATGGCTGGAGCGACGATACCAACTTCGATGAAACCGAGTTTACGGTCGCCGGCGGTTTCAGCTTCAATGAAGGCCGAAATAATCTCGGTTTATTCGCCACTTATTACGACCGCTCTCATGTGCATCAGAACGAGTTGCCCGATCTGTATTACCAACTGGATAGACGCACCCATCCTGACATTCCTGCTGAATGGCAAGGCGACTCACAGTTGCGTAATGACTCTGCCCTGACTCCCTATGCACGTTTCCGGGTGGGTTCCTTACGTGCAGACGGTACATTTATTGGCCCAACCCGCCATATCAGCCCGACCACCGGCGCAATTGCCAATGGCAGTGGTCCGGCCCGTTACAACTTCAATGAAGATCAATGGGTAACACCGGAAACCGAACGCTTCAATTTCATGGCCACTTACACCCAGGAACTGGACGGTGGAGTCGAGTTTTTCGCCGATGCGTTTTACTACAAAGCCACTTCACGAACCATTCGTGCAGCCAGCCCGCTGGATGACAGCCTGGCTTTCCTGATTGTGCCTGTGGGCGCTTTCTACAACCCATACCCCGATCAGCAAGTATTGATCATAGGCTGGCGGCCGGTAGACCTCGGACCCCGCATCATTGATGTGGACCAGGACAGCTACCGCATCATGGGCGGTCTGCGAGGTGATCTGGGTGGCTGGGACTGGGAAACCGCCCTTCTCTACTCTGAAGCGGAATCTACCGATACCGAAGGCAATCGCCAGGCCAAGTCGCTGTTTACCAGCCAATTGCTGGTCAATGGCCCGGATGCGCTCAACCCCTTTGCCGGCCCGGGTGGCAACACGCAAGCGGCCCTGGACGGCATTCGCGTATCAGCCACGGATGTACGCACCTCCAAACTCACTTTGGCAGATTTCCGCATCAATCGCGGCGATTTGTTCAGCGTGTTTGGTAATGACGCAGGTGCCGCATTTGGCGTAGAAGTTCGCAATGAAGAATATATCGACGATCGTGATAAACGGCTGGATGGCTCCATGCCATTTACTAACGGCGCCATTTTTGATGAAAGCGATCTGATTGGTGTTTCTGCAACCTTTGACTCAGAGGCTTCACGCACCACAGCCTCTGCTTACGGTGAGTTGTACATTCCATTGGTCGGTGAAGCAAACAAGAAGCCATTTATGCAGGCGTTTGAAATTCAACTGGCTGCACGCTATGAAAACACCAATGATTTTGAATC
>JBBKVS010000368.1:0-3942 GCA_037968555.1 Lysobacterales bacterium | reverse complement strand
AAAGCCGCTGTTGCCCCATGCCCGGCCATGCCAGCACGAATACCGGCTCAGGCCTGCCATCGTCTACCGGCTGCGGTGGCCAGGACCAGGCTACGTCGCGCTCCATGGCGGTTTCTGCCGGCTGTTCCTCATCCAGCACAAGGGCTTTTTCCTGCTGCAGCGACATGATTTCCGCCGTACGCGCATCCAGCCCCAGATACTGTTCCCAGGCCGATTGATATTGCCCGTCCTGGTGTAAGGCATCAGCCAGCAGCTTGACTGTACGCTGCCGGTGCTCATGACTGAGGTCATGTCGCCTTTGCACGCCGCGCAACCGCTCAATGGCATGCGCCAGATCACCCTCTGCCAGCTGGTCCTGAGCACTGAACAGGATGGCATCGATGGGCGGGTTATCGCTTTGCAGCAGTCGATCCAGCTGTGCACTGGCGGCTTCTTTCTCGCCGGCCAGTCGCAAAGCCCGTACCAGTAGCAGACGGGCAGCGTCATCGGGTGCGCCACTGGCCAGCAAGGGCCGTAACAATTCGCGGGCAGCAACTGCATCACCCATGCCCAGCTGCGCTTCAGCCAGCAAACGTGCCATGCGAGTAGCATCGTGGGCGGTTTCCAGCTGCTGCTGCAGACGTTGTATCACTTCGCCATAGCGCTGTTGTGACAACAGGTCCTGGGCAAAATCCAGCAGCAATTGCTCCTGCTCCTCGCCAGACGAAAGCCGTAAGGCGCGCAGATAGGCACCTTCGGATTCGCGATAGCGTTTCACCGCCGCCAATGAACGGGCCATGCCGCCCAGGGTCTGGACGCTCTCCACCCCCAGATCCAGAGCCCTTCGGTAGCTGCTCGCAGCTGCGTCGTGTTGCTGATTCTCGCTTTGCGCAAGCGCCAGCAGCACGACTACATCGGCGGCATTGGGCTGCAATTGGGCTGCTTTCTCAAAAGCACCTGCTGCGAAGCCAGGATTGCCGGCCACCATAAAGGCCCGACCGAGCTGAAACAGGGCAAAATAGTGATCCTCCTGCTGCTTGATGACGCGCTGTAAATAGGCAATCGCATCCTCACCCCTATCCTGCTCCAGCATGGCAATACCCATATTGAGCAGCACCTGCAAATTGTCTGGTTCGGCACGCATGGCTTTGCGCAGGGATTGTTCAGCTGCCGCGAAGCGGCCCCGGGCCAGCTCGACGGTGGCAATGCCGTTTTGCGCCAGGGCGAAATTGGGATCTATGCCCACGGCGGCATGAAAAGACCGCTCGGCACTGTTCAGGTCACGGCGCTGCAGCTGGATCATGCCCAGCGTGTGGTGCAAGGTGGGATTTTTCGGTTGAACCTGCAGCGCCTTGTTCAATAGTTCCAGCGGTGTATCCAGGTCGTTCTGGTTCTGGCGGGTAATGGCCAGCATGTAGAGCACTTCCGGATTCTCCGGCTCGTCGGCCAGCATTTGCCGGTACAGCACTTCTGCCGCAGCAAAATTGCCGCTTTTCAGATGTTGTAAGGCTTCTTCTATCATCCGACTATTCTACCCTGCTCAGCTCGTTGCAAAACCAGGTCTTCTGCCATGCTGTCCAGCTTCCAGTTCTGTAAAAATCCGCAATGGCCGCCATGCGGGCTGATCAGAATTTCCAGCTGGGCCAGATCCGGCAGTTGCAGGAAATCTTCGACGGGTACCACTGGATCATCCGCCGAGGTCAGTATGGTGGACGGAATTTTTAAATTAATCAGCCGGTTTCCGGCTATCGAGTAGCCATCATAGTAAGCCTCGGAGTCTTCAAAGCCGGCATAGTGCGTGGCAAGGTAATGGGTACGCTCACGGATAGTGGCTAACTGGCTCCAGTCATCCCCCGCGTAAAGCTCCGGAAAGCAGCGCCGCTTGATGGCCAGCGAGCGCTTCCACTTACGTTCGAAATAGTGTTCATAAAACCAGTTGCCTTCTTCCATGGCCTGCAGTGCCTTGGCCGGATCAATCACCGGACAAACACTGACAACCTGGCGCAAATCCAGCCCGGCAGCGGGTGCCTGCAAAGCCACGCGCAAGGCAAAATTTCCACCCAGCGAATAACCTGCCAGCATCCAGCTTTTGGTTTGCAGCTGGGCTTGCAAATCAACCAGCGCATTGACCACTTCGTCCAGCCGGTTAGAGTGGAACATGCCTGGATTGAGGTGATGGGTATCGCCGTGATCGCGGAAATTGAGGCGGAACACATCGAACCCGGCAGCAAACAGGCGTGCGCCATTGGACAGAATGTAATTTGAATTCACACTGCCTTCCCAGCCGTGCAATAAAACCACCAGGCCTCGACTGTCACCGGCGGGCTGGTCAGACAAAAACCCTTCCAGCTGTACGCCATCACCACCATCCAGCAATACCGCTTGCTGGGCTGCACGCAAGGCTTCAGAGCGCCGCCAGACCACGCGCCGGCGGATCGGGCTGCTGCTGATCAGTGACTGGGTATGGCGACTGCGCAAGCCCAGCGGTGGGCGGAAATTTTCAATCCTTTGCTTCAAGTCAGCAGACCTTCGTCAAACGCTTCTGCAATGGCGGCTTGAGCCGTACTGGCCAATTCCTTGCGCGGACGTCCATTGGCGATGATGGGCTCCAATATGGCGACTTCCGCCAAACGCGGGGCTTGGGTCAGAACCCGGAAAAAATTTGCCAGAAAATGTTCTTTGGGCCGGAATCCGATGTCGCGATAATGCCGGCCATTCTTCACATAGCGCAGCATCATGGGCTGTACCGGCGCGCCGCTGTCCGCCGCGGCGGCAAACATGCGTGCATGGAAAGACTTGACGCCCCAGCCGGGCAAAATGCCGCCTTCCGGAAATATGGTCACGCGCTTGCCAGCCTGCAGGCGCCCAATCATCGCAGCGTGTACACCGCGGGCAGAATCATGGCTGCCGCGATCGTGAAACAGGGAATGACCAAAGCGGGCGATAAAACCCGCCAACGGCCACCCATCAATTTCGGCTTTGGCCACAAAACCCATGGGTGCCACGCTGTACAGCAAGGGTATGTCCAGCCAGGAAATATGATTGGCCACCACCAGGCTGGCAGAGTCCTGGACCTGTCCCGTGATAATGACGCGCAAGCCGAATATGCGACAAACAGTGGCGGTCCACCAAGACTCCATGATCACGTCCAACCCGCGGCCAGCCAGGCGCAGGCGCGGCAATGGCGGCACCGATGCCAGCAGCGTCAGCGGTAAAGCCAGTAATATATGCAGCAGCACCAAGGGCAGGCGGTAAAGCAGTCGCAGCATGTTCATCCAGGCGGTTTCAGAGCGCGCAAGACTAGCACAAGGGGCTGCTGGGCTGTACCTGTGCAACAACCCGGAAATCGGACATCTCCGACTATGCTATGTCAGGGATTTCCGCGCTCACGCAAGCCCTGGTTTTCAATTCACCTGATGTTTCGGCGACAATAGCCGTTTTGCGGGAAAAAGATGTGAAGCAATTCAAAGTCAGCCTGGCGGATGGTGAGCGCAATTTCGTGGTGCGGAAAGGCGAAGCCATCCTGACCGCCGCCCTGCGCCAGGGCGTGATGCTGCCCTATTCCTGCAAGAACGGTACCTGTGGCAGCTGCAAAGGCCGCGTGTTGCAAGGCGAAGTGCACTATCCCTTTCATCCGCCGATGGCGCTGGAGAGATCCGATTACGCTGCCGGCAATGCCCTGATGTGCCAGGCAGAACCGCTGGAGGACCTGGTCATCCAGGTGCGCGAAATTGAAGCCGTGCGTGACATCGAAATCCGCATGCTGCCAGCACGTGTGGCAGAAAAGTCCCAGCTTTCGCCCAGCGTGGTGCGCCTGCGCCTGAAACTGCCGAAAAACCAGCGATTGCAATTCCTCGCCGGGCAGTATGTGGATGTGCTGCTACAGGGTGGTAAACGCCGGGCCTTTTCCATTGCCAGCTGTCCCTCGCTGGAAGACGAAATCGAGCTGCACATACGCCACGT
>JBBKVS010000367.1:0-17941 GCA_037968555.1 Lysobacterales bacterium | reverse complement strand
GCGCCTGGCTTGGTCTTCATTCAGCCGATAGCTATGGCTATCGGCCTCACTCCAGACCGGTACCAGGCACCACCACTCCTTCGCCATGCTACTACCGCTTTGACGGTTACAGGCCACTAGTCCAGCCATTGTTGTTCAGCCAATCCGCGCTGAACACAGATCACACTCGCGAGATAGCATTACTGCAAGCACCGGCTTTTTTGTGTGCCTTGTATGTTTCACTTGAATTCTCGTCATTCGCAACAATATTTGAGCTAATTGGCTTGAAGGGGGCAGGCCCCCCGCCTACTATTCAAACAGGCATGCTCAACTCCACTCGCCCATGAGTGGAATTAGCACCATGCCGGAGAGGAAGTAATGACCGAATCCACCAAGAAGAAATCCGATCCCATCAAGGCTAAACTGCCTACACCCGTGCTTTCCTTGCGCGATGTAGTGGTTTACCCCTACATGGTTATTCCTCTGTTCGTTGGTCGCGAGAGATCCATTCTCGCGCTGGACAAGGCCATGGATGTGGACAAGCGCATTGTTCTGGTCACACAGCGTAATGCGGAAGTGGACGAACCTGGCGAGGGGGATTTGTTCGAAGTCGGCACTCTGGCCACTGTTCTGCAGCTACTGAAGCTTCCGGATGGCACTACCAAAGTGCTGGTTGAGGGTGGAGAACGGGTCCGTATCAGCAAGTACGAACTCGAAAGTGGTTATTTTGAAGCTCACTGGGAGTTGATCCCGGTTGAAGAAGAAGCCACCGAAAAAGAGTTGGAAGTCACCATGCGCTCGCTGGTGTCATTGTTCGAGCAATACGTAAAACTCAATCGCAAAATTCCACCGGAACTGCTCACCACGCTGGCAGGCATTGAAGATGCCAGTCGTTTGGCAGATACCGTTGCTGCGCATATGACCATTCGCCTGGAAGAAAAGCAGGTGTTGCTGGAAATGGGCAGCCCACGCCGCCGCATGGAGCACTTGATGGCGTTGGTTGAGGGCGAGATCGATGTCTTGCAACTGGAAAAACGCATACGCGGCCGGGTCAAGACCCAGATGGAGAAAAGCCAGCGTGAGTACTATCTGAATGAGCAGATGAAAGCCATTCAGAAAGAATTGGGCGATATGGATGATGTGCCAAACGACCTGGATGATCTGGCCCGCCGGATTGATGAGTCAGGCATGAGCAAAGAGGCGGAAAAGAAAGCCAATGCCGAACTGAACAAGTTGAAAATGATGTCGCCTATGTCTGCAGAAGCGACCGTGGTCCGCAACTATATTGATTGGATGTTGAACGTGCCCTGGAAGAAGCGTAGCCGCATCCGTAAAAAACTGGATGAGGCTGAGGGCATTCTCGAAGAAGATCATTTCGGCCTGGAAAAGGTCAAGGAACGCATCCTTGAATACCTGGCAGTGCAGCAGCGTGTACGCAAAATGAAAGGTCCCATTCTGTGCCTGGTAGGACCTCCGGGTGTGGGAAAAACCAGCCTGGGCCGTTCCATCGCTCGTGCAACAGGTCGTAAATTTGTACGTATGTCGCTGGGCGGTGTGCGCGATGAAGCAGAAATTCGTGGTCATCGCCGAACCTATATAGGTTCCATGCCGGGCAGGGTGCTGCAGAACATGGCCAAGATCGGTACGCGTAACCCTCTGTACATGCTGGATGAGTTGGACAAGATGTCCATGGATTTTCGTGGAGATCCATCTTCAGCCTTGCTGGAAGTGCTGGATCCTGAGCAGAATCACACTTTTAATGATCATTACCTGGAAGTGGATTTCGATTTGTCCGAAGTGATGTTTGTAGCCACAGCCAATTCATTGAATATTCCAAGTCCCCTGCTGGACCGCATGGAAGTCATTCGAATCCCGGGTTATACCGAAGACGAAAAACTCAACATTGGCCGCCGCTATTTGCTGCCCAAGCAGCTGGAACAACATGGCTTGAGTACGGAAGAGTTGGTCATCAGCGAACCCGTGTTGATGGATATCATCCGTTACTACACTCGCGAATCCGGTGTGCGTAGCCTGGAGCGTGAGATTGCCAAAATTTGTCGCAAAACGGTCAAACGCCTCGCACTTGAAAAAGATCGGGAGAAAGTTACCGTCACCACACGAACGCTGGAGAGCTTCCTGGGGGTGCAACGGTTCCGCTATGGCATTGCCGAAGAAAACAACGAAATAGGACAGGTTACGGGCCTGGCCTGGACCGAAGTAGGCGGTGAATTGTTACGTATTGAAGCCACGCTGATGCCAGGCAAAGGACGCTTGACCCAGACCGGTCAGTTGGGCTCCGTCATGCAGGAGTCCATTCAGGCAGCAATGACTGTGGTGCGTAGCCGCGCTGAGACGCTGGGTATTGACCCAGGCTTCTATCAAACCTTTGATGCTCACGTGCATGTTCCGGAAGGCGCTACACCCAAGGACGGGCCATCTGCGGGCGTTGCCATGTGTACAGCCCTGGTGTCTGCCCTGACGCGTATACCGGTGCGTGCTGATGTTGCCATGACCGGTGAAATTACCTTGCGGGGAAAAGTTTTGCCGATTGGTGGTTTGAAAGAAAAATTGCTGGCAGCATTGCGAGGCGGTATTCGCCTGGTTTTGATTCCGGATGAAAATGAAAAAGATCTTGCAGACATTCCGAAAACGGTGTTGAGCAAGCTGGAAATTCGGACAGTTTCCACCATTGACGAAGTGCTTTCATTGGCACTGACGGAAGAGCCCAAGCCATTGTCCAAGCCCATAGACCCGGAAAAAACTGCCAGGGCAGACTCTGAAAATCCGGTGGTAACACACTAAGAGCGACAGATTTACGTGCGAAAATGTCGCCGATTCTTGCAGCAAGTGCTGCTCAGTTGCTGGCTGCTGTGACTGTGCTTTTCTCACACAATGAGCAGCTTGGCGCGGTAAGTTCAGTATTCACTTGTTGATGCGTCTGGAATTGTGTTGCGCCAGTCGCAGCACCGTATTAGTATTCACGCACGGCTTGCAGGCCTTGATAGACAAGGCTTTCCGGGAGTTCTCAAATTTTTTCCGATACTCACCGTGGGTCTCATGGGTCCGGATGTCGAGGCTTGCCTAGGACCGTTTTTACATTGCCTAACGATCACATATGGAGTGCTAGAATGAATAAATCTGAATTAATCGATGCAATTGCCGATAACTCTGGACTGTCAAAAGCTGACTCTGGTCGCGCTGTCGACGCATTGGTCAAGTCCGTAACCAAGGCACTGAAGAAAGGCGACACAGTTTCACTGGTTGGCTTCGGAACCTTCTCTGTAAGAAAGCGTGCTGCTCGTACCGGACGTAACCCGCGTACTGGTGACACGATCAAAATCAAAGCTTCAAAAAATCCGGCTTTCAAGGCTGGCAAAGCCCTCAAGGATGCCGTAAACTAGCGCGCCTTCAACAGGGGGTGCTTAGCTCAGTTGGAAGAGCATCGCCCTTACAAGGCGAGGGTCGGCGGTTCGAGCCCGTCAGCACCCACCATAAAATTGCGGAGTGGTAGTTCAGTTGGTTAGAATACCGGCCTGTCACGCCGGTGGTCGCGGGTTCGAGTCCCGTCCACTCCGCCACTTATTGAAAAAGGGCGCCCTGCTGGCGCCCTTTTCATTATTAGGGTGTGCCAAAGGCATAATGATCAATTTTCCCACTAACACGAAAAGGAACGAGTGAGCTTATGGTTCTGCAAGCCATCCGTGAACGATTGACTGGCATCATTGCCATTTTTATCTTTGCGATTCTGATTATTCCTTTTGCCTTCGTAGGTGTGGGTTCTTACTTCTCTTCAGACTCGGTCAATCTCGTTGCCCGGGTTAATGATTCAGACATTACAACGACTGAATTCACCCAAAGTTTCCAGAACTATCGACGCCGCATGCAATCAGTGTTGGGCGACAGTTTTGATCCGGTGCAGTTTGAGCAAGCCATGATCAAACGCCAGCACCTGGACAACATGATTGATCGCAAACTGGTAGCACAGGCCTCTTTGCAAACAGGTCTTGCGGTCGATGATGCCACTTTGGCCAGCGCAATTAGGGAGATGCAGATTTTCCAGGTTGATGGAGAATTCAACCAGGAGGTTTACCAGAGCCGCCTGGTATCGCTGGGCATGACGCCGGCACAATATGAAAACGAGATGCGTGCTGAGTTGATCATGGATCAGTTTCCCAACACGCTTATGACCAGTGCTATTGCCACAGACTGGGAATTAAAAGAGTTCACCCGGCTGCAGGATCAAAGCCGTGCCTTCCAGGCCATCATAGTTTCAGCCGAAACTGCGGCAAAAGATGAAACCCCTGAAGCTGAATCTGCGCAGCCAGACGCAGATGCTGACGCACAGCCAGAAGCCGACACCGCTGAAGCAGACACCGCTGAAGCAGACACGAAACCCGTAGTTGACGATGCTGAATTGCTGGCCTGGTACGAAGCGCACCCGGACGACTACCGTTCCCCGGAGCAGGTGATCGTAGAGTATGTGGAATTGGATGCCAGCAAGCTTAGCGATAACCTGGAGCCCGACGAAGATCAGTTGCAAGCCCGCTTTGATGAACAGAAGGCCCGCTTCATTACACCTGAATCGAGATTGGCTTCGCACATTCTGATTGCAGTCAGTGCGGACGCTGACGAGGCCACCATCGAATCAGCCCGGCAAAAAGCCGCTGATTTGGCCAAGCAGGCTCAGGACGGAGCTGAATTCGATGAATTGGCGCGCGAACATTCGGAAGATGCCGGTTCGGCCAGCCAGGGTGGTGATCTGGGTTGGGTTGAGCCAGGCTTCATGGTGCAGGCTTTTGAAGATGCGTTGTATGCATTGACTTTGGCCAAGCCTTTATCCGACCCCATACAAACCGGTTTCGGTTGGCATGTCATTCGACTGGAAGATATACGTCCGGCCGAGGGTATGTCTTTTGAGGAAGCCCGCGAAACCCTGATGCAGGAATACATTGCCGAGCAACAGGACCGTCAATACCTGGAACAGGCTGATCGGCTGGTCGATCTGATTTACGAAGATCCAACAACTCTGAACGCTGCCGCTGAAGCACTGGACCTGGAGATTCATCAATTGGGCCCTTTCAGTCGCAACGACGGTCAGGGAATGGCTGCCAATCCCGCTGTGGTTGAAGCCGCATTTTCTGACTTGGTTCTGGCTCAGACGTCTGTCAGTGATCCCGTCGATATCGGTGAAAATCATATGGTGATGCTGAAGTTGAAGGAGCATTTACCGGAAGCTGTAAAACCGTTTGCGGATGTGCGTGAAGAAGTGCATGCCGCTGTTGCGTTTGACCAGGCCATGCAAGCTGCAAAACTGCAAGCGGATGCCCTGTTGGTGCGCGTACAAGCTGGCGAAGAGCTGGCCGCACTGGCTGAAGGTTCTGGTAATGAATTGGTAGTGGCAGAAGATGCCCGGCGCCAGGGTAGCCCTTATCCCGCACAACTGGTTGCACGGGTATTTCGCATGATGCCGCCGGAGGCAGAGGCCACGCGCCTGGAAGTTCTGCCCCTGGATAAAGGCTATGCACTGGTTAACCTGATATCGGTCACCGATGGCGAATTGACTGAAGATGACTTGATCCGCCAACAGAACTATCGACGTCGCATTGCCAACGCAACCGCCAATGCTGAAACCTATGGTTTCCTCAGATTGTTGCGCAGCCAATCCGATATCGAAGTATTTGAGGACAAGCTGTAGAAAAAATTGAGGTCGCTCGATTCAAGTGACTAAAAACAAAAGGCCCAATCCCTTATCAGGATTGGGCCTTTTTATTTGCTTCAGATTCGTGTTTTGGCGTGTTTATTCCATGCCAGCCAAGCCCACAATGTTCTGTCCTGCATCCACGTAAGTGATTTCCCCGGTTATGCCCGAAGCCAGATCTGAGCACAGGAAGGCTGCCACATTGCCTACTTCCTTGGGAGTTACGGTACGTCGTAGAGGTGCTGTCTGCTCTGCATAGGCGAGCATGCTGCGGAATTTGGAAATACCTGCTGCTGCCAGGGTTTTGATGGCGCCGGCAGATATGGCATTAACACGGATTCCACGAGGTCCCAGGCTTTGTGCCATATAGCGTACATTGGCTTCGAGGCTGGCTTTAGCCAGACCCATAACGTTGTAGCTGGGCATGGACCTGAGAGAGCCCAGATAGGTCAGGGTGAGCATGGAGGCATTACGCCCTGCCATCATCGGTAGCCCAGCCTTGGCCAGCGCTGCGAAGCTGTACGAGCTGATGTCGTGGGCTACGCGAAAACCTTCCCTGTCGATGACGTCCATGTAGTCACCCTCGAGTTGTTCTCGTGGCGCAAAGCCGACGGAATGAACCAGTATGTCGAAACCATCCCAGTGCTTCTTCAATTCGATGTACAGATTGTTGATTTCCTCATCCGAAGCTACATCGCAAGGTAAAACAATGGATGAGCCCGTTTGCTCGGCGATCTTTTGCACCCGCGAAAGCAGTTTTTCAGTCTGAAAAGTGAAAGCGAGTTCGGCGCCTTGTTCGTGCATGGCCTCGGCTATACCCCAGGCGATGGAGCGATTACTGGCTACGCCTACTATCAAGGCGCGTTTTCCGGCGAGAAATCCCATTTGTGCTTTCCTTCTTGTGTTTATCCAGGGAAACTCTGACTAAATCTGAGCTTTCCCAATTGAGTCCGGGTGTGGGTTCAAAATGACACTGATCAGCGCATTATCCACGTTTTTTGGGTCGGTCGAATTCCAGGCGCATGGCTGCACCATGTTCCAGCACATTTTGCCCATCAAAGGCCAATTGCCCGTTTACATAAGTGCGGGCAATCCGCGAGCGGAACTTTAGCCCATCAAAAGGGCTCCAGCCACAACGGGACAATACTCGTTGTGGAGTTACCTCGGTGGTCGCATTCAGGTCTACCAGAACCAGATCAGCATAGTAGCCTTCCCGCAGGTAACCCCGGTGACGAACGTTGAAGCGAATGGCTGGGTTGTGTGCAGTCTTGGTTACAATGTCTGCCAGACCAATGACATCGTCGTGGTACATCTCAAGCACTGATAGCAACGCATCCTGCACCAGTGGAAGGCCAGCCGGAGCCGTCAGATAATCCGGGCTGGCTTTTTCTTCTCGGGTATGCGGCGCGTGGTCCGTTGCAATGATATCCAATCGACCTTCGATCAATGCCTGTCGTAAGGCTGCCAGATCACTGGCTGATTTTATCGCCGGATTGCATTTGATGGCATTGCCGCGGCTGGCGTAGTCGTCGCTGCTGAAAAAGAGATGGTGGGCACAAACTTCAGCGGTGATGGATTTACCCTCGATTGGCCCGGGCTCAAACAATGACATTTCCCTGGCGGTAGTCAGATGCAGTATATGAAGTTGTGCACCATGTTCCTTGGCCAGCTCGACAGCCATGCTGGAAGACAGGTAACAGCATTCCGCATCGCGAATGTTGGGATGTTCTGAAAGGGGTATTTGCTTGCCGTACTTTTCAATGGCGATCTGCAGGTTTTTCTGGATTCTTGGTGTTGATTCGCAATGAGTGGTGATAATGACAGGGCATTCGCGAAATATGCCGGCTAGCGTTTTTTCATTGTCTACCAACATGTTGCCAGTGGAAGATCCCATAAATACTTTCACGCCGGCAGCAGCGCCAGGATCCAGCGTTCTGACTGCTTCCAGATTGTCGTTACTGGCCCCCAGATAAAATGCGTAATTCGCGGCTGCGGTGCGTTTGGCAATGGAATATTTGTCTTCCAGTGCGGCATGGCTCAGGGTCGGAGGGGATGTGTTGGGCATTTCCATGAAGCTGGTAATGCCACCGGCGATCGCTGCGCGTGATTCGGAACCAATGTCTCCTTTATGGGTGAGACCAGGCTCTCGAAAATGCACCTGGTCATCTATCATGCCTGGGAAAACATGGAGTCCAGTGGCATCAAAAACCTGCGTGTTGACATCAGCCGGAATAGAACCACCACATCTTTCGATGCGATTCTGGTCTATGAGGATATCGCCTTCTGTGAGCTGACCTTCATTCACCAGCCTGGCATTCTTGATCAATAAGTGCTGTGACATATGGCGTTAATTCTCCGTGGCCAGTTGGGCCCTGTAAAAGTCTGACACGATATTACAGGCCATAGTAAGCTGGCGAAACCACCGGTTGGCATAAACTCTTGGAGCCGTGTCAGGTCTGGCTCAAGGAACCGGGTCATAGCCGCCGGCGCAAAAGGGATGACATCGCGCCAACCGCTTCATCGCCAGCCAACTACCGCGGCAGGCTCCATGTCGGGAAATCGCTTCCGATCCGTATTGGGAACAGCTGGGAGTAAAACGGCAGTGATTTCCCAAAAAAGGGCTCAACAGGAGTTGATAGGCCTTAATCATCAGCTGCAGTAGTTTTTGCATATCTGGGCCGTCATTTGGAAGGGCGGGAATTTCGCTGCTTGCCCCTTGGCACTTGCCGTGGGAGCAAAACTCGGCTATAACACTGCAATTTTTGCGGTCCGGGGACTCTGCCCGGATTCTAATAAAATCTGAGAAAACAAATAGATATATTGTTTTTCCGGTTTTCGAACGAGAGGAATAGGTTAGCACGATGACGAATACCCGTGTGAAATTGAAAAAGAATTACAAGCCCACCAAGAAAGAGTCTTACATGAGCCAGGAGCAGCTTGAGTACTTTCGGCAAAAGTTGGTGAATTGGCGCGATGAGTTGGTTGAAGAGTCGCGTGAAACCATCAGCAATCTGCAACAGGAAGTGCGAGATGTCGGTGATGAAGTCGAGCGCGCCACCCGAGAGACTGAGAACAGTCTTGAACTGCGCACCCGAGATCGCTATCGCAAGCTGATCAATAAGATCGACCAGGCCTTGAATCGCGTTGAGGAGGGTGAATACGGCTATTGCGAAGAGACAGGTGAAGAAATCGGTATTGACCGGCTGGAAGCCCGTCCCATAGCGACTTTGTGCCTGGATGCACAGGAAAGACGTGAATTGAAGCAAAGGCAGCAAGGCGACGGTCGCTGAGAAATTACTAAAAGGATGGGTGAATCTATCCGTCAGTTTGATACCAAACATTATTTCCAAATTAGGCGAATAAAAATTCATTAATTATTTGTTAACTTTCTCGTTGTTTTTGCGTATGATAGCTGCAGGATGGCTAGCTGCACCTGCGGGTGGGCGGCGATTCATAACGATAAATTGATGATGCTCGTAAAAGTGAGCAAAATTTTGGTATGGAGGAGCGTTGCGTGAATACTTTGAAACCCTTAGTCGCCTTTACAGCGGCTGCCCTGATGTTTGGAAGCACAGCGCTTTTTGCTGACGCTGATCAGCCTTGGCATGTTACCTATCAGATTGGTGGTGCCAGCCTTGATTCTGCCCGTAATACCAATGATGGCGATGTATGGCAGTCCATCGGTGTAGGTAGATTTTTTGGCAATAATTTAAGCCTGGATCTCGAATACGATGAATTCGATGCCGATTTTCTGGGCTATAACACCGCAGTACCCGGAGCCACCTACGATAGCTGGAAGCTCAGCACATTAGGTCTGATGGGTCGTTATTACGTTACTGACTGGAATTTCCGTCCTTTCCTGGCTGCAGGAATTGGTCGCACCAAGCATCGCAGTGTTCTGGATGAAGGCGATGACACCGCCCTGAGCTTCGGCGTTGGTATGCAGGGTCAGTTGGCACGGCACTTCTCGGTACGCGCGCAGGCACTGTGGCGTAACGATAATGATGGCACCAGCCTCGCTCCGCGCGGTCATTTTCAGGATTTCTTCTACAGCATCGGTCTGAGCTATGACTTCGGTGGCGTGGATGCACCTCCGGCAGCTCCTGCTGCACCAGCTGCTCCTCCTCCGCCCCCGCAAAACCCGGATCTGGATGGCGATGGCGTACCTAATGAGCGCGATAAGTGCCCGAATACTCGCCCAGGTGCAGTAGTTGATCTGGATGGTTGTGAAGTAGAAGCCGTGATTTCTCTGGATGGCGTTTACTTTGACTTTGACAAATCTACACTGCGTCCAGAGGGTATTGTGGTACTGAACGATGCAGCTGCATTGTTGAAGACCAACGACCGTGTGGTCGTGGAAGTAGCGGGTCACACCGATAGCGTTGGTAGTGATGCCTACAACCAGGGCCTGTCTGAGCGTCGTGCCAATTCGGTACGTGATTACCTGGTCAGCCAGGGCATTACGGCAACCCGTCTGACGTCACGTGGCTACGGCGAAGCACAGCCAGTTGCTACCAACGACACAGATGCAGGTCGCCAGCTGAACCGTCGCGTTGAGTTGATCGTTCTCGATCGTTAATACGACAGCAGCAATTGCTTGAAAAGAAAGCCCCGCTATTGCGGGGCTTTTTTTGTTTGCTTCCAGCACTGCATGCAGTTCATGTATTGGCAGTTAGTTGAAGGGGCGGAAGCTTCTCCAATGGGTTCTGAGCAGACCGGGGGAGGGTGGCAAGAATGCCTCGAGTTGCCCGGAATTTGATCAAACCTTGGTTAACGGCTGCTTTGCTTTAATAAGTATTCAGAATGGTTGTTGATGGCTTGCAGCATCGCGTGCAAGCCGTTCGCACGAGTGGCCGACAAATGTTCTGCCAGGCCTATTTTTTCGATGAAGTAAGGTGGCGTGCTCATTATCTGCTGAGCACTGCATCCGGAATACACATCGATGAGCAGAGCAATCAGGCCAGAAACGATGGCAGCATCGCTGTTGGCACGAATTCGTACTTCATCCGCACCCCCTTCGAGATGAAGCCAGACGCGTGACTGGCAACCCGCCAGCAGTTTGTCATCCGTTTTTTCAGAATCCTGCAAAGGTTCAAGTTTTTTGCCCAGATCAATCAGATACTGATAGCGATCCAGCCATTCATTGAACAACCCGAAAGAGCTGATGATTTCATCCTGTGCTGCGTTTGGATCATGCATGGCTAATGATGAGTTGCAGCTCAAGCATCTGTGCGCCGCCAAAGTGTTGTGCCATCGCCATCCTCCAAGGCTATGCCCATGGCCGTGAGTTCCTCACGGATGCGATCAGCTTCCGACCAGTTACGGGCCGCGCGAGCTGCATTTCGATGTTCGATCAACTTTTCGATTTGCTGACTTTCAAGGTCGGTGACGTCTCCGGAAAACCAATCTTCGCTGGATAACTGCAGAAGGCCAATCAGCTGGCCATTAGCCAGCAATTCTGCAGCCAGTGCCCTTGCAGTTGACTGCTCTGTGGCATTGGCCAGCTCACGGGCCAGGCGGTTGAATTCTGCCAGGGCAATCGGAGTATTCAGGTCATCGCGCAGGGCGTCAAGGAACGCTTCAGAAGGTGCGCTTGCTGCTTTAAAAGGACCATAAGAGTCGCTGGCGTTGCGCAAAACACCATAGAGACGGTCCAGTGTGCGGCGGGCCCGCTCCAGTTCCTGATTGGACCAATCCAGCGGCTGATGATAGTGCGCTGTTAACAACAGGTAACGCAGCACCTCTCCGGGCCACTGTTTCAACAGTTCATGCACCAGTAAGGTGTTGCCCAGGGACTTGGACATTTTGCGTTTTTCCATGGTAACAAAACCGTTGTGCAGCCAAAAACGTGCAAACGGTCGGCCCCCATGAGAGCAAACACTTTGAGCAATTTCATTTTCGTGATGTGGAAAAACCAGGTCCTGCCCGCCACCGTGTATGTCTATGGTATCGCCAAGGTGGGTTTCCGCCATGGCTGAACATTCCAGATGCCAGCCGGGCCGGCCCCAACCCCATGGACTTTCCCAGCCGGGTTGCGGGTCTTCAGACGGCTTCCAGAGTACAAAGTCACCGGGGTGTTTTTTGTAGGGCGCCACTTCAATGCGGGCTCCGGCCACCATTTCGCGCATATCGCGTCGCGACAAAGCACCGTATTGGTCGTAGGACTCAACATGGAACAACACATGTCCTTCAGCCGCATAGGCGTGGCCCGAGCTGATCAATCGTTCAATCATCTGAATCATTTGCGGAATATGGTCGGTTGCACGTGGGCCGATGGTAGGCTCTCGCACACCCAACGCTGCCATGTCCTCAAGGTAAATCTCGGTGTAGCGCGCCGAAATGGTTTCAATCGGTACGCCCTGTTCGGCTGCAGATGCATTGATCTTGTCATCGACATCAGTAATATTGCGCGCATAAACCACTTGTGGATAATGCAATTCCAAAAGGCGACGTAACAAGTCGAAAATAACCGCAGGCCTGGCATTGCCAATATGCGCATAGTTGTAAACTGTGGGGCCACAGACATACAACGTAACCCGCTTTGGGTCGGCTGGCTGAAACTCCTGTTTTTTCCGGGTCAGGGTGTTGTATAACTGTATGGCCAAAATTGCTCCCGCATTGCCTACTGCATCATGTATTTCTAAAATGTGCTTCAAGTTCTCAGCCGATGGTGATTTTTAAACTCGGTTTCGGCGTGAAGCCGCATATTCTAGCAATATTGCCGGGCCAGGGACCAAGCGAACTTGGCAGAAAATGTGCCACCACCCAGATTGTCGGGTCTCAATATAAGGAATTTCCATGCCTCATTCCCACTTTGCCAGCCATGTTGCTCAAGTCCAGAAAAATTGGGAGCAGGCACTGCATGCGGAAGGCTTTAGCGCTGCAGTGGTGCACTCGGGAAGTCCGATCATCAGTTTCCTGGATGATTACGTCTATCCCTTCCGGCCGAATCCGCATTTTCTGGCCTGGCTGCCTTTGACTCAACACCACGACAGTGTTTTGCTGATCCAGCCAGGTATCAAGCCGGAACTTTGGTATTACCAACCGGAAGATTTCTGGCATATGCCACCATCCGATCCGGATGCGTGGTGGGCTGACCATTTCAATGTCCGTGTAGTTACTGAGATCGACAGTTGGAAGTCAGCCCTTAAAGGGCTGAAAGGACAAGTTGCAGCTCTCGGTGATTCCGCGGATTTGCCGTCAGTGTTTGCGCAATCGAACATCAACCCTGCCAAATTGGTAATGCGCTTGCACCTGCAACGTACCAGAAAGACCGAATATGAGCTGGCTTGTATGCGCTTGGCTACAGACAAAGCCACGGGCGCGCATCTGGCCGCCCGTGATGCCTTTATGACGGGTCGTAGCGAATACGATATTCACCTGGCATATCTGGCCAGAGTTCAACAGAGTGATGCCGAACTTCCTTATCACAGTATCGTGGCTGTAAACGAGCACGCGGCAGTCTTGCATTATCAGCAACGCTTGCGGGAACCAGCAACCGAGCCTCGTTCCTTTTTGATTGATGCCGGTGCCTGTCAGTATGCCTATGCGGCTGATATCACTCGCACCTATACAAGCCATAGTGGTGAGTTCAGCGAGCTGATTGCTGCCATGGATAGAATTGAATTGGGCCTGGCTGGTGAGGTTAAGGTCGGCCAGTCCTACCCCGCCTTGCATTTAGAAGCTCATAAACAGATTGCTGAGTTGCTGCAGCTTGCGGGTATCAGCAACATGCCAGCAGAAGATGCAGTGGCCAGCGGCCTGAGCAGTGTATTTTACCCACATGGATTGGGCCACTATATTGGCCTGCAAACGCACGATGTGGCGGGCCTTGTGGATAACGACGGCCAAGATCTGGTCCGCCCGGAAGGGCATCCTTATCTGAGGCTGACGCGTGAGTTGGAGGTGGGTAACGTTTTGACTATCGAGCCCGGCCTGTATTTCATTCCTGCCCTTTTGGAGGCATGGAAACAAAAGGGTGATGTGGGGGCGGTCAATTGGGATGCGGTGCAGAGGTTGATGCCCTACGGTGGCATCCGCATCGAAGATAACGTGGTAGTTACAGAATTGGAACCAGAGAATCTGACGCGCAACTCTTTCGCCAATATGAAGGGCTGAAAGTAATCACGAGGCGCTTCAATCGACCAGGAGACCAATACCGGAAAGTGCACTGACCCCCAAATCGCCTGCAGGGCCATGATTCCAGATCGTGCTTTGGCGGGCGAAATCCATTTGTTTTTCAGTGCTGGCCAAGCGTTTCATGGAATCTACCACGCGCGACTCGCGCATGGTGTTCATGACCAGCCTGTCCAGATCGGTGGCATAAGGCTCGCCAATGATTTTGCGCATGATCCGGTTGGCAGCACTCAGGTCATCCGGAAACAGATACTTGCCCGTTTGCAACTGGAAGTGATCGGAAACCGCCTGCAATGTGCACAGGGAGCAATAAGCATCATCCAACAGCCCGATCATGCCCAGGTTGTCAGGAATGATGTCATCATCCTGCTCCCAATATGATTGGACCACAGCCAGGATTTGCTCCATTTCATTTTCCAGACCGATGCTGCCCGATGCAGTCCAGGCCACTTTCATCATATAAGGCGCCTGGTTAATGTAAGAGCTGACAAATCGAATGGCCAATTCAAGGTCCTGGCACTCGGCATTGCGTCCATTTCGCTCAGCAACCAGGGCGAGCAAGTCACGCAATTCGTGATCTGCTGCGTGCTCGGCGATGCATTCGGAAATGATGGATTCGATGCTTGAAGTGTCCACTCAGGCTGTTCGCAGTTTGGGGTGGCGGTATTCTATCAATCATGTGGCTGAGGGCAAAGGATGACGGCTCTTGCTGTGGTAGTATGCCTTCCCCCGATTGGAGTTTCAGGCGCAACCGTGCTGCTTCTTTCCCTGCTTACAACCTTTGCTGGTCCGGCTTTGTTCCTCTGGTTATCCCGCGGTGGACGGCTGGCTAAAACCATCGATCAAGTAATCGTTGTGGTGCTGATTGTGCTGCTGTTCGTATTGTTGCTGCCAGAAACCCTGGAAGCTCTCGGCGCCATTTCTTTACTATTGGTTCTGGCTGGTTACCTGCTGCCCAGCGTACTCGAATTTATGGTGCGTAGGGCGGCGGAGACACTGCATGTAGCCAGTCTGATTGTTGCTCTGGCAGGATTGATGCTGCATGCATTGCTGGATGGAGCAGGCTTGGCGAGCAGTGCCCTGGGAAATGCTGATGGTTTGGGACTGGCCATTATCCTGCATCGTTTTGGTGTGGGTTTGATGTTGTGGCTGATTGTCCAGCCTGTATTCGGCCCCCGCGCAGCCTGGCTGACACTGGTCGGTATGGCGGCTGCGACAGTGCTGGGATTTGAATTCAGTGAGCGATTGCTACCATTGGCCGGTGAACAAGCCGTACTTATACTGCAGGCCGTAATCATCGGTACCATTATTCACAGCCTGGTACATCGTGGTCATGCAGAGGGGCATTCACATTGACCGAATCAATAAGGCTCGAGCAAAGTGCTGAGGCAAAGTCTTCACACCGTTGTTTGGATACAGCCTGAAAAAAGCCAGGCGAATACATTCCAGTGGCTGAAGCTTGCCAGAATTAACACGGATTAGCCTATATTTGCTGGTACCAGCGAGTGCCGGATTCATCCAGATGGCTTTCCAATTCGCCCAATTCAAGCAGGTAGTTAAAATGAGCAATGGACTCGCCAGCGGCCATGATCAGGTTGTTCTCATTAATGGTGCTTCTGAATAATGTTGAGAATGCGTCGATGGCTCGAACCGGTTCCCGAGACAGGCTGCGTAGCTTGTCCAGCCCATCCATATGCTCCTTGATCAATTCATGCAGCCGGATTGCAGCACCCCGGAATGGCTTGCCGTGTGAGGGTAAAACCATCACATCGACCGGCAATACCTCTTGCAACATGCGTAAAGACTGTAGCCAGTCATGCAATGGATTGGCTGCGGGCTCAGTGGGATAAACGCTGACATTGGAAGAAATGGTGGGCAGGATCTGGTCACCGGAAATCAGCACATTCAATTTTTCACAAAACAAACAGGCATGTTCTACAGAATGACCCTGGCCGACTATAACGCGCCAATGATTTTCCCCAATCATGAACTCCATGCCATCGAACAGCCGGTGATACGACTGGGGCAGGGGAGACACCACACTGCCAAAACGGCCAAAAGCCTTTTGGTAACGTTCCAATGCTGTTTCGGGAAAACCGGCTGCGGCATAAAAATCGGATCCCGCGGCAGGCACAGGTTGGCCAGTGTCGGCTACCAGTATGCGACAAAGCAGATACTCTTCGCGACTCATCCATAACGGTGCCTCAAAACGCTCGGTCAACCATCCCGCACATCCCGCATGATCGGGATGCAAATGCGTGACCAGTACTCGGCCCACCGGTTTGCCGCCCAATTGATCAGCAAATACTTTTTCCCAATGCTCGCGAGTGGTTTGTGTATAAAGACCCGTGTCAACTATGGTCCACTGCTCTCCATCCTCCAGCAACCACAAGTTGATGTGTCCGAGCATGAAGGGCAGAGGCATACGCAACCAGCGAATGCCTGGAAAAATCTCGATTGACTCGCCAATTTCAGGTTGACTGTCAAAAGTATATTGAATAGAAGAATGATTCATGTTTGAGACTATTACTGGGTGTCCATGGTGCCTGAATGGAGAGAATGAACTGCGGCACCCGATTGTGCCACGTTTCAATTCAGAACTGCTGACGGATTTCCCTAATTATTTGAGTATGATGTGGGCATGAAAATTGCCCAATCAGTTTTTGGCTTGCTTGTCGGCATCGGGCTGGGACTTGCCAGTAGCCAGATGGCGATTGCGCAAGCGCCGTTTATTAACCCTGCAGATGATGACAGTCATTTCGGGGCTGCAGACAATATTCTGTTCTGGACACCCAAACAGCAGGTAGCCGGCTATCGCAATATGGATAAGCTGGTTCCAGTGCGCTGGATACGGGTCAGTGAAACACCTCTGGTGCTGGACAAGAAGCCGATTGATCTGGATGCAGTGGTGCTGGCTGGTTCCACAAAGAAAATGACGGTAGCGCAATATTTTGAACAACAAAGTGTTGCGGGTTTGTTGGTGATCAAGGATGGCACCATAGTTTATGAGCGATACGGACTGGGCAATGGACCCGATTCACGCTGGCTTTCCTACTCCGTCACCAAGTCCGTTACTTCGATGCTGGTAGGGGCTGCCATTCTCGATGGTTACATCGAATCGGTGGACGAGAAAGTGATTGATTATTTGCCGCGCCTGAAAGGCTCAGGCTACGACCAGGTACGTATCAGGGACATTCTGCAAATGGCATCTGGTGTGGCCTGGGATGAGACTTATGCAGATCCTGAAGCTGATATCAACCAGGTCAGTTGGGAGACGCTGGATTTGTATGGCTATCTGGCAGCCAAGCCACCGGTGGGTGAGCCTGGACAGACATTTAACTACAACACCGCCGAAACCAATCTGGTGGGTACACTCTTACGAGCTGCCATTGGCAACAATCTTTCGACTTACCTGGAAGAAAAAATCTGGAAGCCTTTTGGAATGGAGTCAGACGCAAGCTGGAATCTGACTGAGCCCGGTGGTGGTGAGTTTGGTGGTTGCTGCATCAACGCCACATTGCGTGATTATGGCCGACTGGGTTTATTTGCTCTCAACAATGGTCGGCTACTCAGTGGCGAGCGCATTCTGCCCGAATCGTGGATGCGTGAATCGATAACACCGTCAAAGGGTTCCAGTCGTTACGGTTATTTATGGTGGCTGGGGCAGGGCGGCGTGTACGAGGCATCCGGAATTTTTGGTCAGGGGATTTTGATCAATCCAGTCGAGAACTTGGTGATCGCAATTCAAAGTGCTCGCCCGGACGCCAGCAAGGATGAAGACTGGGTATTGCAGTCGCAGTTGTACAAGGCGATTGCGTTGGCTCTACACCAAAAAGTGGACTGAAGAGCCGTTCACTTTTGGGTGAGAGGATTGACTCCGGGCATCCTCGGCAATCGCTCCAGGCATTGCTCTACTTCCTGCATCCCTGCAGTCGTGCCCTTCGCCCCTGCGGGGCCGTCTACGCTTCGCTTCGACGTTCAAAATTGTTCCCGACAATTTTGTCGAACCTCCTGCTATGGCTCGAACCCTTGTCTCGATGAAACACAAAAAAACGGCCGCATGGGCCGTTTTGTTGTGTTTGGTCGGGGTGAGAGGATTCGAACCTCCGGCCCCTGCCTCCCGAAGGC
>JBBKVS010000366.1:0-6334 GCA_037968555.1 Lysobacterales bacterium | reverse complement strand
GGCCCGCTGGTGATGCTGGGTTTTGGCGGCATCTACGTGGAGACGCTGAAAGACGTGGCCTTTGCCCTGCCACCGTTCAGTACCGAGACGGCACGCGAGCTGGTCGACGGCCTGCAGCTCCGCCCCTTACTGGATAAAGTGCGCGGACGCCCGGCGGTCGATGTGAATGCCTATTGCGCAGCAGCTGCCAAACTGTCACAACTGGCAGCGCGGCTGGCCGATGTGATCAGCGAAATCGATATCAATCCGCTGATCCTGGGGACCGATGGTTGCGTGGCCGTTGACGCGCTGGTCTCAGGCCACTGCCAGTCTGGCAGCCCAACATGATTATTGTGGAAACTCTGAATTATTCAGGGCCACAATTAATGACATCAGGAAAACTGAATCGAATCCTGGTACACCTTCAGAGGAAAAAAGTATGAATCTCGCAGCACTGGAACAATACGATTTGAGCAACTGGCAAAACACCGCCAGCAAACATCGGCAGCTTATCGAAACGCGTTTATTCATTGACGGCGACTTCGTTGATGCCGCAGCCGGTGGACGACTCATCACCAGCAACCCGGCAACCGGCGAAGTACTGGCGGAAATGTCAGCCGGTACCGAAAAAGACATTGACCGAGCAGTGGCCGCCGCCCGCAAGGCTTTTCGTTCAGGTGTCTGGTCACAGATGGCTCCACGCGATCGTATGGAAGTTCTGTACCGCTTTGCCCAGTTGATCGACGAGAACGCCGAACAGCTGGCGGTGCTGGAAACCCTGGACATGGGCAAGCCTATTGGCGATGTGATTGCTGAAGATCTGCCAGCGGTGGTTTCTACCATACAATTTATGGCTGAATGCATTGACAAGATCGATGGCTCGGTGACCAGTACCGACAAGGACGCCGTCCACCTGGTACTGAAGGAACCACTGGGCGTGGTCGGCGCCATTTCACCGTGGAATTACCCCATGTTGATGGCCACCTGGAAAATTGCCCCGGCATTGGCGGCGGGCAATACCGTGGTGCTGAAACCCGCCGAGCAATCACCAATGAGCGCTTTGCACCTGGCCCGCTTGTTTATGGAAGCCGGTGGCCCTCCGGGTGTGTTCAACGTGGTCAATGGCCTGGGTGAAATCGCCGGCAAGGCGCTGGCCCTGCACAATGATGTGGCCAAAATCAGCTTTACCGGCTCTACCGAAGTCGGCAAGTTGATCCTGCAATACGCAGGCCAATCCAATATGAAACGCACCGGGCTTGAGTGCGGCGGTAAGTCGCCACAAATCTTCATGGCTGACCTGCCTGACCTGGAAAATGCTGTTTCAGCTGCCTACAACGGTATTTTCGCCAATATGGGTGAAGTCTGCAGTGCGGGTTCGCGCTTGCTGGTGGAACGGCCGATCTACAACGATTTCATTGAACGATTTATTGCCGAGGGCCAGCATGCCTACCAGCCCGGCGATCCGCTGGATCCCGAGACCAATATGGGCCCGCTGGTGGATCGTGAATCCCAGCAACGCGTGTTGGGCATGATAGAAAGCGGCAAGAAGGAAGGCGCCACCCTGCATTTCGGCGGCACCGCACCAGAAGGCTTTGACCAAGGCGCTTACGTTAACCCCACTTTGTTTGGCGATGTCAGCAACAACATGAGCATTGCCCGTAATGAAATTTTTGGCCCGGTGGCCAGCGTGATTCCTTTTGATGGCCCGGAAGAAGCCATCCAGATTGCCAACGACACCATTTACGGCCTGGCGGCTGGCATCTGGACCAGCGATATCAACCAGGCTTTCCGTATGGTGAAAAACATCGAAGCCGGTGTGGTGTGGATCAACAGCTACGAGGACGGCGACATGACCCAGCCATTCGGCGGCTACAAGCAATCCGGGCAAGCGCGTGACAAGTGCATGGACAGCGTGAAGAGTTACATGCAATCCAAATCCGCCTGGTTCCGACTGGCAGAAGAGTAAATCGTGAACACCGAGTCACTGGTTCTGTATTCCACTGATGGGCCACTGGCCTGGCTGAAGCTCAATCGGCCAGACAAACTGAATGCGATTGACAAGACCATGATCGTCGAGCTGAACACAGCCCTGGACCAGGCAGAAGCTGATGAGCAGGTGCGCGTGATTTTGGTTGAGGGTGCCGGTCGCGCTTTTTCTGCTGGTTTTGATCTGGATATGGGCGTAGGCGACGAACTGGACAACGCCAGCCCGGAGCAATTGCGCGACATCATGCGCCGCGAGCTGCGCAACGATTTCGATATCATCATGCGCTTTTGGGACAGCCCCAAAGTCACCATCGCGGCGACACACGGCTATTGCCTGGGCAGTGCCATGGAAATTGCCCTGGCCTGTGACCTGACCATCGCCAGCGCCGATTGCCGCTTCGGCGCGCCTGAAGTGCAGTTTGGCAGCGGCATCGTGGCCCTGTTACTGCCCTGGTTCTGCGGCCCCAAACGCGCCAAAGAACTGCTACTGACCGGAACTGATAAGGTAACGGCAGCGCAGGCTGAAACCTGGGGCCTGATCAATCGCGTGGTCGACGCGGATCAGCTGCACACTGCAGCCCGTCAGCTGGCCCTGTCCATAGCCCAGAATGACCAACTGGCAGTAAAACTGACCAAGCAGGCCATCAACCGCGGTTTTGACACAGCCGGTATGCGCCAGGCTTTGCTGGATGCGCTGGAACTGGACGTGGAAATTGAAAGCACCGAAACCCCGGAGTCCAGGGCATTCAATGAGATGATGGATAAAAAAGGAACACGCGCCGCCATTGAATGGCGTCGTCGCCAATTCGACTGAGCACTTCAAAGCTCTGGGCCAATCAGAGTCCGGAAACAAAATCTGATCAACTGCTGCGAGTGCGGCACAGGAAGAAAAAAATGGCAAAAGCAAATCTTGACCAGGAACTGAAAGACTATTTGTCACAGCATCCCGATACGCGCTACATGGAATTACTGGTAGCCGACATCAACGGTATGTTGCGCGGCAAACGGGCTCCCTTGCAGGACCTGCCCAAGGCTTTCAAAAACGGTGTGAATTTCTGCGCTGCCACGGTATCACTGGATACGCTGGGCGCTACTTTCGACTCCATTCCTTTTGGCACTGAAGACGGTGATCCGGATGTACGCGCCCGCATCGTGCCGGGCACGGTGGCGCCAGTGCCATGGGCCCACTTGCCAACCGGCCAGGCCATACTGGAGCTGAGTGAACTGGACGGCACGTCCTATTACCTGGATGCCCGTGAAGTGCTCAAGCGCGCCATGCAACCGCTGCTGGACCTCGGCCTGAAACCGGTGATGGCTACCGAGCTGGAGTTTTACCTGGTCGAGCACGACGGTGAAACCTACAACCCGCGCTATCCGCTGATGCCGGGCTCGGACCTGCCGCAGAAAGGCCCGCAGTACGCCAGCTTCGAAGACCTGGCGGAAGTAGATGATTTTCTCGCCACCGTGCACGACTACTGCGAAATCCAGAATGTGCCCGCTGGAGCCGCATTATCCGAATTCTCGCCCGGGCAATTTGAAATCAACCTGCAGCACGTGGACGATCCGCTACGTGCTTGCGAACACGCCTTGCTGCTGAAACGCATCATCAAAGCAGCGGCACGTGAAAACGGCATGGCAGCCACTTTTATGGCCAAGCCTTTTCAGAGCATACCGGGTTCCGGCTTGCATATTCACGTCAGCCTGTTGGATCAGGAAGGCAATAATGTTTTCGCCGGCAAATCCAGTGACGGCCCCTTTTCCGATACCTTGCGGCATGCCATAGGCGGCCTCGTCAGGTTGATGCCGGAAAGCATGGCTCTGTTTGCTCCCAATGCCAATTCATACCGGCGTTTCCAGCGAGGTGTGTTTGCCCCGGTGGATGCCAACTGGGGCGTGAATCATCGCGCGGTTTCGTTACGCATACCGCTGTCCGGCCAAACCAACACCCGCGTTGAGCATCGCGTATCCGGTGCAGACGCCAACCCCTACCTGGTCACTGCCGCCTTGATGGCTGGCCTGCATTACGGCATTACGCAGAAATGCGAACCAGGCAAAATGGTCAAGGCCCGGGAAATCATTGAAGAGCAGGTCAATTTACCGGTACGCTGGCCACTGGCCATGGACCGGTTTGCTGCCGGCACGATTCTTCCGGACTATCTGGGTTCAAGGTTTTGTGAGGTGTTTACCGCCTGCCGCCGTGAAGAGGAAGAACGCTTTCACTCGGAAATCACCAATCGTGATTACGAATGGTACTTGCGTGGCGTGTAATTGTTTTTATGGGATGTTCCTAATTATTGAATTTTCGACCAACCTGGATTGAGCAATGACTGATACTGTACCTACCCGTTTCAAGGCTTTTCGTATTCACGATGATGATCAGGGCTATCGCTCGGTAGTCGAGGAAATCACCATCGACAAGCAAAGTGAAGGCGATGTGGTGATCAAAGCCGAATGGTCGGGCATCAATTTCAAAGATGCGCTGGCCGGTACCGGTAAAGGCAAAATTTTGCGCCACTTTCCCATGTCGGGCGGTATTGATGTGGCGGGAACAGTAGTTGAATCAACGTCCGACAAATTCAAAGCAGGTGATGAGGTGTTGGTAACGGGTTCGGGCTTGTCGGAAACCCGCGATGGTGGTTACGCGGAATATTTGCGACTGGACAGCCGTTGGATTATCCCTCAACCAGCCGGACTGTCAGCACGTGAAGCCATGACCATAGGCACCGCAGGTTTTACTGCGGCCTTGTCCTTGCATCGCATGGAGCTGGCGGGCCAGCAACCCAAACAGGGCCCGGTACTGGTGACTGGTGCTACTGGAGGGGTGGGCAGCATTGCCATCGACATCCTCACCAGTGCGGGCTATGAAATACATGCCGTTTCGGGCAAACCAGACCAGTACGCCTATCTGAAAGAACTGGGCGCCAACGAATGCCTGTCACGGGAAGAGGTAGTTGGCTCTGGCCGTGCGCTGGACAGTGCCCGCTGGGCAGGTTGCATCGACAGTGTGGGCGGCGAAATGCTGGCCGCGATCTGCGCCCAGATCAAGCCCTGGGGCAACATTGCTGCTTGCGGCCTGGCCGGGGGCATCAAACTCGAAACCACCGTCATGCCCTTCATCATCCGCGGCGTCAGCCTGATCGGCATAGACTCACCCACCTGCCCCTACAACATCCGTGAAATCATCTGGTCCAAACTCGCCGGTGACTGGAAACCGCGTCATCTCGATACCATCGCCACCAAAGAAGTTGGGCTGGACGGCATCGCCGATGTGCTTGAAGGCATGTTGGCCGGTGGATCGGTGGGGCGCACTGTGGTGAAAATCAGTTAGATCAAAACTTCGTCATTCCTGACCGCCAGATTAAACTTTCGTCATTCCAGACCGCCATCAGGCGTGTCTGGAATCCAGAACTGTAATTAAACTAAAACATCATTCCAGACCAGCCAATGCCCAACAGCAAACCAAGGTGCTTATGAACAAGCAGCCCATTGACCTGCAGGGCCACCGCGGCGCCCGCGGACTGCTGCCGGAAAACACCATCCCCGGTTTCATCCGTGCGCTTGAACTTGGCGTTGACACGCTTGAAATGGACGTGGTCATCAACGCCGAAGGGCATGTGGTTGTGTCCCACGAATCCTGGATGTCGGCGGCCATCTGCTCCCACCCTGATGGCCGACCGGTTGAGGTGGCAGAGCAAGAGAACCTGAATATTTACACCATGGACGACACCGAGTTGGCCAGTTTTGATTGCGGCAGCAGGCAACATCCGGGCTTTCCCCGGCAGCAGACTCTGAAAATCAGCAAACCGCTACTGGCTGATGTATTCGCGGCTGTTCAGCAGTTTGAGGAATCCAGCAGCCAGCCAGCGGTTCGGTTCAGCATCGAAATCAAGTCCCGACCTGAGTTTGAAGGCATCTATCATCCTCCTGTTGAGGACTATGCCTTGGCTCTTTACGAAGTAGTTAAGAGCTTTCAGCTGTTGGATCGAACAGCTATCCAATCCTTCGATCCGCGCGCACTCGAAGCCATCCGCCGGATTGACCCCGAAGTAGCAACCGTGTGGTTGATCGATAATGAAATGAGCTGGGCTGACAATCTTGCCCGTCTGACTTTCAAACCCGATATTTACAGCCCCGACTATCGCTGGGTTGATCTGAAATTGGTCAAACAGCTACGAGAACGGGGCATCAAGCTGATTGCCTGGACTGTTAATGAAGCAGACTCTATGAGGCAGCTGATCTCCTGGGGTGTAGATGGGTTTATCACCGACTACCCGGATGTGGCAATCGACTTGATTCGTTCGATCAACCAACCTGCTCAACAAATGTAAAAGAAATACAACCAGCAAAAATCTTTCTTCACTGCTACCTG
>JBBKVS010000365.1:0-17428 GCA_037968555.1 Lysobacterales bacterium | reverse complement strand
ATGCGGGTGGCCAGGGATGAAATGAACTCACGATCGTGGCTGACGAAGAACAAGGTACCCGGATAATTTTCCAGTGCCAGGTTCAGCGACTCGATGGATTCCATATCCAGGTGGTTGGTGGGCTCATCCATCAACATGATGTTGGGATTCTGCAGCATCAGCTTGCCAAACAGCATACGGCCCTGTTCACCACCGGAAATCACTTTTATCGACTTGTTGATTTCATCATTGGAAAACAGCAAGCGACCCAGTGTGCCGCGTATGACCTGCTCGTCATCCTGCTTTTTGGCCCATTGCGCCATCCAGTGATACAGGCTGGCATCTTCTTTGAAATCAGCCGTGTGATCCTGGGCAAAATGGGCGATATCGGCGTTTTCCGACCATTTGATCCTGCCCTTGTCTGCTTCCAGCTCGCCCACCAAAGTGCGTAGCAAGGTGGTTTTGCCGATACCACTGGCACCTATGATGGCCACTCGCTCACCCACTTCAATCTGCAGGTTCATTTTTTCGAATAAGGGTTTCTCGCCATAGCCTTTACTCAGGCCTTCAACTTGCAGTGCCTGGCGATACAGCTTCTTGTCCTGGTTAAAGCGGATATAGGGGCTGACCCGGCTGGATGGCTTGATTTCTTCCAACACAATTTTGTCAATCCGACGCGCCCGCGAAGTCGCTTGCTTGGCCTTGGAGGCGTTGGCGCTGAAACGGCTGACAAATTGTTGCAGCTCGGCAATTTGCGTTTTCTTCTTGGCATTCTCAGACTGCTGGCGCTCGCGTACGGCTGTGGACGCCATCATGTAATCATCATAGTTACCCGGATAAACGCGTAATTCGCCAAAATCCAGATCCGCCATGTGGGTGCACACGCTATTCAGGAAATGACGATCATGCGAAATGATGACCATGGTGCTGTTGCGCTGGTTCAGCATGTTTTCCAGCCAGCGTATGGTGTTGATATCCAGGTTGTTGGTGGGCTCGTCCAGCAGCAGGATGTCGGGATCGGCAAACAAAGCCTGTGCCAGCAGTACACGCAATTTCCAGCCCGGTGCCACCTGGCTCATCAGGCCAAAATGCTGTGATTCGGGAATTTCCAGGCCCAGCAGTAATTCACCAGCCCGCGCTTCGGCACTGTAGCCATCCAGCTCGGCAAACTCGACTTCCAGCTCGGCCACTTTCATGCCGTCCGCTTCGCTCATTTCCGGCAGCGCATAAATCCGGTCGCGTTCCTGCTTTACCGCCCACAGCTCCGCATAGCCCATGATGACGGTATCAATGACGGTAAATTCCTCAAATGCGAACTGATCCTGCCGCAGTTTGCCCAGCCGTTCATCAGCATCCACTTTTACATGGCCAGCTGAAGGCTCGAGGTCGCCGCCCAGAATTTTTATCAGAGTGGATTTGCCACAGCCATTGGCGCCGATCAGCCCATAGCGGTTGCCATTGCCGAACTTGACAGAAATATTTTCAAACAGTGGCTTGGCGCCAAACTGCATGGTGATGTTTGCAGTAGTAATCACAACAGTAACCTTTCATCAGATTGACTGCGTTGATTCAAATGATTCAGGGCGTACCTGACCCGGCCGCGCAGCAGCCTTACACACACCGGGGGAAAGCCCATCAGGCCCGGCATTTGCATGCCAGTACGACGGGGGCCTTCAAAGAAGCGGGCTATGGTAGTGAAAACAGCCACGCAACACAAGGAAAACAATGGATTAGATCAGATCAAATGCCATTTCGCTTACCCGGAACCATTGGCACATATTCACGCATCCTGAGCAGTGATAATCTTGCCGGGAGAATGAAGGAGTCGGAATGAAAACCAAAATCATAATCATTGCCTGCTGCCTGTTCGCCTGCCTGACGGCACAGGCACAGGATCTGGTCGTTCAGGATGAAACAATCCCGGAATCCATCGCAACGAACGATGTGCAAGCGGACCAGCCACCAGTTGAGCTGGCTGAAGATCTTTTCAACCGTGACAGCTACCGCATCGACCCCGTTATTTGCCCATTTAAAGGTGAAATCAGTTACAAACCGGGCGAAATAGACTGTTTTCTGCTGGAAGTGCCTGAGAACCGGGAAAAACCGGACTCGCGCATGATCGAGTTACACGTGGTCCGGCTGAATTCCCGCTGGGGTAAAGACGAATTAAAAGAGCGTGATAAAGACGAAGTGGATTACGGCCTGGCTGCAGGCAAGCGGGATGATCCTGTTATCTACTTAACTGGCGGACCCGGTTCAAAAGTGGGCTATTACGTGGGGCGCTTCAAAGACCACACCCTGCTCGACCACCGTGATCTCTACATACTGGAACAGCGCGGCATAGGCTGGTCTGGTGATTTCTGTCCTTTCTATTCATCCCGCAAGCCAGCCAAGGATGATGTTGAAGATTTTGATGAGTACCTGCTCGCCAGTGATATCGCCTTTCGCGACTGCATCGTCAATGCCCGTGCCGCCGGGGTGGACGTTACCGGTTACAACACCATCGAAAATGCCCGCGATGTAAAGGCTCTGCGCAAGGCTTTAGGCTTTGAGCGCTGGAATGTCTGGGGTATTTCCTATGGTTCCATCCTGGGTCAGGCCTACATCAAGGAAGACCCGGATGGCATTCTTGCCGTTGCCATCGACGCCATCATGCCGCTGGATATTCGTGCCTCTGATGAGTACTGGCGTGTGGTCAACTGGTACGACCGTGATCTGCGCAAGTTGCAGGAAATCTGTGACACCCAGCCCCGTTGCAAACAACAGTACCCCGACATCGGTGGGCGTCTGCGCCAGGCAGTCAGCAGCATGTCCGGTAAACCCATCGTTGTGAGAACGCCCGATACCGAGGTTTTTCCCTCAGGCCAGGCACGGTTTTTCCCGGATATTGCTGCATTCCTGCCATTTTCTGCTTTCTATGAACAGGATAACTATCCTGGTTTGCCCGGTTTGATCTATGCCTGGGCTGATGTGGTTGAACGCCGCGACGAAAGTGTTTTCAGGGCGCTGGCGGTTGCCCTGGGAGCCGGAGATGACGATGTCAGCGCCGGCATGCATAACGCGGTGTTCTGCCTGGATGGTGATGCAGGCCAGCAAGCGAATGCATTTAAACGTGATTTCGTCGAGCACCCATTGCTCACTGCTGCAATTACCAATGCAGCAGCGCTGGACCGGGCCGTACCGCTGTGCGAAGAACTGGGCATGCCCAGCCGGCCAGCCAGTGAATATACAGCCGTTGAAACCGATATCCCCAGCCTGATTATCAGTGGTGATATGGATCCCATTACGCCGCCACCCAATGCCAAGGCCATCCTGCCTGGCTTCAGCAAGGGTACTTATGTGGAGTTCCCCTATGCCGGCCACGGCCCATCCCGTTCGGTGAAGTGCGCCGGGCACCTGTTGAATGCCTTTTACGATGACCCGAACGCCGAGCCTGACTTGCGTTGCGTAGATGAAATGAAGGTGCCCGAAATCTATGCGCCCCTCTACGTCAGCCGCATTGCACCACGGTTACTGGAACTGTATGGAGAGGGTAAGAAAAAGCTTATCCTGCCGGGCGCCTGGCTGGGATCATCGGCGCTGATTGTTCTGATTGCGTTCCTGGTACTTACCTTTGCACCCATTAGCCGCTGGTTCGACAAACGGCTGGTATTTGGCAGCCGCAAAGCGCGCTTTGTCGCCTGGCTGGCCGCAACGACATCGGTGGCTGCCATCGCTGTGATGGGTTTCGCGATCGCCACAACTGCCGAGCATTCCGAGTTGCTGGTTCTGTTTGGTTTTATGCCGCTGGCGCATTACGGAGCATGGCTGGGAGCCTTGGCCGGATTATTGGGTGTGATATCGGTTCTGGTAACCATTCAAAGTCGCGGAACGGGTTTGGGCTTTTCAGCCTTTTTCGGCCTAATGCTGGCCGGATTTGCGGCCATCGGCCTGAGCAGCTTCATGTTGTGGTGGGGCCTGGCTCCTTCAATGGCAATTACAGCGCTGTTTTAATTGGCCGCAATCAAGGAGTAGTACGGCATGGCAAGTTTCACCCGGGTGTTTCTTTTTACCAGGGACGATGGCAGGGCTGATTTTCGTGAAGAGCTGGTGGAGCTAAGCGAAGGTAATCCACAAGTCAGATTATCTGCCCTGATGCCAGCCAGCGGGATGCAGGTTCGCGAGAGCCCGGTGGGGTTTCGCAGCAAGGTACATGTGACTACCCAGCCACAGTGGGTGTTTATACTCAGTGGTGAAATGGAAATCGGCTTGCTGGATGGCAGTAGTCGCAGATTTCTTGCCGGCGAACATTTTTACGCTGCTGATGCCTTGCCGCCGGGTGCTGAATTTGACCCTTCAGTGCACGGCCACTGGAGCAGGCAGCTGGGTGACGAGCCGCTAGTCACTGCGTTTGTGAAAAGCTGAATCCTCAGCCTTCCAGTTCAGCCCAACGGGCAAAAACGGCTTCCAGCTGTGCGTCAACCTCAGCCAATTCATCGGTCACACGCTGGACTTCAGCAAAATCCGCTTTGAAGAACTCGGGGTCGGACATCCTGGCAGCCAGTTCCGACTGCTGCTTTTCCAGTTTTTCAATCTGCGCCGGCAAACTGTCGAGTTCACGCTGGTCTTTATAGGACAGTTTGCGTTTGCTGGCTTTGGCCTTTTCCGCTTCAGTTGCGGCAACTTCTTTGCTGGCAGATTTATCCGGCGCAACCTGGGGCTGGGATTGGGATTCCATCAGTTTGCCACCGTGCCGCTCCCAATCGCTGTAGCCACCTACGTATTCTTCTATGCCACCCTGCCCGTCCAGCACCATCAGGCTGGTCACCACGTTGTCCATGAAATCACGGTCATGGCTGACCAGCAGCACGGTACCTTCGAAATTCAGCAGAATTTCTTCCAGTAACTCCAGGGTTTCAATGTCCAGGTCATTGGTGGGTTCATCCAGCACCAGCAGATTGGCCGGTTTGCTGAACAGCCGCGCCAGTACGGCCCGGTTCTGCTCACCACCCGACAAAGCCTTGACTGGCATACGCACCCGATCAGGCGCGAACAGGAAATCGCCCAGGTAGGAAATCGCGTGGCGCTTGCGGCCGTTGATTTCAATGAAATCCTGCCCACCGCAAACATTGTCGATCAGGTTCTTCTCACCATCCAGGTGGCCACGTAACTGGTCGGAATAAGCCACTTCCAGTTTGGTACCCAGGGTCACCGTGCCTGCCGTGGGTTGCAGCTCGCCCAACAGGATTTTGACCAGGGTGGATTTGCCGGCACCATTGGCGCCCACCAGGCCTATGCGATCGCCCCGTTTAATCACGGTAGAGAAATTGCGAATCACTTCCCTGCCATCAAAACTGTGTGAGACATTTTCCAGTTCAGCCACCAGTTTGCCGGAGCGGCCTGAATTTTCCACTGCAAAATTGGCGGTACCGCTGCGTTCCCGGCGTTCACCACGTTCAGCGCGCAAGGCTTCCAATGCCCTCACCCGGCCTTCGTTGCGGGTGCGGCGGGCTTTGATGCCCTGGCGTATCCACACTTCTTCCTGTGCCAGTTTCTTGTCGAACAGTTCGTTGGCGCGCTCTTCGGCCAGCAACTGTTGCTCGGCGTGACGCAAAAAACCCTGGTAATCGCCTTGCCACTGGATCAGTCGGCCACGATCCAGTTCGGCTATGCCAAGTGCCACGTTCTGCAGAAAACGCCTGTCATGGGTGATGAGGATGATGGCGCCTGGATAGTCGCGCAATTGTTCTTCCAGCCAGCTTATGGCCGGGATATCCAGGTGGTTGGTAGGCTCGTCCAGCAGCAGGATGTCCGGTTGGCTGACCAAAGCCTGCGCCAGCGCTACGCGTCTGCGCCAGCCACCCGACAGCTCGGACATCAAGGCATCGCCGGGTAATTGCAACTGGGTGATGGTGGTCTCTACCCGTAACTGCAGCGTCCAGCCATCGCGCGCTTCCAGTTGGTGTTGCACTTCGGCCAGCTTGTCCAGGTCGGGCATATCGTCCAGCAACAAATGATGATATTGGGCCAGCAAGTGTCCGGTTTCTGCCAGGCCATCAGCCACTACGTCGTAAACCGATTGTTGATCTGCGGACGGCAGTTCCTGCTGCAACCAGGCAATACGGGTACCCGGCCGTACCCAGCGCTCACCCGCATCCAGGGCGTTTTCACCGGTCAACACTTTCAGCAGGCTGGTTTTGCCAGCGCCATTGCGCCCCAGCAAGCCAATCTTCTCGCCGCGCTCGATGCTGAAATCAACATCTTCCAGCAAAGTCAGTGTGCCGTAATGTAAACCGGCTTTATCAAGTCGTAGCAAGGACATGGGAATCAGGCGATGATTAAGTAAGGGCGGGCATTCTACTCCATGCAGGTCTTGGTCGGACAGTGGTATTCTGGCTGCGGGCCTTAAACTGGAATCGAATTACAGTTTCCAACACCAAATTCAGGGCTTCACGACCATTCACTTTCCAATGGGCAGCTTAAACACAGGAATAACCTGGCGAAATCATGTTGATCACAATTTTCTGGTTCATATTCGGCCTCAGCGGTTTGATTGTAGGCGCGCACATACTGGTGAAAGCTGCATCCGAGTTGGCGTTCAGGTTGGGTGTATCGCCATTGGTGGTGGGCCTGACCATAGTGGCGTTGGGTACCAGCTCACCGGAAATCGCCATCTCCATTGACGCTGCTCTGTCCGGAAATTCCGAGATTGCAGTTGGCAACGTGGTAGGTAGCAACATATTCAATGTGCTGTTTATCCTGGGTATTTCCGCGATCATTGCTCCGCTGGTGGTGCAGATACAGCTGATCCGGCAGGAAGTGCCGCTGATGATAGGTTTCAGCATCCTGTGCATAGTACTGGCCCTGGATGGTTCGCTGGATCGATTCGATGGCCTGCTGCTGGTTGTATTGATGCTGGCCTATACGATATTTCTGGTGCTCCAGTCGCAACGTCAGAATGCGACTTTGCAAAGTGCAAGCAAAGCCGACAAGTCCACTGCTGCAAACCCGTTAGCTGCGCCTGAGCAGCCGGCGATTGCTGCCAAACAAGCACATTGGGCAGTATCTATTCTGCAACTGGCAGCGGGACTGGTATTACTGGTGGTGGGATCCGAGTGGCTGGTGGAATCTGCCATCATCATCGCCAGACACTTCGGCGTCGCGGATGTCATCATTGGCCTGACCATCGTCGCAGCAGGCACTTCCATGCCCGAAGTGGCCACCTCGATTGTCGCAACGCTGAAAGGTGAAAGGGATATTGCAGTTGGCAACGTGATCGGCAGCAATATATTCAATATTCTGGCGTGCCTGGGGATCTCCAGCCTGATTGCACCCAATGGGCTGGACATTCCCAGCTCCGTTTTGGCTTTTGATATCTGGGTCATGCTGGCCGTTGCCTTGATTTGCCTGCCGATATTTTTCAGTGGCCGGGAAATTGCGCGGTGGGAAGGCTTCGTGTTGCTGGGCTATTACATTGCCTATACTGCTTACCTGATTTTGGCCACCCAGGATCATGATGCCCTGCCACTGTATTCCATGAGCATGCTGTTGTTTGTGCTGCCCTTGAGCTTGATTGCCTTGCTCACTTCGGTCTGGAGCTTGCAGAAAAGTCGGGCTGATGCTGAGTGAGCATTTGTCCGTACTCGAACTACCATAGTTAGTACAGACACAGGTACTGACTGGAGCAATAACACTTTCCGCCAGGCAAAAAAAACGGGGTCCTTTCGGGACCCCGCTCTGCTGTGCGGACAGCTTCTTTATTACGGAACCAATCCTACACTCAAACAAGAAATAAATCACCCCCCAATTTCAATTTCCGGATTTTATTTTCAAAAAACGCTGTTTTGGACAAAACCAGGCCGCATGAACAGACCCCATTTACTCACCAAAACGTTGTATCCAGCGTATGCCAAACTCCCTGGGCCGGTTTACCGAAACTCTTGACCGGCCAAAGAAATAGTCAAATTCATAGGGGTTGGCAAACAGCACGGCACGTTCATCGGTGAGGTTATTCACATACAGCTGCATGCTCCAGTTCGCCGCATCCAGGCCAAAGCGTATATCCCCGATATTGTAGGAAGGTTGCTCTATCTGTGGTGCCGGGCCGTCATCCAGCGTCAGGGGCTCTACCTGGTTCAGCATGGAGCCGGTATAGCTCCACTGCAATCTCACCCAGGCATTGTTGGCCGAGAACCATTCCACTGGCCAATCGACCTGCGCGTACATGGAGCCTTTGAAATCCGGCGATAATGGCAAGGGTGAGCCGGACGGTACCGGATCGCCGCCGCCGACTTCCACATCTTCATCCAGCTTGGCATCCAGCCAGGTGGCATTGCCGCCCAGTGTCAGGAGGTCCGTGGCTGCCACATCCAGCTGGAATTCCAGACCGCTGGACGAGGCATTGCCCACATTGGCCACCACTTTTTGCCAGGGTTGGCCGCAAGTGGGTGGTGGTGGTGAATTGGAATTGCCACAGGGGCGATTACTGGGATCCACCACTTCCAACTGGTAATCATTCCAGGACATATCAAAATAAGTGGCATTCAGCCTGACCCGGCCACCGGCAAACGTATTCTTGGTACCGATTTCATAATTCTTCAGCTTGTCTGAATCGTATTGCGGCGGGAAGAACGGTATACCGCGGTTACGGTTGGTACCACCCGGGCGGTAGCCCTCCGAGTAAAGGGCATAAACCATGCTGTTGTCGTTTATCTGATAAGACAGGCTGAGTTTGGGCACACTGTCTTGCTCGTCGCTGGTCGGTCGGGAGAACAATTCGTCCGTTGGGTTATAACGCGGCAGCTCAACATGATAGAACTTGTTCATGGTGCGCTTGAACCAGCGGTAACCACCGGTCAAATCCCACTTGTCATTGATATGCCAGGTCATTTCACCGAACACGGCATATTGTTCCCAATCAGTATCATCTGCAGAGAACCACCAGGCATCTCCCGATGGCCGGGTGGGAATCGGATTGCCGCTGCCGATCAGGCGACCGGCCAGGTAATTAGCCATGGATTGTGACTGGTCATAGCCATCGGCAAAGGAAGTGAACTGCCAGTCCTCGTGGGATTTCTCGTAAAACAGGCCAGCTACCCAATCTATGGTTTCACCCTGGTGTACCAGGCGAAATTCCTGCGAAAACTTCCAGTTGTTCTGAACATTCTGCAAATGGCCCAGCGCATCGTTGTAGGCATAGCTGACCCCGGCTGGCTGGAAGCAGTAACGACTGTAGTAAACATAGACTGAATAACAGAAGCTGCCGAAGTAGGCGGCATAGCCCACTGAAATGTCCTGGGTATATTCCCAGTCGCGCGTGAAGTAGGAAGTGGCTGAAACAAAATCGGCAAAACCCAGGTCACCTTCAAAAGTCACGGCGTATTGGGTCCAGTCCTGTTTGTCGTATTCAAACTGCGGATTGAAACGCACCACGTTGAGATCACCGGCATAAGCCGGGTCATGTTCCGGACGGCCATCAGAATCGGTTTTCTGATAAATGATGCCAGCGGTCATGGTCCAGTCATCGTTGATGAACCAGCGCGCAGAAATCCTCCCGCCGGTGTAATCTACCTGGTTGTAATCGTCCTGTACCGCATCTTCGTTGGTGAAGATCTCGTTGGGCACCGAAGTACCCAGCACATTGTCGATAAATCCACCATCGCGGGCCGAGAAGCCCACCAGCCGCACGGCAAAAGTATCGCTGACAGGTAGGTTGAGCATGGCGCTGACGTCATAGCTCATGTCTCCGCCTTCAGTGGAGCTGAGGCCGAGATCAACGTTGGCAGCAAAAGCCGTGGGATCGGGCTTGTTGGTAACAATGCGCAGCACACCGGATTGTGCACTGGCACCGTATAAGGTGCCCTGCGGTCCGCTCAGTGCTTCCACCCGTTCAATATCCACCAGGCGCGGGTTGGGCTGGCCATTCAATACCAGTGATTGCTCGTCCAGGTAAACAGCAGCAGAAGGCTCGGAAATGAAGGTGCTTTGCGCATCCGCTATACCGCGGAACACCACCATGGCCGTGCCCGGATTGGCCTGCACGATGTTCAGGCTGGGCACAAATCGTACATAGTCATCCATGCCCTTGAGGCCGGACTTGACGATCTGTTCGTTGGATATGGCTTGTATGCTTTGCGGCAGGTTCTGGATGCTTTCCACCCGTTTGGTGGCGGTTACCAGCACCTCTTCCAGTGCCCCAGCTCTGCCTTCTTCATCGGCATCCTGAGCCAGCAGAGTTGCGGGTGGTGTAAACAATAAGGCAGAAATTGCCAGTGACAGACTGTTGGGACGTATAACGCGTAAATCCTGAGCTGAGCCAGTTCGATTTCGCATGATGGTGCCTTTTTTAAGTTGCTGCCAGGGTGTGCCTGCTGTTTTTACTACCTGAATATTAAGTGTTTTGATTTTATAGACCGATATTAGAACGGCCAAATAAAAAATACAAACCATCTGTGTATCAGTGTTTTATTGCCGGGTTGGCACCCTCGGGCCGGCACCCTCTTGCTGCCTCAGGGCATCTGGCTGATCCGCCTCCGGCAGCTGTTGCAGCAGGGGCTGCAGAGTTTCGACCAATTCCTCCAGGTGTTTTTCGTAATGGCGCCAATAGTTGATGGCTTTGGTATAGATGGGTTGCCGCACCTGCTCGGAACTGGCGGTATTGATCGCCCTTTCGGTTTCGTAAAATCGCAGACAGGCGTCCTCCCAGGGCAAGTCCAGGTAATCCAGCATGCGGCGGGTCTGGGCTTCCTGGTCAAAAACCATCTGCTCATAATGCACATCCAGCACATGGCCCGGCAGTACTGAGTGCCAATGATCCATCAGGCGCTGATACTGCAGGTAGTACTGGCCCAGTTCAAACTGGTCGTATGTGAAAGACTGGCCTTTGAAGAACAATTGCTTGTAACTGCCCAGGCAGCTGTCCAGTGGATGGCGCCGCGCATTGATCACTTTGGCATTGGGCAGTATCAGACGCAGCAAGCCTATGCTGGCAAAGTTGTTCGGCATCTTGTCGATAAAATGCAGTTTGCCGGTACGGTAACGTTGAGTGGTCCGTAGATACCCTTGGCCCAATTCCCTTAGCGCTTCTTCATCCAGGTCCAGCAAGGCCTCCGGGTATTCTGCATGACTGCTGGCATTAGCCTTTTTGTGACGCTGGGCTTGCCGATTGATCTTGCCTATAGCGCGGCTCAGATCCGGCAACTCCATGGTGCCTTCCACCTGGCTGTGGCTGGCGAGTATCTGTTCCAGCAGTGTCGAGCCAGAGCGCGGCAACCCCACAATCAGTATGGGCGCCGGATCGGGATCACCTGATCCCTTATGTTGTGCAAAAAGTTCTGTTGAAAACACCTCGATAATCCGGTCATGCAAAACCTGGGTCAGCACCGGGTCGTAGATTTCCTTGTTGCGCCGCAGCTCATTGCCTTGCCGGTAAAAATCAAATGAACGGTCAAAGTTTTTTTCGTTCTCATAGTGCTTGCCCAGGGAAAGGAAAAAATTGATCTTGGGTTCATCCGGCAAATCCGCTTCGGCAGCCATTTTTTCCATAACGGCCACTTCATCATTCGAAAAATCAAAAGTCTTCAGATTGGCCAGGCTCCAATAGGCTTCACCAAAAGCCGGATGCGCCTGTATGCATTGTCGGAATGCAGCAATGGATTCTGCCTGCCGACCGATGGTTTTCAACACATGTCCCATTCCTGACAAGGCTCCGGCATTGGCTGGACTGATTTCCAGCGCCTGTTGGTAGGCGGCCAACGATTCCTCGTGCCGTTGTGCCTTGGTCAATATATTGCCCTGCATCACATAGGAATGAGCCATGCGCGTATCCACTGCTATGGCTTGCTGAGTTGCTTCCAGCGCCTGCTCGTAGCGATCCTGCTTCATGTACAAGTTAGCCAGGTCGTTCCAGGCCAGCACCATGCGCGGCGCCAGTTCTACTGCACGCTGCAACATGCGCTGTGCCGCTTTAAAGCGATTGGCTTCCAGGGCAATATTGCCCAGCAAGCGCAGCGCATTGGCATTATCGGGATCTTCTGCCAACAGTTTCTTCAATACTTCCTCAGCACTGCGCATATCGCCATCATGCAGGGCAGCTTCTGCCTTCAGCAAGGCAGCTTTTTGAGGATTCAATTGCATGGCTTCACGCATAGACTGGTCGGCCTCTGCGGCCTGGCCGATCATGGCCTGGGCCCTGGCCAGGGCCAGTCGCGCCTGGTATCGCTGCGGCGCTGCAACGACCACTTTCTGCAAGGACTCAATGGCTTCCCGTGCGCGTTTATCGGCCATCAAGGCCAGCCCACGACCCTCCAGCGCACGAGGGAAATCCCGCACGATTTTCAGTACCCGCTCAAACCAGGCCAAGGCTTCCTGCGGGCGCCTCTGGCTGAGACAGACTTCTCCCAGCAGACACATCAGATTGGGTTCATTGCGAAAGCGGGGTAAGGCCTGGCGCAATAGGGCCTCGGCTTCAACACCGTCACCGGCTTGAAACACCGAGTGAGCCTGATCATAAATTTGCCGAACAGCCTGTTCGCGATCGGGTGTTGAAACCTGGGTCATAGGCTTGCGTTACCGTTCAGCTGGAAAGCGCTGAGTTTGCACCAGCTGCAGTCCAGTCTCAAATTGATCCAGCGAAACCAGCCCGCCTTGGTTATGGCGGACTTTTGCCCCAGAATGTTGAAGGTCAATTAAGACGGTCATCCCGGGTATGAAAATTTGTCAGCCACTTTCACACTGAAAATCAATCCCGCGCTGAATATAACCATGGTTCAGCTCACACCCAACTATAACTGCGCGGTGATTGATGATTTCTTGCTTGATGCACAAGAGCTGGTGACTTTTGCAACAGGCAAAGCCGCTGACTTCAGCCCCCCGGAACGGGCCTATCCTGGCTATACCTTGCCGCTTAACAGCGCCAGCATGCAGCCCATCCAGGCTTTTATCCAAAAAACATTGAGCGGCTTGTTTTCATTTTGCCGGGGTGGTGTGGAGCTGCACAGCCAGCTGTCATTGACCACCGTGCAGCCCTCGGAATTCAGCTGGATACAGCGCTTGCCACACAGCGATCCCAGGCTGGCGGGTGGCAGGCTGAATTACGCCGCCATGCTGTACCTGTTTGACCGCCCTGAATTGGGAGGCACTGGGTTCTATCATTGGAAAGACCCGGAATACTGGGAGGCCATGTCTGCCCGGCAGGCGGAAGATCCCGATGCCGGCCTGGAGGAATTGCAACAAGGCTTTGAAATGTTCCGGCAACCCGCTTGCTATACCACTGTCAGCAACGAGGCTGTAGATTTGATTGATCATGTTGCCGCCAAATTCAATCGCCTGATTTTTTACTCCGGCGACCTGCCACACAATGCCTTTATCGAACATCCGGAGCTGTTGAGCAAAGATCCGGCTAAGGGGCGCTTGACCCTGAATGTCTTTGCCAGCGTGGTACCGAAGTGATAATTATGGCTCTGAATAATTCATCCATGAATTATCAGAGCACGCCCAACAAAAAGTGTGATTTTTGTTAGGCTTCATTTTCAATGATTTACAGTCATCGAAAATGTTGGCACGTCCGTATGCCAAAGAAGCACTGAATAATTCAGGGCTTCCCTGGCCTAAGCCGCCTTTAAGCCCGATTGCTGGATGGCTGCAGCCAGATGATCGGCATTACCCATGGTCATCAGGTTGATGCCGGAAACTCCCGGTATTTCAGCAATCTCCTGCATCAGCTCGGCGCAAATCGTCACACCCTCCTGTTCCGCATTTGCAGCGCCTTCCAGCCGTTTGACGACTTTCTCCGGTATGCGTGAATCACTCATGTTCTGCTTCAGCCAGCGAGCGGTTACAGCCGAAGGGATGGCCGCCAGGGAAATAACCACGGAATACTTCCAGGTCATGCGGGTGTCCACCAAACGCCGCATGTACTCGCGCAGGATATCGGTGTTGAAACACAATTGAGTTTGCAGAAACTGTGCGCCGCTGGCCGACCGTTCGGCCAGCGATTCTGCCCTCCAGTTGCGCGGCGGCCGGAAAGCCCGTGCTCCCACGCCGATAAAGAAATCTTGGCCAGGTGAGGCTTGTTCACCTTCACCCGAATCTTTGGCCAGGCCGGCGGCCAATGCCACCAGTTCGCGGCCACTGGTATCAAACACTGCAGAGGCTTTGACCGGATGCGCATCGGGCAGCTTGTGGCCGCGGGTCAGCAGCACATTGTTGACACCCAGCGCCCGCAAGCCCAGCAAATCCGCGATCAGGGCGATGCGATTGCGATCGCGGCAGTTGAGTATGGGTATGGGATCCACACCCTGCTGCTGTAACAGCAGGGCTGCCGACAAGGCTGACATCTGCGTCCAGGCAAAAGGGTTGTCGGTAACCTGCAAGCCATCCACCATCGAGCCCAACAGTTCAACCTGACGGGCAATATCGTCGGCCCCTGAACTGCTGGTCAGAGTCAGGTCGGCGGTGATCGCAATGCGCTCAGCCTGTAGCGCTTGTTGGAATTTCCTCAATTTGCAGTATTTGGGCTTTAGCGAATTGCTTCCAGATACCATTCCACCCAGCGTTGCGTGGAGCCTTCAAAGGTAGAAAAAGGCCCGGGCTTGAACATGCGCGAAGCGACACCTGCCCCGTTGTGTTCGATGATGGACTTGTCAGCAATGGTGGTGACATCCCATAACCAGATCAATTCTTCTTTGCTGTAGTCCTTGCCTTCAACTGCCGTATCCTTGACCAGCCAGGTGATTTCACAATCGGCAGACCCACCGGAAAGGGGCTTGAAGCTGTACAAAACCACATGGTCGCAATAGCACAAACCATAGAGTACCGGGCCGATCTTGAAGTCATGCGCGCCACCATCAAAATCTGAGATGTCGCCCAACAGAGGCGCCAATGGCTTACCGTCCTTGCTGCCGGTGACGTGCCCGCGCAACAGCGGGTAGTGCTCATAGGAACGATCCGCACCAAACTCATCGCCATGGGTATAGGAGTTGTTCATCTCGCCATTATTCAAACCGCAGGAAGGCATTTTCGCAATCAGGGCATCCAGTTCTGCCTGCCACTTTTCCTGCGGCAAGGCCAGGCTGTGGGCGCGGGCATATTCCAGGTGCGCCGGTGCGCAGTGGTAGCACTCCTTGTAGTTCTCAACCGCCAGCTTCCAGTTCGACTGCATGGGATAGGACTGGCGATGTGCCACCTTGGCTTTGTCCAGCCTATAAGGCTGCAGGAAGGGAGTTAAATCCTTTTCAATTGAATCAAAGGAGCTGGGCTTATCGGCAAAATTGATAAAGATCATGCCGAAATAAACATTGATGTGAAGCTGCTTCAGGCCATGCGTGGACTTGTCAAAATCCTCCTGCATGTGCGCGGCCGCGACCAGCTGGCCATCGGTGCTGTAAGTCCAGCCGTGATAGGGGCAGGTAAAGCGCTTTGAGTTACCTTGCTTTTCCCAACACACGTTTGAGCCTCGATGGCGACATACATTCATCATGGCGCGGATTTCCCCATCCATGCCGTGAGAAATGATCACCGACTCGCCAGCCACTTCGTAGAGAAAAAAATCACCCGGCTGGGGTAATTGACTCTGGTGGCCGGTATACAGCCACGCGCGCATGAAAATGCGATCTATGTCACGCTCGTAGATGTCCGGATCATTGTAAAAATCGTTCTCCAGCGCATGGCCTTTCTTTTGCCGGTCTATCAGTTCATTCAATTCTGGCTGTTTCATGACTTCCTACCTCTGTGATACTCAATTCGAATTCATTTGGCCAAATTCATCTGGATGGCGCATCCTGCCGCCGTGTGATCAAGGCCGCAGCGATCACACCCGCTGAAACCAGCAGGATGATCACGGTGGCCAAAGCATTGATATCCGGCGTGACACCCAGCCGTACTTTGGAAAAAATCAACATGGGCAAAGTGGTGGAACCTGGCCCGGACACAAAGCTGGCGATCACCACATCATCCAGTGACAGGGTAAAAGCCAGCAGCCAGCCGGAGATCATGGCTGGGGCTATCATCGGTACGGTGATATCAAAAAACACCCTGATGGGCCGGCCACCCAGGTCCATAGCCGCTTCTTCCAGCGACTGGTCCAGCGAGCCCAGCCGGGAACGCACCACCACCGCCACGTAAGCCATGGAAAAGGTAATGTGCGCAATGGTAATGGTAGTCGCGCCGCGGTGTGCGGGCCAGCCTATCCAGTCCGCCAGCGTGATGAACAGGAACAGCAGGGAAATGCCGGTGATGATCTCCGGCATAACCAGCGGTGATGTGATCATGCCAGTGAGCAGGGTACGGCCACGGAAACGGCCGAGGCGATTCAATGCCAGGGCAGCCAGGGTACCCATAATGGTTGCCACAGTGGCAGAGATTGCCGCAATTTCCAGACTGAGCATGGCAGCGCCGAGAATCTCGCCATCCTGCATCAGGCTGCGATACCAACGCAGCGAAAAACCGCCCCACAACGTGACCAGGCGCGAATCATTGAAGGAGTAAACCATCACCGAAATAATCGGCACATAAAGAAAAGCATAGCCGAAGGCCGCTATGCTCAGCAGCATGATGCCCCGGTGGCGTTTGGGTGCCCTGGTTTTTTTAATTTTGGTCATTCCCGATTCTGCACTTTCTGGAACCACATCATGGGCAGTACCAGTATCAACAACAGCACCACCGATACTGCCGATGCCACCGGCCAGTCGCGGTTGATAAAGAACTCATCCCACAGGGCGCGGCCTATCATGAGGGTATCGGAACCGCCCAGCAGCGCGGGAATAATGAATTCGCCTATGGCCGGTATGAAAACCAGCAAGGAGCCGGCAATGATGCCTGGCAACGATAATGGTAAGGTCACATCAACAAACACCTGCCAGCGGCGCGCACCCAGGTCAGCCGCCACCTCTTCCAGGTCTATATCCAGTTTTTCCAGGTTGGCATACAGCGGCAAAATCATGAACGGCAGATAGGAATAAACGATGCCCAGATACACCGCGAAATCGTTGTAGATCAAAGACAGCGGCTGGTCGATCAGACCCAGCCACAACAACAGATTATTGATCACGCCATGGGTATTCAGCAGACCTATCCAGGCATAAACCCGCAACAGGAAGGAAATCCAGAAAGGCAGAATCACCGCCAACAACAGCATGTTGCGCCGCCTGGGTGGTTGGCGGCTGATGAAATAGGCCATCGGGTAACCCAGCAGCAGACACAGCAGCGCGCTGATGGCAGCCATTTTTACCGAGTTCAGGTAGATGGTGATGTAATACGGATCCTGGAACAGGAACAGGTAGTTATCAAAAGTGGCTTGCAGCTGGTCCCAGCCACTGGCGGCCCAATCAAACAAGGGCGTAAAGGGTGGCAGGGCTACAATCGGATCAGCCAGACTGATTTTCAGAATGATGAAAAACGGCGCCAGGAAAAACAGCAGCAGCCAGGCATAAGGGCCGACCACAGCCCAGCGCAGCCACTGTCTGCGTCCGTC
>JBBKVS010000364.1:0-2573 GCA_037968555.1 Lysobacterales bacterium | reverse complement strand
ACTGTCGAATTGGCCGCCGCCATTACGGAAAATTACCCGCCTGCAAAATTCCGTGCGGTTTACCAAACCGACACCGACGATCTGCAACAACAGGTGCATCAAGCCTTTTTGTTCAGCCGTATGCTACTCAAGGCGGATCACAAACTCATGCAACCTGCGTCTCTAAACCGACGTATTTTCAAAGGTTTACCAGCTACTCTTGAGAATGAACTCAAAACCCTGCAAGGCCAATTGGCTGAGTGGTCGCAAGATGCCGCCGCCACAGCCGCCATAGAACGCATGGGCAAAGCGCCACCGCTGGAACTGGGGCAGGGCAGTGAAGGCCTGCAACAGGATATCGTGCTGGTTTTGAAACACGCCCTGGCCCGCCTGCGGGTGCTGTTCCACGATAAAGGTGAGTGTGATTTCCACTACATGACCGAACTGGCACTGGAAAGCCTGGGCGAGGAAGACAACCCCGGCTCGCTGCTGCTGGCTGAGGATGCGCGCATCGAGCACATCCTGATGGATGAATTTCAGGACACCAGCAATACCCAGTTCAAGTTATTACGGCGCCTGATGTCCGGCTGGACCGGCGACGATGGTCGCAGCCTGTTCCTGGTGGGCGACCCCATGCAATCCATTTACCGCTTCCGCCAGGCCAATGTGGGCTTGTTCATCGATGTGGTGCAGCAAGGTGGCCTCGGTACCGTGCCCTTGGAATACCTGCAGTTACAATCCAACTTCCGTTCGCGGCAGGAAATTGTCAGTTGGGTGAATGAGCAGTTTTCCGGGGTATTTCCGGACCAGGACGAGCGCGATTCAGGCGCGGTTCGTTATGCCCCTGCGGCTGCCGAGCAGGGCAGTGGTGGTGCAGTTCAGTTGCACCCCATGCCACCCAACGCAGCGGATCAGGAAGAGGCCTTGCGTGTGGTTGAATTGGTGCGACAAGCCCGCGCTGAACTGGGTGACCCCAGCATAGCCATCCTGGCTCGCGCCCGGAAACACCTGGAACAGATAGCACGCGCCCTGCAACAGGCCGGTATCGAAGCCCAGGCCGTCAAGATCGACCAGTTGCAATCACGCCCCGTGGTGCGCGACCTGATGGCACTGACTCGGGCCCTGAGCCATCCCGGCGATCGCATTGCCTGGCTGGCCGTATTGCGTGCACCCTGGGCTGGCTTGAACGTGGCTGAAATGCACGCCGTGGCTGGAGACCTGCTCAAGCGGGATTTGTTGGGCTGTCTGCAGGAAGCGGCGGAAAAATCTGCAATTCCAGAATTACACGAACGATTGAATCGCCTGGCCATTGTGCTTACACACGCGGAAGTACAGCGCGGCCAGCACAGCCTGCGTGATCGGGTTGAAAGTGCCTGGTTAAACCTCGGCGGCCCGCTGTGCTATGCCTCTGCGGCTGAATTGGATCATGCCCGTACCTTTTTCGAATTGTTGCAGGGACTGGAACAGCAAGGCACAGAAGACCTGGAAACTCGCCTCAGTCGTCATCTGCAGGAACTGTATGCCAACAGTCCCACTTCCCACCTGCAATTGATGACCATCCACCAGGCCAAAGGCCTGGAGTTCGATGTGGTGATCGTGCCTGGAATGGCGCGCAAGCCCCGCGGTGATGACAAAACCCTGGTGGCTCTGCAGGAGTTTCACAACGAAAACGGTGAGGACAGCAGCCTGCTGGCGCCGCTACCGCCGCGCATCAAACCGGAAGCCAGCCTGTACGACTACCTACGTGCGGTGGAGACAGAGCGCAGCGGCTTTGAACAGCAACGTTTGCTGTACGTGGCCTGCACCCGCGCTCGCAGCCAGCTGCATTTGCTGGGCAAGTACAGCAGCTCCAAAAAACAGGGTGCTTATGCCCCTGCCGGTAGCTTGATGGACATGTTGTTCCCGGCATTCCAGGAAATGATAGTTCCACTGGCTGAAGAACTGGAAGATGCGGTGGCCAGCGACGACAGCGATGATACCTACTTCGAACCCAAAGCCTTTCCCTTGTTGCAACTGCAAGGCGCGCCTTTGCTGCCACTGCCTGAAAACCCCGAGCTTGAATCTGAAGCCATCGAGCTACCCGAGCTACCCACACGCACCAGCGTGGCCCTGGGCGCCGCAGTTCACCAGTGGTTGGAGCTGATTCATGATTATTGGCAGCAAGGCTGGGATGCCGATTGGTTTGAACAACACTCGGCAGCGCTGGAAAGCAGCCTGCGACGAGCCGGCTTCAGCGCTGTTGAAGCGGAAGAGCAATTGCCGGATCTCAAGCGTATGTTGATCCAGACTATCAGCACCGAACCGGGCAGTGCAGTACTCAGCCCCGAAGACAAGCAACAGTCATGGACCGAGCTGCCCCTGCTGCGCCGCGATGGCAACCGCATCAGCAAGCACATCATCGATCGCCTGTACCAGGATGAAAACGCTGAGCTGGTTATCGTGGATTACAAAACCGGCACCGAAAGTGCAGAAACACGTGAACGCTGGGTCAGCCAGTTGCAGCGCTATAAGGGTTTGCTGCAACGCCTGGATTCAGTAAGCGTTACGAGCACCATCATTTTCCAAGCCAGTGACAATCAGGTCATTACTTTGAG
>JBBKVS010000363.1:0-8376 GCA_037968555.1 Lysobacterales bacterium | reverse complement strand
GCGTATTCAGATAGATAAAGGGGTCGAAGCCAATTCCCTTTTTTCAACTCATGTTCCAGAAGTTGTGGGGTCGGAGTAAAAAAGCATGGGGTCTCGGTTTCGGAATCGGTGCATCTGTTCACTGAACGATTCTGTCCCTGATATCCGACCCCGTTTCCGATGGCTCGTCGATGTTTTGAGTCCAGTTTTGATGTCAGCTGGCCAGTTGGTTAAGCCGCTCAGCAATCTGCTTGATATCAGGGCTTTTCCCGATGCTCAGGTGGTCACCATGTACCTGGATAATCTCAACGCGGCCTGAAGTTAGCTTGCTCCAGGCGCTTACCGGTTCTGAACCAACAAAATTGGCTCCGGATGGTGTGACGAAATAAGTGATGTCTCCAGAGTAATTTCCCGGCGAATGTTCATAGAAGGCATTCACCATTTTGTGCTGAAAAGTGTCTGTGGATCGCGAATCATTGACGACTTGTTTTTCACTCTTTCGTGCAGATTCGTCAACCGCAGGTTCAGGCGAGGTTTTGGTGAAAAAGTATGTCAACCGCCTCCAACTCTTGGTCAGAAGACCGGTAAATATTTGGCCAAAGGATTGATTCGATCTTTGGTCCCTGTACCAGTCTCCGAGCCATCGGGTTGCCCAGGTCAGGGTGGAGCTTAGACCCTCTTTGCGGATTCTCTGCTTTAACCGGGCCATTCTCTCGCGAACATCAGGATAGCGATGTTTACGCATGGTCTTACCCGCCGCGGGTTCTATGTCAACTATTCCAAGAAAACTAACCTGCCGCCCGAGTGAAACAAGTTGCCTGGCCATTTCAAAAGCCATCACACCGCCGAATGAATAACCAATGAGTCTGTACTCTTCCTGGGGGTGCTCTTTTATCAATGATTTCACATTCTGTCGTGCAAGTGCCCTGAAACTCGTAAAAATAGATTGCCCCCGTTCAGGCCTTACACCATAAATTGGTAAATCTGTTTTGAGAAAAGGAGAGAGGTTGAATGCGGACCACAGTTCACCTCTGTGATCATGCGCAACAAATATGGGCGATGATCCTTCAGCTTCTCTTACCGTAATAACATGGCCTTTTTCCAGTTGGCTTTGCTGGTGAGCAATCGCGGATGAAAGCGCAGAAATGGTAGGATTTCCGACTAGAATCGTTTCTGGAATCTTGAACTTCAACCTTGATTCGATCTCGAGCAGCAACTGCAAGGCGGTCATAGAATCGCCTCCCAGCTGAAAAAAGTCAGCGTCCAGCCCCAGGTCCTGCCGTCGAAAGATCAGCTCAAAGCTTCGTATCAGCAACTCTTCCAGTTCGGCGGATTTTATTGACTCAGTCACAGAAATGTTTCAAATCCGTGCGGATGCGCTGAAGACACGCACAGCAATCACCTGATGTGAAATAGACAAGACTGAGATCCTCAATTTTCCATGGAAAATGTTTTTTAGCCGGACTGGCATCGTTTTGTATCTTGCGGCCAATATGAAAAGAACAGTCCATTGTAGGGCGACTGCCAACATAGTGAAGCCGCAACGCAATATAATTCTCTCAAATTATTGGACGCTGGATATGGCCTGTGCACGAAACCTTTGTTGATCAGTTCGTCAATCATATGCAAACAAACCCCGAGCAACTCGCGCTGGTTTGCCTGGAAGACACTGGTTACGAACACGTTGTGTCGAGAGCTGAGTTCCTCTCGATGGTGATGGGACAAGCCGTTGCCATGGAATCCAAGGGTATCAGGGCTCAGGATATAGTTCTGCTTGCCCTTCCTCACGGATTGGAACTGTTTGCTGCTTTCTGGGCGGTTCTGTACGTTGGTGCCGTACCCGTCATAAATGCTTATCCCAGCCCCTTTGAAGATCAAGCAACGGCGCTGGATCGGCTGGTCAAACTCTGCCTCGAAATTCAGTGCTCCGCATTATTAACCTTGTCGTCGCGGGAAGATGATTTGAGCGCCAGATTCAAGGACTCGAGCGTCACGCTTTTGTATGCTGATCTGAATGCAAGCTCAACTGATTCTTTGCATTCGAAGCCTGCAACACCAAAGTCACTGGAAGACATGGCTATCCTGCAGTTCAGCAGTGGAACGACTGGGGCCAAGAAAGGGGTGATGATCAGTTATCGAGCGATCAATAACTATCTCGCCGCAAACAGGTCATCAATGCAGCTGACTGCTAAAGACTGTGTTGTCAGTTGGCTGCCGCTAAACCACGACATGGGTTTGATCGCTTGCTTTGTGCTTCCCTTAACCAGTGGTCTTCCCACTGTGCTGATGTCACCTCGCCAATGGATCACGCAACCGCGAAAGTTGTTCAGCGCTGTAAGTCGCTACCGCGGAACCATCACGCTGATGCCGAATTTTGCCTTCAGCTTTTGCACAAAAAATATCGGTCAAGAAGATGTTGAGAAAGAAGATCTGTCAAGTTGGCGCCTTCTGATCAATGGAGCAGAGCGTGTCAATTTGCAGGATATGAAAGCATTCTATGAGCGCTTTTCTTCCCTTGGGTTGCACCGGCTGGCCATTCGAGTGGGTTACGGAATGGCAGAGTGCGTTCTCGGAGTTTCTCGCACACCTGCAGAGCAGCAACCCAGTGTTGATTGGGTAGATTCAAAAATTCTATCAGTAGAAAAGAAAGCTGTACCGTGTGATAGCTCAAATCCGGAATCCAAAGCCATTGTTTCCTGCGGCCGCCCCCACGAAATGGTAACCATGGAGATCGTTGGTGAATCCGGTATTGCATTACAGGAACGCCATGTTGGCGAAGTGCGGATAAAGAGCTCGACATTGTTCAGTGGGTATTTTTCGCCCTTGCGGACTGAAGTTCGCAGTGCTGATGAATGGTTCTACACAGGCGATCTGGGCTATGTATTTGATGGAGAGATCTATCTGTGCGGCCGCACGAAAGACCTGATCATCTCCTATGGGAGAAATGTCTTTCCGGAAGATATTGAATCAATCGCGGCAAGCTTTACGGAAGTTCGTCGTGGCAGGGCAGTGGCTTTCGGAGTTACCGACAGTGAAAAGGGTACAGAGAATATTGTGCTCATTTGCGAGGTCAATGTAGATAGGGAAGATACCAGCCTTGCACAGCTTGCCAACTCAATTCGGAGAGAGGCTCTGTCGCTACTCGAATTGGTTATTTCAGATATTCAATTCCAGGACAAAGGATGGATCATAAAAACGACCAGTGGGAAGATTGCAAGATCTGCAAACAAAGCCAAGTACTTGAAAAAACTATCGGGAGTTTAGATCCGTTCATTCGCCATCTGTTTTCTGCCGCCTTCACTTATACTGGCACTCTTCCGGTATTGCTGTCGGTCCCATAACAGGCACCAGAATAAGTACTAACAGAGACTACAATCTATGAATATCTACACCATCACGATATTTATCAGCATCCTGGTTTATGTGGCTGTGGGTAACTACGCCGGTCGCAGGGTGAAGAATCTCGAAGACTACTTTGTGGTTGGCAGGCAAGCGCCCACCTTGCTGATTGTTGGAACCCTGGTGGCCAGTTTCCTCAGCACCAACACCTTCCTGGGAGATGCGGGATTCATCTATGGGTTCAACACCGGCCGCTTGTTGATGCCGGCTCTGTTTCTGGTTGGGTATATTTACGGCGCCATTTACTTTGGTCGCTATCTGCGCCGCAGCCGCGCACTCACCGTTACCAGCTATTTTGCCGACCGCTTTGACAGCCGGAGAGTACAGATTGTGGCCGGTATTACGGTGGTGGTGGGCATTGGTTTTTACCTGATTGCAGTCACCCAGGGCGTGGCGCTGATTCTTTCCAATCTCACCACCTTGTCCTACACCCAGGCGCTGGTATTGGCCTGGGCCAGCTACACTTCTTTCACCCTGTACTCCGGATCCCGTGGCGTGGTGATTACCGATACCATGATGTTCCTGCTGTTTACACTCGTGAGTTTCCTGGCGATGTTTTCGATTTTCGAAACGCATGGCGGTTGGCTGGCGGCGGTGGAGGGGCTCACTCACCTGGAGTCGAAACCCGACCTGATGTCCTGGCACGGTATGTCGGGGCCAGGTCAGACCTGGGAGACACCGACAGATTTCCTGATCTGGTATTTGATTATCAGTGTGGGCTGGAGCTTTGTTGCTGCCGTCAGCCCTTGGCAATCCAGCCGCTACCTGATGGCCAAAAATGAGCACGTGGTGTTACGTTCTGCGGCGGTGGCAGCCATCAGCATCGCAGTGATCCAAATGGTGGTATTCGCGGCCGCCACCACGGTCAATCTGAGCAATGAAGCCATCGTACCCAGGGAGGATGTATTGATCTGGGCGTCCACCAATATCCTCACGCCCATGGTAGGTGCCTTGGTGCTGGCGGGCCTGGTTGCCGCCGGTTTGTCTTCGGCTTCTACTTTCCTGTCTTTGGCAGGGTTCAATTTCAGTAACGATATCTTCAGACTGAAATCAACCGAGGATAAGGCCCGGTTGAAATTCAGCCGGCAAATGATGTTTGTGGTGGGGGTTATCGCGCTGGTGGTTTGTCTTTCCATCGAGCAGCATATTTTCTGGCTCACCTATTTTGGCGCCACCCTGTTTGCCTCGGCCTGGGGCCCAGTGGCGTTGATGAGCATCTGGAGCGACCGCATCACGGCCAGCGCTGCCTTCTGGGGCATCCTGTCGGGCTTTTTGGGCAACACGATTCCCAAACTGCTCGCCACGCTGGGTTTTATCGAGTTACCCGCCTATCTTGACCCGATCCTGCTGGGCATTGTGATCAGCCTGGTGGTGGTGCTGGTCGTGTCGCGCAATACGCAAGTTTCCAACACCGAGCGTCGTTATCGGCTGGCCTTGCTGGATATCCCCGCTGAGGAACTGGATGCCACCGAAGCCCGAAAAACCCTGCGCTATGCCTATGCCCTGGGTGTGTTTGGTGTGATAGCCAGCCTGGGCTTGCTGCGCTTTTATGTTTTGCCTTACCAGCAAGCCTTATTTACCGCTGGCGAAGAGTTTCACTTTGACTGGTTCAGTGGGGAAGCCTTGTTTGCTTATTGCTGGGCCATTGTATTTGGCTTCCTGGCCTGGCTGATGCATCGCGCCATTTGCCATGGTTACCTGGTTCAGGAAAAGAATGAATGCCAGGCGGTAACGGTCTCATTATGACGAACTGACGGGGCCACTGAATAATGAGGAGCTGAGCCATGACACGCGAAAAGTGGAAGGCCCCAGAATGAGGACGTTCTGGGAAACCAGCCAGGAAAACTTTACCCCGGCCTATCGAAACTACATCAACAATCTGATCACCGAATTGGAGTCAGAACTGCCTGCTGATTGACCCCATTTCCCACACGCTTTCACACAAAAGAGCCCGGGAAAGGCTCTTTCGCACAACCCGTTCAGGGGCAAGCACTCTGCCCGCAAATATTCGGATCAGATTGCACTGCCTTGGTGGCATTAACCAACGCATTGTTGCTTCCAAGTCCAGTGATGATATTTCCGCCGTAGATCGAAGGGCTATCGACGAAATCAATCCCGGCTACCTCATTGTCGATAAGTGAATTGTTGGTGATTGTGCAGGCAATACATCGAATACCTGTACCGCTACGTTCAACGGTGTTTCCAATCACAGTAGCGCCCACAAAGCCCTGGATGCCGTGACTGCCATTGTCACTGGCGTTGTTGTTGCTTAAGCTGCCACTGCCACCACCCGAGAAGCCCTCGGCGCCATTACCCACGGAAGAGCAGTTTTCAACGCTGCCGTGGTTGCTAATATAAATGCCTGCGCCGCCATTACGGAACGCTTGTACCCGGTGAATGGAGCCTTCAGACACCAGCCCGGTAAAGCCATTATTGGAGACGACCAGATCGCGTATGACACACTGCCCGGTACAATACACGCCCACGAGACCCATACCCTGAACCACCCCGTTATGCACCAATGCGGCACCTTGGGCTGGGGTATCCCCTACGGTGGTGGCAAGATAGATGCCGATACCCTCTGAAAAATTCGAACCCAGGGGACTGCACGTGAAGGGGTTTACGCTGCATACCGTGGTGCTGGAAATCCGAAATCCGTTCAGGTCTATCGACACACTGATATCGGCTGGGAGAGTCGCATTATCAATCTGCGTCGTAATTCCGTTCACCAACGGGGGTACGGTCAGATTGCTGGTGAGCTTGTAGCTGCCGGAATTAATTAGCCGCACAGGGAAACCCGGTTCGTCACCTGGAAAACAGCCGGGGCCAGAAGCACAAGCCTGGTTGATCTCAAAAACCCCATCGGAAGCGAAAGCTCCGGGGAGTGCGGCCATGATCAGTATTACGGTGCATAAAAAGCGCATTTGATACTCCCTGGATGACCGGATCGGTCAAACCATTCTCAGTGCCATGCCAATGACAAGTCAATCGGAAACTGCGCGCCACTGTGCCTGGCGCTTTTCCCCTTTACTCCTGGTCGCTTCTTCCACCTAAGGGTTTACCCCCATCGGTCTCTTCCAGGTACTGGTCGATTTGCTCGCGGTGCTCGTCAAGCACCTGGCGGGCTTCCTTCAGTCCTTTTTGCATTTTCTGTTCGAGCTTGGTGTAGTCCTTCTCTTTAAGTGGCCTGAGGAATTCGATTTCGAATGGACTGTAGCCAGTGCACTCCATTCCCATGGTGGACATTTCCATATAGTACTCACCAGTGATGAATTTCTCGGTCTCAACCTTGTAGGCGCCGTCGAAAATCACTTTGGCACCGTCTTGTTCGCCCGCAGCGAAGCCGAAGAACAGGCAATCCCGGCCGCGATCCATGATCACGTCCTCTCTCTGCTTCTCGTAGGCCTCGGAGAAAATGCTTGAGCAATCGTCATTCAAAATCCAGATCGCTCCGTCGTTTATGTCCTTGCTATTGTTCTTTCGCTTGATGCCGAGCACGTTGCATTCCATGTAACCCTCGAGATTTGTGACTCTCCACACGCCGGCTTTCGGGCAGGTACAAGCAGATGAGCCCCTGAGAGTGTTTCCCCCAGCACTCAGCGTTGGGTCGCATGCTCCGACATGGTCGCCATGGTCCAGATGCGTACCCAGCGCATTTTCGCTGATGCTTATGGTATGAACATTTTCGGGATTTCCGGGAGGTATGTGGCAGACATCCACTTTAGCCTCTTGGGCCATTGCGCCAGGTACATAGAACCCTGCAATTCCGATGCAGCAGTAAATGAAAAAAAACACCTTCTTGTTAGTCATTGTCTCTTCCTTTTCTGGATTACATGCAAGCCCTCGCCAACCAGGCCTGTAGAAAGTATAGCCCTCCCAAAAAATTTGGGGTCAGAGTCAGTACCACAGTTAACGGGGACGGAGCACATAAAAGTTGTTATTTAATGTGCTCCATCCCCATTAGCCCCTCATTGCGGCACGTTGCGCAGCTTGTTTTGCAACGGACCAGAAATACTGCGCGCCCTGGGCTACACTGGCTGAATCAGAAGCTGAACAGGTGATGAGCATGCGCCCAGTCAATTTTTCGCCCGATTCTCTCTTTCGCAAATTGTGGTTGATTTCCGGGTTGTTGGTCATTGCACCAGTCGCGGCAGCAGATGAAGTCCTGTTGCTGGATGACTTTTCCGGGCCAACGCTTGATGGCTCAACCTGGGGGCTGGCCAACTGGAATATTGGCGATCGAACCCAGTTCGGCAACCAGCCACAGTTTGCCAGTGATGGCGTGGATCAATGGATAGAACTGCCGCTGGATACGTATAACCCCGCAGCACCTGGCCAACGGGTGTTGGGCACCGAAATTTTTTCGCTGCAAAATTTCCCGGTCAGCGCCAGCGGTATTGAGTTCCTGGCCCGGGCACGGCTTACCACCCATCAAGCTGGCCTGGTGGCGGCTTTCTTTACGTACAACCAAAAGCGCAGCAAAGGACGCTGGATTTCTGACGAAATCGATTTCGAGGTACTCAGCAAACAGCTGTCCAGCGATGTGCTGGTAACCAGTTGGAACGATTGGGGTGCCGCGGGTAGCGACTACTACAACGGCATCCACCATGACGGTGAGTATCTCGACCTGAGTGGACAATCCTACAACTGGCAAAACTGGAACGACTACGCCATGCGCTGGTATCCCGACCGCGTAGAGTGGTATGTCAATGGAATTCTTGTGCTCCAGCAAACTGCCCCGGTGCCTGATCAGGACCAGCCGATCCGCGCCAGCCTGTGGGCCGGCGGCACCACCTGGCCCGAAGCCTACAGCCCGGACCTGGTAATCGCTTCCAATGCCGCTCAAAACCAGCGCTTCATCTGGCAGGTGGACTACATCCTGGTTTCGGAATTGGGCGGTGGCAGTGGCGGTCAAACGCCCAACGCCCCCAGTGGCCTCGCGGCGACAGTCGACGGCAACCAGGTGCAGTTGGCCTGGCAGGACAACTCCAGCAATGA
>JBBKVS010000362.1:0-14712 GCA_037968555.1 Lysobacterales bacterium | reverse complement strand
TCTCCATTTCCTATGGAGATGGCGCTGCTGGCTAACATGGCTGCGATCAGGAAAAAGGTCATGCTGGCAAAAATGTAAAGACGCAAGGGCGGTGTGTAACGAAAGCGGCGACCGTCCAGATAGTCGCGGGTCAGCTTGCCCGGATGAAACAGCAAGGGTTTCATGGTGCGGGCAAAGCGCGAATCAAAATCCAGAAAGTCCGCCAGCAGTTCGCGCAACAGCACCGGAAAAAAACGCAACAGATTCTTGTCCGGCTGGCCGCAATAATGACAAAAAGGCCCAGCCAGTACAGTGCCGCAATTAAGGCAGGCTGGTGAGCCAGCCAGTCGTTTGGCCGGTATGGTCAATGAGCGCGTAGCTGAGGGGCTTATGGCATCCGTGTTTTTTGCTGGCTGGCTGTTATCGGCGCCGGCACTGGACTCAGGTTTGGTCATGCTGTGTTGCCTCTGAAGATTCTGTTGTTGGATTCAAACCCTGAGAAAGCTCTGATCAATGATGCCTGCAAGCCTGAGGTACAATGCGCAGCTTGTTTGTCATGATGCACCGGAATTCCAGATGGGCAGTATATCGAAACAGAATGATAATCTGGTAAAGCAGGGGCATCCGATAAATCGAAGTCATCTGGCAGAGGTTAAACGTACGCTGCAATTGTCCTTGCCGGTAGTTATTGGCCAGGTCGCGGTGTACAGCATGAGCTTTGTTGATACTGTCATGGCTGGTCGCTTACCTGACCGGCAACTGGCTTTGGCAGGCCTGGGCATTGGCGGCGCCATGTGGTCGGCCTTCATGGTGTTTACCATAGGCTTGCTGATGGCCGTGCAACCCAGCGTGGCGCAGCTGGATGGCGCTGGCCGGCACCCGGAAGCGGCTGCTGTTACCCGCCAGGCCTACTGGATTGCGCTTCTGGCCGCAGTGCCTTTCTGGGCAGCGTGTTATTTCAGTACGCCCTTGTTGCAACTGGCACAAGTGAATGCGCAGATCATTCCGGTAGCGGCGGGTTATCTGCGTGCCATTTCCTGGGGCGCGCCCGCCATCTGTTTCGTTTTCCTGCTGCGCTTTTTCAGTGAAGGCTCGGGACACACCAAGCCCACGATGTTTTACGGCGCTCTGGGTGCTTTGCTGAATATTCCACTGAATTACATTTTCATGTTCGGCAAATTTGGCTTGCCCGCCATGGGCACAGTGGGTTGTGGTTACGCGTCTGCCATCGTTATCTGGCTGCAATTGTTGATGCTGGTGGTTTACATACATACCCACCAGCACTACAAGCCCTTCGAATTGTTCAGTCATATCGCCAAACCACATTGGGCAGAACTGCGTGACTTGCTCAAGCTGGGGCTGCCCATTGCGGTGGCCATCACGCTGGAGTCGGGTCTTTTCGTAGCCGCGGCATTGATGATTGGGCAATTGGGCCCACTGCCAGCGGCAGCGCACCTGATCGCAATCAACTTTTCTGCCTTGCTGTTCATGGTGCCGTTGGGTATGGGCAGCGCTGTCAGCATTCGTGTGGGCAATGCCGTAGGCCGCGGCGATCTGCCGGGTGCCCGCTATGCCGGCATCATCGGCATGTTGATCGTGGTAGTGGGGCAGTGCGGCAACATGGTCCTGATGTTGTTCTTCCCGGAGTACATCGTTGGCCTGTATACCGATGATGTCGCCGTCGCCACCCTGGCTGTCAGCCTGTTGTTCTTTGCAGGACTATTCCAGTTGCCGGATGGCCTGCAGATTTGTGCCACTGGTGCCTTGCGCGGCTTGAAGGATACCCGCATTCCCATGCTTTATAACCTGCTGGCTTATTGGGTGATCGGCTTGAGTCTGGGTTACTACCTGACTTTCCATCAGCAACTGGGGCCAGCCGGCATGTGGATAGGCATGATCGCAGGCCTGACCGTAGGCGGTAGCCTGATGGTGATTCGTTTTCTGCACATCACCAAGCGCATGTTGGTGGCGTCGCCGGTCTGAGGCGGTTGTGGGGTTCGGTTTAATCCTTGTGCAGTGACTGTTCCCACTTGCTGAATCGTTGCTCCAGATCGTCTATGCGTTTTTTGCGGCTGGCCAGTTCGGGTGACTCCAGGCTGGTGACAGGCTTGGAACTGGCATCCGTTGTGTTGCCATATCGATCAAAGCCAGAGACTATGAACGCAGCCAGCGCGTAGCCCAGCGCCGTAAACAATGGCTCTGCTACCAGCAGTATCAACAATACCGCTCGTATGGCCCAGACGTTCCATTTCAGACGGGCTGCCAGCCGGCTGCAAACACCGGCCAGCATGCCCTCTTTGTTCGTGCCGATGGCCATGACTCAGGCCGCTGCCTCGCTGGATTTCTCGGACTCTAAATCACTGGCTTGCTTTGGGGCCGAAACCGGGCTTCGGCCAGATGTGGAGTCTTGCCCTTTGGCCAGCTTGTCCTTGAGCGCTTGCAGGGCATCTTCCACTTCCGGGTCCGCCGGGCTGCTGGCAGCCGTCCAGACGGAGGGGCTGATACCGCCGGTTTCATAGGAGGCCACGCGGGCTTCCAGATTTTCCACCTGAGCCTGTAAGCCATCAAAGCGGTTCAATGCACGTTGGACGCGGCGTTCTGCACGTGACTGTGGCAGCTGTGAGCTTGCCGCAGCGCCGGGTACGGCCGATGGCCTGTGTTGCATATCGCGCAACTTCAACTTGGCTTCAGCCAGTTTTTGTTTCAGGGTAGCCATATCACTTCCAAGCTGCTCACTGCGGCCTTTGAGCAATTGTTCTTCCTGTCCCAGTGACTGCTGCCGAGCTGCGATCTCTGCAGCGGTTTTCAATGCTTCACGCGCCAGGTCGTCGCGATTTTCCTGCACAGCTTTCTCTGCCCGGTCACGCCATTGCCCTTGCTGCACCGCCAGTTCTTTATCGGCGCGTTGCATGTGGCTGAGTTCGGCCATGATCTCGGCACTGGCCGAGCGGGCTTCTTCGCCGGCGTCTTCCATCTCACGAATCAGCGCTCGCAGTAGCTTTTCCGGATCCTCAGCCTTTTCGATCAAGGAATTTACATTGGCGGCAATAACGTAGCGCATGCGTGAAAACGTTCCCATGGATTGCTCTCCTAGTCATGAAGTGAATATAGCTGGGTATATGCAGAAACTATGCCATGGTGAGATAACCTTTAAAAACAACAAGATATTGAGCATGCAAGGTTAAGTTGGCAGGGGTGAATGGCGTATCTCACCGCAAGTTGGTGATTTGCGTGGCTGGCATGCCGCTGTGTCGCCATAGGAGGTGAGCTGTTTTCGATTTCTCAGTGACAGTCCACTAGTGGCCTGTAACAGTCAAAGCGGAAGTGGGATCGCGCAGGAATGCTGGTGGCTGACGCCGGTCTGGAACGAGGTTGATAGCCATAGCTATCGGCCGAGTGAAGACCCAGCCAGGCGCCAGCAGGCCAAGTGAGCTACTATCGATTTGGCTGTGACAGGCCACTAGAATAGGACTCCCTCTTCGGATTACCGTAATGACAGATAAACCACGTTCGGCCATCGCCCGTTTTTTCATCGGCATCTGGAACCTGATAGACGGCACGCGTCGGCTGGTGTTGAACCTGCTGTTCCTGCTGATACTGGGGTTTATCGTGCTGGTCATTATCGACACCAGCGAGTCCCTGGTGCTGCAACCCAAGACTGCGCTGGTGCTGAACCCACAGGGCGATATCGTTGAAGAATTCAGCGGCTCGCCGCTGGATCAGGCCATCATGCAGGCCACTGATCAAAGCCAACCTGAAACCCGCTTGCGTGACCTGGTTGAAGCCCTGCGCCGGGCCCGCGATGATGCGCGGATCGTGCGGCTGGTGATCAACCCCAGTGATTTGCAGCATACCGGCATGGCTACTTTGCTGGAGTTGGAGGTTGCTATTGCCGACTTCAAAACTTCCGGCAAGCCGGTGATTGCGCTGGCGGACAATCTGCAGCAACAGCAGTATTACCTGGCGGCCATGGCGGATGAAATCTGGCTGAATCCGCAGGGCATGGTGTGGCTGGATGGTTTTTCCTCTTACCGCAACTACTACGCGGAGGCGATGGACAAGCTGGATGTCGAGATCAACCTGTTCCGGGTGGGTGAATACAAGTCCGCCATGGAGCCGTGGATTCGCAATGACATGTCGGAACAGGATCGCACGGCCAGCCTGTTCTGGTTGGGTAGCCTGTGGCAGCAATACCTCGAAGGCGTATCACGGCAGCGTGGTATTCCGCTGCTGGATTTGTCCGCTGCAATCAATGGATTTGCCGATCGGCTGGATGCGGCTGGTGGTGATTTTGGTCGCCTGGCGCTGGAGCTGGGCCTGGTGGACAAACTGGTATCCCGGCCTGAAGCCAACCAGCAACTGGCCAGCCTGGGCGCCGCTGCCAAGGGCAGTGAAGCTTATCGGCAGGTTGGTTTCGAGCACTACCTGGACCTGACGCAGTTGCAGAAGCATTCTTCCAGCACCAACACGGTAGCCGTGGTGGTGCTGGAAGGTGAAATCGCCCGGGGTCATCAGCCTCCTGGAATAGTGGGTGCTGAGACCATGATTGCGCGTTTACGCTCGGTAGCCGAAAAAAGCGAAGTCAAGGCCGTGGTATTGCGGCTCAACAGTCCGGGCGGAGAAGTGTTTGCTTCGGAACTGATCCGTCGCGAGGTGCAGGCTTTGCGCGAGTCGGGCAGGGTTGTGGTGGTGTCCATGGGCGATGTGGCAGCATCGGGCGCTTACTGGATTGCCACGGCTGCAGAGGAGCTATGGGCCACTCCAGCCACCATCACCGGTTCAATTGGTGTGTTCGGCATGTTGCCGACTTTTTCCGAGCCCTTGAACAAACTGGGCATTCATACCGATGGTGTGGGCACTACACCGCTGGCCGGCAAGCTCAGGCTGGACCTGCCGTTGGATGAGGATTTGCGGCGCATTTTTCAGCGCTCTACTGAACAGACCTATGAAGATTTCATCGCTCTGGTGGCTTCCTCCCGCGCCTTGTCGGTAGAAGAGGTCAATCGCGTAGCCCGGGGCCAGGTCTGGAGCGGCCTGCAGGCGCGCGATCGCGGCCTGATTGATCAGGCGGGCGGCCTGCAGCAAGCCATCGATTCAGCAGCCCGCATTGCCGGGCTGGGCGCTGATTACCAGGTGCGGTACAGCGAAGTGGAGATGACTTCCTTTGAATCTTTCCTGCTGGACCTGACCGGCAGCGCCATGGCTCGTGTGGGCTTTCAGATGCAGGCTCCAGCCTGGACCCGGCTGCCCTTGCTGGAAGATTTGCTGGCCGACCTGCGATTTCTGTCTGCGTCGGGTGGTGGATTCACCCAGGCGGCTCACTGTCTGTGTCGGGCTCCATGAATTCTGCCCGATGGCGGCTGGATGGTAGTCGTGCACTGATTACCGGTGGCAGCAGTGGCATAGGCCTGGCACTGGCGCAGGAACTGGCTGCATTGGGCTGTGACCTGATTTTGCTGGCACGCAATCCTGAGCGATTGGAACAGGCCCGCGAGGCCGTGCTTCAACTGCAGCCACAGCGCAAAATCCAGCTGATCTGCGCGGATGTGGCGGATGCTGAAGATCGACAGCGGGTTGCCAAAGCGCTACAACAAGGGGAGCTGCAAGGACCTCTGCCCATCCTGATCAACAACGCCGGCTTCAACATCCGCAAGCGGGTTGAAGACCTGAGTTTGCAGGAGTATCTGCGGGTGCAGGATGTCAACCTGGTCAGCTGTTTTGATCTGTGCCGTTTGCTGCATGGAAAATTGCAGGAGTCTGCACCGGCAGCGGTGGTCAACGTGGCCTCGGTAGCGGGATTAACACATTTACGCACCGGCGCCCCTTATGGCATGAGCAAGGCGGCCATGATCCAGCTGACTAAGAATCTGGCGGTGGAGTGGGCCGAACAAGGTATACGGGTCAACGCAGTCGCGCCCTGGTATATAGAAACACCACTGGCCCGGCAGGTTCTGCAGGACGAGACTTATCGCCAGGCAGTGTTGGATCGTACACCCATGAAACGGGTGGGTAGCGTGGAAGAATGCGCTGCCGCCATCGCTTTTCTGTGCCTGCCCGCTGCTGGTTATATCACCGGCCATTGCCTGACAGTAGATGGCGGTTTCAGCGTGTTTGGGTTCTAGGGGCATGGGTGCTGGGGCATTGCAGCAACTGTAAAATACCGATCAATCAGCCTGGACTATACTTCCAGTCCAGGTGCAGCATCGGCATTCAGATAGCGGTGCTGCTGCATAATCGTCGAATTCAGGATTTCAATTGGCAACACCCGCACATTCATTGATCAAAATCTATCCGCCGCTGGAAGAGAAGATCAATATCTGGTCGCATGTTGCGGGTCTGTTGCTCAGCCTGTTTGGCTTGCTGGCATTGGTCTTGCGAGCCTTGCAGAACGACTCGGGCAGACAGCTGCTGGCGGTGATGATATTCGGCTTGTCCATGGTAAGCCTGTATGCCATTTCAGCGCTGTATCACAGCGCCACTGAGCCCCGCTTGCGAATCAGAAGGCGCGTATTTGACCACGCCTGCATTTACGTACTGATTGCCGGCACCTACACGCCCTTTGCGCTGATTGCCCTGCCTTATGAAGTGGGACGTACCCTGTTTCTGCTGGCCTGGGGAGTGGCGCTTACCGGTGTCGTTTTGAAGATCTTTTACACCGGCCGGTTTGACCGCTTATCGACCTTCATGTACGTGGCCATGGGCTGGATGATCCTGTTTTTTATCCGGGACTTTGCTGCAGTACTGTCTACCGAGGCCATGGTATGGCTGGCGGTTGGAGGAATTATTTATACCCTGGGTGCGGTGATGTACAGCATCGAACGTATTCCCATGGGGCATGCCATTTTCCACGTCTGCGTTTTGCTTGGAAGCCTATGCCACTTTATCTGTATCTATTTTTTCGTTCTGGCCTGAATGTAAGTGTGTCTGGCGGTTTCGGACTTCTCAGCCCGTTAGAGCTGCGCTTAGAATCACGCACCAGCGTTTTTGGAATGCGAGCGCAAAGTCATTAGTGACAACAGGATGTACAGGGCCACAAGCATGAATCATTTATCGACCCCTCAAATCAGGCATGTCCGTTCGGCCAGCAGAAAACTGGTCTGGACTTTTATTCTGGCTAGTGTGGCCACGGTCTTATTCGCGACCGCCCAGGCACAAGCAGCAAGCCCGGAGCAGGAAACTGTGCGCTGCGCAGAAATAGCTTTCAGCCAATCGGTGGAAATGCGTAATCGTGAGCAGTTTGCTGCCCTGCTGGACGAAGATGCACGATTTGTCAGTGCTTCTGTATTGCAGGGATCGGCAGCCGTGGTCGAAGCCTGGTCAGGATTTTTTGAGGAAGACGGGCCGCAGTTGGTATGGCGCCCGCATATCGTTGAAGTGGCGGCATCGGGCGACCTTGCGCTTTCGAGGGGGCCTTACCGGTTGCGTGGACGAAACGACAAAGGAGAGGCCACCGAATCCTGGGGTATTTACAACTCGGTCTGGCGCAAAGCTGCAGACGGTCGTTGGAGAATCCTGTTCGATGCCGGCAATCCCGGCGAACAACAGCTTACCGAGGAGATGAAAGCCCTGATCGATAAGCCGGTCAGTGGTTGCTAAGCAACGGGGATTCAGCCTGATTCAGCGCCTCTGGGTCGGATCCGGCAGAGGGCTGTGCAAACGCCAGCGTTGACTGCTTTCATCGTAGCGCCAGAATTGTTCGTCAATAATGCTGCGTTCCAGGCCCTGGTTGGTGTTGAACAGCTTGATTTCGACCACCTGGGTAGCGGCCATTCCTTCTTCCAGTATGTTGACGGATCGAATGGTGTATTGCGTAACCCGAAACAGACGCAAGCGATCCATCTCCAGACGGGAAATGGGGTGATCTTTCAGGTATTCCGGAGAAATGAAATCGGCTGCAGCGTCCCATTGGCTCCAGCGCACAATGATTTCATATTGCCGGAAGGCTTCTGAACGGCTTTTTTCCAGCTGGTTGGGTACGCAGCCAGTGAGGCTTAACAGCAGAACCAGCATCAGGCAAAGGCCAACGCCGGTTCGATTACTGTGGTGATCTGTCTGGAATTTTTTATGGGATTTTTGATTCAGGCAGATTGGCGACATAGCAGTTTCCATGCAATGTAGAAAAATACTTGCCGCATTGTAGCCGATACCAGCTGTACAGGTACCAGCAGCGGACAAACTCGGCTAAAGTGAACTCTGTGAAAACCCAGCCTCCATTGCAAACTTATTAATCGATTTTCAGCCTGGCTTTGAATAAACCCATTCCAAAAATGGCAGCAGCCCTGGTGCCGCGGGAACTGGCCAACTGGTCCCTGACATCAATCACTTTGGGGGTGTTGGAGGGCGGATTGCTGGGTGTCATTGTAAAAAACCAGTTTGCTGATGTGGCTACTCCTGCCGCTGTCAATCTGGCCGTGGCCATAGTGGCTGGAGCTCCTTCTTTTACCAATCTGAGCAGTTTCCTGTTCAGCTCCTGGTCCAGTGGCCGGGACAAACTGCAAATCATGAGCCGTTTGATGCAGGTCATGGGCGTAGCCGCGATGCTGCTGGCGCTACCGGGCGCGAATGCCACCGGTTTGCTGATGTTCTGTATTCTGACCGTTGTGGCGAGAACGGCCTGGTCGGGCATCCTTACCTTGCGCGCTTCGGTTTGGCGAGCCAACTATCCCCGCGACTGGCGCGCGCAGATCACAGCGCGGCTGGTACGTTTGTCCTCCTTGCTGGTTGCAGCGGTCGCTGCACTGGTCGGTTTCATGCTGGACTGGCAGGATGATTTCTACCGGCCCTGCTTCGTGCTGGCCGGTATTTGCTCTTTGTTTGCCGCACGGATCTACGGCAAGGCCCGCATCCGCAGGCATCAACAGCTGTTGGCATCGGAGCGGGCAGCCAAAGTTGCCGGCCGCCGCCATTTCAGCCTGGCGGTTTTTGGTGATGTGTTGCGGGGTGACCGGGATTTTCGCAACTACATGTCCTGCATGATGGTGTTTGGTGGTGCTAACCTGATGGTCATACCCATGTTGGTGGTTATGCTGAATGAGCAGTTCCACCTCAGCCAATGGCGACAGGTATTGGTCACCTCGTCATTGCCATTGGTCATCATGTGTTTTGCTGTACCTCGCTGGGCGCGTTTGTTGGACCGCAAACATATTTTCGCCTATAGGGCTGTTCACAGCTGGTACTACGTATTGAGTTATGTATTTTTTGCGCTGGCTCTGGGTACGGGCACAGCCTGGTTGTTGTGGCCCGCTGCCATGTTGCTGGGTGGCGCCAATGCCGGTGGGCACCTGGGATGGAATCTGGGGCATAACGATTTTACCAGCGATGCCAATGCAGCTCAGTACATGGCTGTGCACGTCACACTCACCGGTGTACGGGGCATTTTCATGCCTTTGGCTGGCATAGGTTTTTATCAACTGTTGCTGCATTACTGGCCTGCCATGGCAGCGCAAGCTTTGTGGTTCCCCTTGCTGCTATCTGCTACGGGAGCCAGTTGGTTTGTTTTATTGAACGCAGAGCACAGCAAGAGAGTCGAGCAGGGTGAGGCTGTGGACTGATGGTTTTCACCGGATGAGCACAGTTTGCTGCACAGCCGAGTAGTACGCTTACGTGATATTATTTGTACCCTTCAGTTGACCAAGTAGCAAGATACCTCCCCCTCATGGATAGCCTCGTCAGCCTCGCTAGTTGGCAGTCAAGCTGGTTTTCGCCAGTAAGTGGACTGCCAAAATTTTCCTCCATAACACCAGCGGATGCTGGTGCTGTGATCCGCAATCTGATTAGTCAACATCGTTCCGCTGTGGAAACCTGGCTGGCAGTGCATGCCCAAATGGACATAGATAGCCAAAAAGCCCGAGCCTGGGAATTTGTCACGCAGGAAGAAGAGTTGTCGGATTCCATCAGTAAAGCCTGGGCACCGATTTCCAATTTGCAGGCAGTGGCGGATGAGGATGAGTTGCGTGAAGTGTACAAACAGTGTCTGGAAATGCTCACCGAGCATCAAACCTGGCGCTCGCAGAATACCGAGATTTATCGGCTTTTCGCTGGTCTGAAAAATTCACCGGAGTTTGACCGCCTGCAAGCGGGTCAGCAACGCATCGTTGATCTGGAGCTGCGCGACTTCCACCTGGCCGGTGTGGATTTGAATGAGGCTGATCGTGCTCGTTACGCTGAAATCGTGATGCGCTTGAGCGCCCTGGGCACTGAATTCCAGGAAAACCTGCTCGACGCCACCCAGGCCTGGACGCTGCACTTTACCGAGCTCACAGAACTGGCGGGCTTACCGGACGCCGAATTGCGCTTACTGGCCGCAAACGCTGCCAGCCACGGCAAAGAGGGCTGGCTGGCCGATCTCAGTTACCCCTGCTATTCGGCCATCATTACCTATGCAGAGGATAGAGATTTACGCCGTCAGGTTTACCAGGCTTTTGTCACGCGAGCATCGGATCAAGGTCCACAGGCGGGTCAGCATGACAACAGCGGCAACATCCGCGAAATGCTGTCTTTGCGACATCAATTGGCGCAGTTGCTGGGGTTCAAAAATTTCGCTGAATATGCCCTGGTGCCGCGCATGGCGGAATCGCCCCAACAGGTTATGGATTTTCTGCAGCATCTGGCAGGGCATGCATTGCCGCCTGCACGCAAACAGTTCAGCGCTTTGCAGGATTTTGCCCTGGCCAATGGCGCTACAGAAGTCCTGCGTCCCTGGGATCTGGCCTTTTGGTCGGAACGCTACCGCAGTGCCGAATTGCAGTTATCAGATGAAATCCTGAAACCTTACTTTCCGCAGCAGGCCATGTTCAGTGCATTGTGCCATGCGGCCAAACAGGTGTTTGGAATCTGCCTGCAACTGGACGAGACGGTGGAAGTCTGGCACCCGGATGTGCGTTTTTACTGGGTCACTGATAAAGCCGGACAGCGCATTGCGGGCTTGTACGTGGACCTGTTTACGCGCAAGGCCAAACGCGGTGGTGCCTGGATGGATACCTGCCGTTCACGCCGAATCACTGCTGAAGGTGTGCAGATTCCGGTGGCTTTTCTGAACTGCAATTTCCCGCCGCCACAGGATAATCATCCCAGCCTGCTGACCCATCATGATGTGGAAACCCTGTTTCATGAATTTGGTCATTGCCTGCACCACATGCTGACTGAAGTGGAATGGCCACAGATCAATGGCATCAACAACGTCGAGTGGGATGCCGTAGAGCTGCCCAGCCAGCTGATGGAAAACTGGTGCTGGGAAGAAGCCATGCTGGATGGCTACGCGCGCCATTATGAAACTGGCGAGCCCTTACCTGCGGATTTGAAGCAGCGCTTGCTGCGCTCGCGAAATTTCCAGAAGGCCACCCAACTGATGCGGCAACTGGAATTTGCTCTGGGCGATTTTCGCTTGCACCTGGAATACGATGCCGAGCAGCCAATTGAACCGCTGGAGTTGCTGAAGCAGGTGCGGGGGCAGTATGGTTTACTCGAAGTCCCTGAATGGAATCGCTTCCTGAACAGCTTCAGCCACGTCTTTGGCGGCGGCTATGGTGCGGGCTATTACAGTTATCTGTGGGCCGAACAACTGGCTGCAGATGCCTGGGAACGCATACTGGAATCCGGCCCCTATTCGCCGGAAGCCGGCATGGCTTTGCGCCGGGAAATCCTTGCTGTGGGATCATCCCGTCCGGCCATGGAATCATTTATAGCCTTCCGCGGCAGGCCGCCGGATGACGGACCCTTGTTGCGCAGCTACGGGCTGGAGTAGGGTAAGCCAAAGGACTCTGGATCAGTTGTTCCAGAGTCATTAATCCAGCTCGGCCGCAAGGAAATCTGCAATGCTGAAGATCGCTTCCTGGAACGTCAATTCACTGAACGTACGCCTGCCCCATGTGCTGGCCTGGACGTCTGTAGCGCAACCCGACATCCTGGCTTTGCAGGAAACCAAGCAAACCGACGACAAGTTTCCGGCTGCGGAATTGCAGGCTACCGGCTACCACTCGGTTTTCTCCGGTCAGCCCACCTACAACGGCGTAGCTGTGCTCAGCCGTGAGCCCGGTCGCGATGTGGTTACCGACGTACCTGGACTGGAGGACCCCCAGCGGCGCATCCTGGCTGTTACCTTGCCTACCAGCCTGGGTGATGTACGGGTGATTGATCTGTATGTGGTAAACGGCAGTGAAGTGGGCTCCGAAAAATTCGCCTATAAGCTGGACTGGCTGCAGAAGGTCACCGATTGGCTGGCCCAGGAAATGCAGCAACATGAACAGCTGGTGGTACTGGGTGATTTCAATATCGCACCGGATGACCGCGACGTGCATGACCCGGAAGCCTGGCGCGGTAAAATTCTTTGCAGCGAGCAGGAACGCAAAGCCTTGCAGGATATTTGCGCTTTGGGCCTGGCTGACACTTTTCGTTTGTTTGAGCAGGAAGAGCGGATTTTCAGCTGGTGGGATTACCGCATGAATGCCTTCCGGCGCAAACTGGGATTGCGCATCGATTTGTTGCTGGCATCTGCCGCACTGGCGCAGAAATGCCAGGCCAGTTATGTCGATATCGAACCCCGTCGCCAGGAACGACCTTCAGATCACGCCCCTGTGGTTGCCGAATTTGCGAGCTGAATCAGGTTCAGCAGGCGTGAATCCCTGCTTTGCCGTGAGTCCTGACCCAGGTTTCAAACCGTAACATTTCAGTCATTCCTGATTGGCGCTATTGGGCAAAAGTCTGGACAATTCAGGTCAGGATAAGGCAAATTGTAGGTGGCTTAGTGGTATGTGCGTAATTTGAAAGGTGTAGATGCCGCCTAGTGACTTGCTGATTCAAACCATACGAATGGAGGGATTTCATGAGAAATAAACTTTCTAGCTGGCTGGTATTGCTGTGCACTGCTGCACTACTCATAGCTTGTGGCAAAAGTGAGGATGCTCCCGAGACCATGCAGGAAGCTGCTGACAAGGTATCTGAGGCTGCTGGTAACGCTGCAGATTCGGCTGGTGAAATGGCCCATGATGCGGGGGATGCCATGTCTGAAGCCTATGAAGATACATCAGAGGCTGTTTCGGATGGTATGCATGAGGCAGGGCATATGGCAGAAGATGCTGGTGATGCCGTGTCCGATGCCTACGATGATGCTAAAGATGCGGTTACCGATGGCATGGATGATGCTGAAGAGGAAGCAGAAGAAGCCGTCGAGGAATCGTCTGACGGCTGAGGCTGTTGCGGCATTCCAGCTGACAAAAAAAGCGGGCCCAGGCCCACTGCTGTCCCACAGTTCGACCTTCACAAAGCGAGCCTCATCTGAGGCTCGCTTTTTTTGAGCCTGGGCGGGTCTGGTTTAAGTATTTCCTGCAAGCTTTTCCGCTCGAATAAATTGAGCTGAATCACCCGTAATATTCGCTGCACTGTCCAGCCTGCTTTAGCACTGTGTCGAGCAAAAGCCACCAGTAAATAAGTGATCATGGCAATCCAAATTTGAGTCAACATGGCATTTCTGGACAGCCCCACAAAGACTCTAATTTTTAGGTTTTGCTTGATAGCTTTGAAGAACAATTCCACTTGCCAACGATCTTTGTATATAGCCGCAATCGTGCTGGCACATAGCTTAAAGTTGTTCGTCAAGAATAAGTATTTCTTACCGCTTTCCTGGTCGATATATCCCACTCGGCGGAGTCTTGGAGCCCCTCGCTTCAGCGCATGGGGGCTATTGAATTGGATAACTTGGTCGCTAGTAATGCCTTTTGTGATATTTGCTGGATTGGACTCTAGAATCTCATAGACTGCCTTGGGTCTAAGTCGGGTAACGAAACTTACCCCTTGTTCCGTAAGGCTTCCAAACCATTGGTAGTCAACATAACCTTTGTCAAATGCCACAATGCTACCCTTGGGGAACTTGAATTTTCTCCCCTGAAGCATATCGTTTTCATTGCCTTCACTCAGTGCAACAAATTCTGGCAGCATGTTTCCATGATTCAGTCCCACACTCAGCTTTACGTTTGCGGTGTCGGCTCGATGTGCAGCCCAAGGGAATAACTTCAGAGATAAATCTATGGCACTTGCATCGAGTGAATAGAGCGGGTTTTTGAAGCGAAACTTATGCTGAGACGGCTGCTGTTTACAGCGATTCAGTAGTCGATAAAAAACAGATTGATAGAGCTCAGCGGGTTGCTTTTCATTGAGACGAGCCAGGGTGGAACGGGCAATAGGTTTAGCGCCAAGATGATAGAGCTTATCTTGCTGAGCCTCTAAATTGGATTCTATATCTCTCAAACTTTGGCGACCAGAAAGCTGCGACATGGCCATGCCAACAAATTGATCCCAACGTGTGGCCGAACGGAGTTTCTGGCCTTTATGGTGCTCTTTTGCCTGCGCCTCAAACTCATGTCTCGAAAGAGGTTTCAACAACTGATTAAATGCGGTGTTATTATGTGACATAAGCCTGAGCCCCTTGTTGTTCAATAGTTTCTTCGCAGATCTATTGTAACAATAGAGACTCAGGCTTTCTTATTTATCCCAACTGTGGGACAGCAGTGGGCGCTTAGCGCCCCTTTTTTTATTTTCGCGCTATGCTGTGCCGATGAAGCCAGATCTGAATTTGCGTTGTTTGCTGCTTGCATCATTCTTTTTGAGCGCCAATCTGCTGGCCTGCACCAGCATGGCCGATTCCGAAACCGCGCCCGTGCGTGCGGGTCGCATCATGCCATCCGGCAATTTACTCTGCGATCGAAACCAACTGACTTCGTGGACCGGCGAAGTTACGGG
>JBBKVS010000361.1:0-12813 GCA_037968555.1 Lysobacterales bacterium | reverse complement strand
GTGCCCCTGTCAGAAACCCTCTCTGAAGTCCGGATCAGTGATATCGAACTGGACCTGGTGCTGCTGACCGTTGATGTTCAGAGCGAAGTTGCGGCCTACTGCGCGGCCACAAAAGGGACGCCGATCTGTGCCCTGTACCTGAATGGATTTGAAGGATTGTAGGGATATTTGGAGTCAGAGTAAAAATTCGGGGTTGAATTGTCATTTGGTTTTTCGCTGCGCCTGCGATTGAGCTGACATTGGCCTGTCAGTTTTTACTCCGATCCCAATTATCAAGGCTGGTAAGCTTTGCTTTGACGCTGACAGCGGCGTGGGCAGGTGTGTCTGATGCCAGGATACCGGGACTGGAAAATATGCGGGCATATGCGATCAACCACCGCAAGGATGACTACAACCAGGCCTTGACTGACGGCAGGAGTATCACATGCGTTTTTTGAAGATTACAGCGGGTTCACTGCTGATGGCATTGATGTTTGCCGGCCCGGCCCTGGCCGAGCCCGACGACTTTGTCGATTTCAGCGATCTGGTGACACCGACCTGCACAATTGTCGGCTTGACCGCGACACCACCAGCCGGTTGGTTCAACGTTCCTATCGAAAGCAAAGATGCGTCCATCAGCGGCTGCCAGATGATGCGCGTTGGTGATCAGGAGGAATTACTCGGGACCCTTCGTGTGCTTTCGGTTCAACTCGAGGTGACGGAAGAGTCACCGCCCTGGTGGGCAGCGATCATCGCTCTGGAACAAGGGGCCATAACAAAAATGGGGTATGTCGTGGGTGAGGTTCTTTGGTCGCGGCAGGATGTGCCCATTTCAGGTGAGGGTTTCGCCAATGCCCGCGCCGTCGGTTTATCAGCCTCGATCGAAGGCAATGACACACCGCAGGAAGTACATTTCCTGGTTTTCGAAAAAGGACCACAAAAATTCATCATCTCGCTTTTGACGCCGGGGCAAGATGTGGAGGAAGGTGTTTACTACAATCGGAATACAGCAGACTTTGGAATACTGATCCGGTCGCTGAAGGCGACTGGCGCAGGCTAGGAAATAGGGGTGAAAAGGGTTCCGAAAGGGGTCAGAGTGAGCCAGCCCGGATAATCGGACACATTAATCAGCTTACCCATCAATACCGTTGTTCCACTTGAATGGCTGTTCTGAAGCCCCGTGTTTCAGGTGCAGGTTGACGATTGCAGAACGCTTCAATGAACTCGAAAATGACCATTTTTGCCAGTGTATTCAAGCTCTAAAAATAGTACTAGGTCCACTTCAATTAGTACCCTATACTGGTCGCGTATTTTTTGCAGCAGGTAGTTGGGGCATTTTATTTTCTCCCTTCGATCGGACTGTCTTTCTGGCGGCCCGGCTATTGGTGTATGCCTGTCATCAACCACCTTTCCATCAGCAAACGGAGCTCGTGGAGCGCGCTTGTGTACAGCGATTTTGCCTGTTCGGTGTTCCTAGTTCCATGTGTCACTCAGCCAGGAAACGGCGGTGTGTAACGCTTCTCGAGGCTGATCACTATCACACTAAAGAGGAATAACATGAAAAAGACTTTCCATAAACTGGCATTAAGCAGTACGGTCAGTGCTGTAGTCATGCTTAGCGGATTAAGTACCGCCAGTGCTGCAGAACTTACCCTGTCAGCCAAACAACCTTCAGTAATCAGCGAATCATCCACCGCGGCTTCCGGTGTTTATATCGTGCGCCTGGCCAATAATCCCGTGGCCACCTATGAAGGTGGTGTGTCAGGTTATGCCGCCACCAGCGCAAGGTCGAATGGCAGAGTCCACCTGGACACCAAGAGCAAAGCCGCCAAGAACTACGAAAAGTTTCTCAAAGACCAACAGAAAAAAGTCATTGTTAGCGCCGGCAAAGCACTGGGCCGCAGTCTGACGACCAAATTTGAATACCAGCATGCTTTCAATGGCTTTGCTACCACCCTGACGACTGAAGAAGCCAAGTTGATGCGTACTCTGGATGGCGTAATCAGTGTGCAACAGGAACGCATGGAACAGCCATTGACGGATTATGGCCCCGCGTGGATTGAGGCACCCAGCGTCTGGAATAACGGCAAGTCTTCCACCAAGGGTGAAGGCGTTGTGGTAGCCATTCTGGATACAGGCATCAATTTTGATCACCCCTCCTTTGCCGATGTAGGTGGTGATGGCTACAACCACAGCAACCCGCTGGGTTCCGGAAACTATATTCCGGGCAGTTATTGCATTGCCAATCCGACATTCTGTAACGACAAACTGATCGGCGCGTGGTCATTTGTTGCCGAGCCGGTCACCCCGAATGACTCTGATGGTCATGGCAGTCATACGGCCTCAACCGTTGCGGGTAACTTTGTCAATAACGCCGAACTGGTAGCCCCGACCACCTCTGCGCTGTTCAATATTTCCGGTGTAGCGCCACATGCCAACATCATTGCTTATGATGTATGCGTGGTTAACTGCCCGGGCGCTTCATTGCTGGCTGCCGTGAACCAGGTGTTGATCGATTCCGGCAACCTGCCCAATGGCATAGCCGCACTGAACTTCTCCATCTCTGGTGGTGCCGATCCTTACAATGACCCGGTTGAGCTGGGTTTCCTGGCTGCAGTTGAAGCCGGTATTTACGTTGCCGCTTCGGCCGGTAACTCCGGACCTGGCGCCAGCACGGTTGCGCACCTGGGCCCCTGGGTTTCCACCACTGCTGCATCTACCCATGACCGTACCATCCTGAACAGCCTGGTGGATATCGAGAGCACCGGTGGCAGCAGTGCCGACATTACCGGCAAGGGCTTCACCGCGGGTTATGGACCGGCACCGATCGTCAATTCAGCTGATTTTGAAGGCCTGTATCCGGGCGCCACATTATGTGGAGTTGGTCCTGATGATGGCTCTACCAATCCATTCCCGCCTAATTTCTTCAGCGGTGAAATTGTGGTCTGCACCCGTGGCACATACGGCCGTGTAGAAAAAGGCCAAAACGTGCTGGCCTCCGGTGCAGGTGGTTATGTCCTGATCGATACCGGCGGTGGCTTGGTAGGTGATGCACATGAACTGCCAGGCGTACACATTTCTGCAGCAGACGGTGCCGTTCTGTCGGCCTGGCTGGCGGCAAATGCAGGCAACAACCCCATGGCCACCATTGCAGGCTATGAGATTGACGTCGATGCCGCTTACGGTGACGTAATGGCAGGCTTCAGTTCACGCGGCCCTCAAACAGCGTTTGATGTGCTGAAACCCGATATCACAGCACCGGGTGTAGACATCATGGCTGCTGAAGCCGATGGCCAGGGCCTCGGAACCCCCGAGTACCAGATCATCAGCGGTACCTCCATGTCCAGTCCGCACAATGCTGGTGCGGGTGCTCTGTTCAGAGCCCTGTTCCCGACCTGGACGGCCCAGGAAATCAAATCTGCCATCATGTTGTCTTCTACTACCGAGTTCATGGTTAAAGAAGATGGCGCAACTCCGGCAGACGCGTTCGATCATGGCGCTGGCCGTATCGTGCTCGGCGATGCCAAGCGCGTTGGACTGGTGATGAGCGAGTCTGTTGCTAATTTCCTGGCAGCTGATCCAGAACTGGGTGGTGATCCCAGCTCATTGAACCTGGCCAGCATGATGGACAGCAATTGTGTAGGAACCTGTTCCTGGACCCGTACGGTATCCAATGCAGAATCCAATTCAGCCCACTGGAACGTTTCCGCTACAGGTGATGGCTTCAAAGCTGTCGCTGGTGTTTCGCCTTTGGCCAAAAGTGCCGACTACAACTTGATGCTCAAGAAAGGCCAAAAGGGCACCATCACCGTAACCGCCGATACCACACTCTCCGCTGATGGCTGGCATTTTGGTGTTCTGGAGCTGGATCGTAATTTGGATAAAGGCCCGGATCTGCACATGCCGATTGCGATTAAAGCCGCAAAAGCCACCAACCCGCAACTCTTTACCAAGACGGTGGATTCGGCTACAGCAGCGGCTGGTGACACGCTCACCTATACCTTGAATGTGACCAACGGTTTGTTAGGCGGGCCGATCACAGTGACAGATGTGGTACCTGCGGGCTCGACATTTGTACCTGCTTCGGAAACTGAAACGGTAAACAACGGCTCGACCACATCGGCATGGGCTTACAATGCTGGCACCAATGCCCTGTCATGGACGGGTACGCTGCAGAAAGGCGGCCTGGATATCGTTCAGGATCCAGGTGGTTCACCGGTTGGTGGTTTTCTTGCGCTTTCCAATTTTGGCGTTGCACCTCGAGCATGTCCTGCTGATTGCGATGATGGTGGACACTTCTTCACTGTTCCGGCGTTTACCTACAACGGTACGACTTACACCTCAATGCGGTTTTCAGTGAATGGAACATTGGAGCCCGGTGGTGCCAGTGGTGTTTACAGCAGTTTCAGCAACCAGAACCTGCCTGATGTCGCTGTACCCAATAACATTCTCGCCCCATTCTGGCGTGACCTCGACCGCACCACTACCGGAACGATGTCCATCGGCGTGCTCAGCGGCAGTGGATTCGCCTGGACCGTTTACGAGTGGAAAGAAGTGCCGCATTTTGGATCGACCACCGTCAGAGTCTCCATGCAGGCTTGGGTAGGCAATAATGGCTCACTGGCTGCAGGCCAGATTCACTTCGTTTATGGCCGCATGGATAACCCCGCTGCCGGTGGCACTGTGGGTGTTGAAGATGCGACTGGAACAGGTGGATTCAGCTATTTCTACAACGGCAGCGGAACGGCTCCTCTGGTAGGTGATGAACTGCTCGTTCAAACCCTGGATGGCGGTAAGGCTACATTGGGCTTCCAGGTGAAGGCTGATTGCAGCAAGACCGTCGTTAACGAGGCTGAACTGAGCAATGCCGGTAATACTGAGCGGGCGATTGCGGTAACCACTTGTCCGTAAGCAGGTAATAAAAAGGCTTGAATCACTCTTTGAGAATTTAAAGCCGTAATGATCAAAGGAGCAGGGAGAAATCCCTGCTCCTTTTTTTTAGCGCCTCATTCGGTGCCCATTCCCGGAAGGACAGTTTCAATCCGCTCTTGCGGGCACAAAAAAGGCTGGCCACCCACGGCAGCGTGGTATTGATAGCTTGTGTTGTGGGCTCGCAAAACGATGCGCACCCCCGGCAGCAGAGCCTGGGTGTAATTCATGCCGGGTTCGGGACAGCCCAATGCCCCGGAGCGCCAGGTAACTGTTTTGGCTTCTGCAGTACTGAGCGAATCAAGCGTAATGCCCAGCCGAACCGACAGGTCTTGTTGCGAATACGTAATTTGCTGCTCCAATGACATGACCATGTGCGTCTCCGGTTGGTAGCCAGCCGGGTTGGCCGGTGCGGCTTCAGGACTCTCAACAGGTGGCCGGGCCGCCAGCGCCGGTTGCTGCTCAGAGCAGGCATTGATGACGAGCACCGTGCTACATACACCAAGGTAAAAGTACTTGCGGAGTGGTTGGTGCATCTTTGAGTTTCCCATTATCGTCCGAGTTTCAGTTCCTCTGAGTACACATCATAACGTCGCAAAGCGGAAAATCGTGAACGCCAGGTGGGGGGCTGAGCTCGTTACGCTGTGTGAAACCAGACGCAAGTCATTCGGCCGGAAGTTCGCTGCCACACGCTGAACTTTCTTGCCACCCTTTCGTCCATTAGTAACTACCTTATATCGAAATTCCCAGGGGTCTGATTGTAATCGCCATGGGTTGGAATATACTCGCGCGGCATTCAAGGGATTCGTCTAGCCGCGAACCGGGTCATGGAAGTGCTCTGTGCACTTTTTTGGGGAGCCCGGTCCCCACAAGCGGCAGATGTGCAAGCTATTTCCAGACTGGAAATATAATCACCCAGGTACTGTTCGGAGGTCATGTATTGCCGCGCCTGCGTGGTGTACGGCCTGTGATCAATTTATTTTTCAACAAGGGGAATAAGCAATGCGTAATAAAGTACAGATGGGCGTCGTGGCCCTGGTGGCCATTGGCTTTGTGCAGGTATCTGGTGTGGCTGTCGCCGCTCCGGATATATGCACGGTTTCAAGCATTCAGCTGGACGGGGCGACTCCCGGAACTGTGGATGCAGATGGCAGTGTTGTTGCCGGATCGTCGGTCAATATCAAAGGAACCGTGACTCAAAAGGCTTCCGGTACCGGCTGTTCAGCCGGCACAGCAGGTGCTGCAGTCAACGAGGGCGGCCTCAGGATTCAGGAGCAACGACAGGCCGGTTTCCCGTCCGCATGTAAAGCCCAGGGTGTAGGTTCTTTTCTAACCCAAACTACCGCGAATCTTCCAAACACCACGCCCCCGGGCACCAACGCTGCTGCCTATGATCTTGATACCACCTCTCTGGCAGGCGCGGTACGCGGCTTCCGCTCCGATTACACACCCTTGAATCCGGGCGGTAGTTTCAAAGGCTCTACCAGCGTTTGTGTGGACCTGACCATCAATGAGAATGTAACCGGATCGCCCTGCGATGGCTACGGTGATGTGGTTGTGCTCCGGGTGATTGGTGGCGCTGGCCAGGGAATTGTCATGCCAGGTGATGTGGGCCCCTGGTCCTATACCTTTGAAGTGCTGAACTGCACCACTATTGATGCTTTGGCAATCAAGGTACAGGGTGGAACCAGCGGCTGGACGGTTTTTGACAGTGTCGGAACGGCACCAGTTGCTGAGCCAGTAAATGTTGTGGCCAAAAGTAATGGCAAGAAAGGCACTACATCTACTGTCACCTGGCATACGGTTTTGAATGATGAAGAAAGCAAAACCATTACTGTAGGCGTAGATGGCGTTATCCCGAAAGCGAAAATCGGCGACTGGCTGAATCTGTCAGGCGCCTGGTCGGCCGCGTATAACAACGGTCTTCCACAAAAATCGGATTACACCGCTAATGTCTATGTCGAGATCGGTTTGTAATCTTCCAGTCAAGCCAATCTGACTTAGATTGACTTAGCCAGACAAAAACCACCAGCGGAAATGTCTGCTGGTGGTTTTTAACATGAGATAATCCGGAGTATGGACGGTCCTTGCGTACTCAAGCATCCCGGATGAGTTTGCTGTAGTGGCCGTTGGTTCCATCAGGTAGAGCTTGCTGGTGTCGCGAGTTTGATTTGGCCACAGTGCCACAATCAAAACAATCCGGTGCGCACAGGGCATCGCAAAACAGCTAACCTGATACTGTCCATTTTGTCTAAAGTGTTCAGGATGCCCAAAAAGTACCAGTCATTCGCCCAGCAATTTTATCTGCATGAGGCCAGTCTGCTGCAACGGCTGGGGCGTGACCTGCGCCTGCTCAATTGGATGTTGCAAACCGTTCGCATGTGGTGGAAAGCACGCTCGGTGCGAGCGGAGTTTGAACGCTGTCGCGCCACCAACCAGCCGTTTTATGTTGATCGATTTGCCGGACCTGCAGCTGCAACTCAAAACCCGGCCGTCAGGCCCGGGCAGAGCGATGGCAGCCATGATGAATCCGCCGGCCATGCAGAACGGGCAGAGATGAATACCACCCGTGAAACAGCATCATCTGTGAAACAGGGAGGTGGTTGAGTCATGAAACTGCACCACACGCCGTCCGCTGAAAACCTTCCGCGCTATCGCCAGCCCCCGCCGTCCGGGAATGACATCAATGGCCTTGGGGTGAGGGAGAAAATTCGCGCCAAGCGGGTGTTTCACGATTTTGGTCGCCCCGGTTTTGCCTGGTCGGGCATGAACGGATTTTTTCTGATGAACAACACCTGGGCCATCCTGAAAATGGCCCTGAGCTATCGCTGGAAGTTGAGGCGCTCTACCGGGCCGGTGGCGAAGAAGCGCGTTGAGGTCACTGATCCAGCAGCCATGGCAGTTGAGATCAAAGCCAAAGCCAGGGCTTGCGGCGCTGGTATCGTGGGCATTACCGATGTGCTGCCCACAGATTTTTACGAAAGCGAAGACAGCCAGAGTACAAAGGGGACGGAGCACATTAAATTCTTAAAGTTATTTAATGTGCCCCGTCCCCTTTATATTGTCCCCTTTATATTTGATCTTTATTCACAAACATCCGGGATGTTTTCGAAGCCGGCCTTGAAGATGCACTCCGCGACTATCCCCAGCACCTCATTCATTGATAAGGTACCGTCGGAATTCAAATCATAGGGTTTGAGCTCGGCCAGAGTACCCAGGCCGGATTCAGCCAGGCTCAGGAACCCGTCTTGATCCTGGTCCAAGTTAGCAAAGTTATCGATGAGGAATTGGGCTGTTGTCGGGTTATGGGCAACCAGGTTCTCCACAATACTCAGGCTGCTGATACGCGGCGAGATGCCAGGCGACAATGAAGCCAGCTGAGCTTTCCAGCGCAGGTCGCTGCCGTAAGCGGTGAAGTTGACTGCGGTGCCCGGTGTCGCGATGAACCACCGTTCACCCCCGTTATTGCTGACATAGTAAGTGACGGCCGAATTTCGCGCCGTAGCCGTATTACCGGTGTCGCTCAGTCCGTATGAATGCGTACTTCACCGATGCTTCTTGGTGAAGTAGGCCTCGGCTATTTTTAGAATGGCGTTTTCCTCCCCCAGCTGGGCCACCCGCTGTTTGAGGGCCGTAATCTCCGATACGTTGGACTTGGATGTGTTGGCCCAAGGCCCATTAAAGGCCTCCGCCTCACCGTCCCATTTGATTATTAAGTCCCAATCTTGCGTCATTGTACTCAGTTACTTTATTTGTGATGACGTAAATGTGTAATACTGCCAAACACTTCATGCCTTGCGGCTCCACGCCGGTAATTCCTGCCTGGTGAGCGTCACCAAGTTTGCGGTGGGCAATTTTGGCCCACAAGTCATGCCTTCCAGTTAACGATAAACAAGTACCTGCGTTCACGCGCCTGACCGTTGTGTCGACAAGGCAATTGCCTCTGTTGCTGTGAACAATCGGTTTGATCGGCCTTGCCGGTTTCACCTGAGCACTTCCCGGGAACTCCTTTTTTGTCGACTGCTTTCGGAACGGTACAAGCGTCAACACGCGTTTAGCCGCGAATTCTGTACTCCACAGACGCAAACAGGGGAATTTGAGCTCATGCTCAAGCAAGGGAATCAGCCATGAAAATCCGTTCCAGATCCATGCTTCAAATGTTCATTCTGTTGGCTTTTCTGGTTGGCAGCATGGTCTTTGTCACGCCCGTATTTTCAGCGATATTGACGGTCACCACTGCCATGGATGAACTCGATGGTGTCTTTTGCGGGAATCATCCGGATGTTTACGCCGGTGGTACCGGGCTAAGTCTGGCTGAAGCGATATGTACAGCCAATAACAATGGCACGCCCTCAGATACCATCACGTTTTTAACAGGCGTAGATGTTATGACACTCACCCGCGCGCTGCCTTCTGTGACTGCCACCATTATCATCAACGGCAACAGCAACGGCGCGTACACCATTATTCAGGGAAACGCTTCAGCGGGCGTGGCTTTCGAACGAATCACTGAAGTGCGCAGTAACGGCGGCAACCTGACCCTGAACAATCTGGTAATTCGTAATGGCCGTTGTCTCTCTGGCTGCATAGCCCAGGAGAATGGCGGCATCAACCCCAATAATGGTGGCGCAATACTCAATCACGGCACTTTGAGTGTAGTAAACAGCAGTTTTTCCGGAAATATTTCCAACTCAGCGGATGGCGGTGCAATCTTCAACAGCATGGGTGCCACGCTGAATGTGACCAATAGCATCTTCTCAACAAACCAGTCGGGTAGCTTGGGCAAGGGTGGTGCAATATCCAACGAGGAGGGCACCGTGACGATAACCAACAGCACCCTGGCGGGTAATGTCGTAGCCACCGGCGCTGGCGGCGGCTTATACAACAACGGCATTATGACCCTGCTGAACGTCACTCTCTCTTACAATCGCTCAAGCAATGGCCTGGGCGGTGGGATATTCAACAATGGCACCCTGCACTACAGCAATACCCTGATTGCCAATTCCACCACGGGCGGTGATTGTTACAACAATGGCGTCATTAACACAAACATCAGAAACCTGGTGGAAGACAACAGCTGTTCACCTGCCGTGAGCGGTGACCCAAACATTTTCGGGCTCGCCCTGAATGGTGGCCGCACCGCGACCTATGCCTTGCTTGTAACACCCACCATCTCCCCGGCCATCAATGCGGGAGACAACAGCACCTGCGCCGCTACTGACCAGCGTGGCGTGAGCCGCCCACAGGGTGCGAATTGTGATATCGGCGCTTATGAAGCCGATGATGTACTGGCGGAAATCAGCGTGACCCCCAACCCATTGGACCATGTCATGGCGACCAACCGGGTTGAGGTCCAGCAACTCTCTATTGAGAATATCGGCGGCGTGAATCTGAACTGGACGGTCTTTGAGGCCGCCGATTCATCCTGTGAGCCTGCTGATCTTTCCTGGCTGAGTGTCGCTCCTGCCAATGGCACAACAGCGGCGGGCAATACCGATACGGTCGATGTCACCTTTGACTCGGCGGGATTGGCCCTGGGCGATTACACCGGCACCTTGTGCTTTGACAGCAATGACCCTTTCCTACCTCGAGTGGCAGTGCCTGTCGTGCTGAGCGTGGCCCCAGGCATGCCATTGGAATGTAATGGTGCGGTCATGGACTTTGAGTCCGGCATTCCGCTTGCCTATTACCGCACAGCAGCGGGCAATGTCGATGTGAAATGGGTGACAACTGCCGACGATGGTTCCTGCCGTCCTAACAACGAAACACCCGGCTCGGGTGAAGCAGCCTGTGTCGATTCCGACCTGACCAATCCCGATCCTTCGGAAGCATATGACGCCCGGCTGTCAACCAACAGTTTTGATCTGTCCGCCTATGGCGCGGCGAGCCTGGAGTTTGCTGTGGCATATAAGGATTCAACGCTTGCCGACAAATTTGAAGTGGATATCAGCGCTGACGCGGGCAGTACCTGGACTAACGCATTGAGCTGGGATGAAGCGCACAACACTCCGGGTGAGAACGTGACCATCAACCTGGCCGCCTATCTCGGTCAAGCGGATGTACGAGTACGATTTCGATACTACGGGGAAGACTGGGATTGGTGGGCACAGGTGGATGACATTTCATTGAGTTGTTTCGCGGAAGAAATTTTCAACGACGGGTTCGAGGGCAACCCTTAGATGTTGAATAGAAGGTAATTAAAGCGGACGGGGCATATTAATTCCTAATTTGCCCCGTCCCCTTGAATATTGCACCGGTACCCATGTCAGACCACCGTGGAGCCATCTCTCATGATATCTGCTGTTGGATTCAAGGATCCGGTGGATTTTCAAACCCGTCGTCGAGAATAATTTCTTCCCGAATCGAACACGTCACTAAGACATTTCCCACATCAGTCGTGGCCACTACGCCCGCGCCGTTGGTCACAGAACAGTACTGGTTGGTATCATCCGGATGGTGCTGTACGGTTACGCTATAACTGCTGCTCTCAGTCAGGGCGGTGGCAAAAACAAAGGGGCCGTCGGCAGCGATGGGTAGTGGGTCTGCCGCATTATTCTGTAGCACCAGCCCACTTCCGGTCAGCCCTGTAACCTCACCGCCAATGGTGAAGGTGGGCGGACATTCTCCTCCATCACTGATGTCTCAAAAGTGCGAATATTGCAGGTTGTCCCTGGCTGCGACTGCAGCCGCAGAACAATAAACTGAATTGCCTGCATCGAGAGAGACCGCGACCTCCAGGGCTTGCGCATTCCAGTTGACCAACAGGTTGTCGTAGTTGGGGGTGGAAAGCGTGACGCCGGAAAACATGGAGCTTGCATCCTGCAGTGAGGTCACGTTCCAGTTACTGGTATCCGGATCAGCAGCCAGCGCATTGGAAAACATCAGTTTCATGGTAGTGACATTGCCGGTATCCCAGCCAGTGGTGTCCGGGTTGGCCAGGCTGGCGTTTTCAAACATGGAAGACATGTCGGTGACGGCTGAAAAGTCAGGGGTGTCGCTGGCAGGCACTTGCATATTGCTGGCGCCCTGAAACGCAGAATTCATCGATTGCCATTGATGGCTACCCCACTGGTTCACAGCAACAAGCTTTAGCCCATCGCCAAAATTGGCCGGGAGAAAAGCATCAAAGTCTCCGTATATCCCGATTGTGACGATGCCGGCAGAGTCAAAATCAAGCTGAATTGCACCACTTAGCCCATTATCTTCCTCATTAATCACACCGTCCCCGTCGAAATCAATTCCGTAGGGGCCACCCACCATCGGCAGGATGAAACTCTGTGGGCCGGTTTGCCCCGGATTATCAGTTTTCCAGGACGTGATAAAAAAGTCTGCGACAACCGGTGTGTAGTCGACCTCAACGGCGCCGATATCACAGCCGGGGCCTTTGGGACGAGCTTCGCCGCGCTGGTCGAAATCAGGGCAGGCACCATTGTCTCCGGCGTCGATGGCGGGCGAAAGGCTGGTGGTTTTAAGCAGAGCCATGGTCGTCGTGGGGCCGCCGTTCGTTGCGGCGTAAGCAGGCAAAGCCATGACCGAAGTGATCAATGCGATGGCCAGGGGCGCTGCAAAAAGACAAAAGTTATATGCCTTGCGGGTGCAAGTCGTGGAGTTCTTCATGGGTATGGTCATGTCCAGGCAGGCCGCAACCGACCCAAGGACCATACTAGTTCAATTATTGATCAGTGGTCCAAAAAGAAACCCTGACCAGCGAAACTCGCCAAAATTAATGAGGACGGGGCAAATCAATTATCCGTCCCCTTTGTAAATTTATGGTCAGTTACTGCTATTCAATCGCTGCAGGCACCCGCTCAGTAACATTAATTTGCCGGGCCAACTGCTTTAACAGCGCTGCGTGCGCTTGCACGCGCTGGGGTAAAGAAATAGCTGCTGCCGGAGTTTCAAAAA
>JBBKVS010000360.1:0-31819 GCA_037968555.1 Lysobacterales bacterium | reverse complement strand
TCGCGCACGCCGCGTTCTCCGGCATGCAACATGGTTTCATGCAGCAGGGGGATCAGGCTGTCGCCACCTTCCAGCGAAAATCGTTTCTGCCCCACGTAACGGGTATGCAGGTATTTTTCCAGGCCTTCTGCGGCAGTCAACATCTGCAATATACGCAGCCTTTCGTGGTCATTTACATCATAAATGCCGGTGCTGCCTTCCATGCGATTCTGGATCCACTCGCGCTTGATGGTATCGATGATGTGCATGTACTCGAGACCAATACTGCCGCAATAGACGCGCTGGCAAAGCTCGACGATTTCACGCAGTTTGAGGCGCTTGGGTGCAACCAGTGTGCCGGTATCGAAGTAGAGGTCCAGATCGGCTTTGCCCAGATCGTTGAATTCCAGACTGAGGTCGGGAACCGGATCACGATGTGGCATGCCCAGTGGGTCCAATTTGGCCGTTTCGTGGCCCCGGATACGATAAGCATGGATCAGTTTAAGGACAGCGGCCTGTTTATGGTCGGACTCGTGGTAATCCGCTTCCTGGGTTGGCGTTAACCGGCCCAGCAGGCGGAACTTCTCCTGTACGTTCAGGTGACCTTGCTCGGATTCAGCCTTGGCAGTGTCTCCCACACTGTGTATACGGGCGAATTCTGCTGCCCATTGTTCGGGCACGCTGCCCGGATCTTCCAGCCAGGATTCATACCAGGCTTCGATCAAAGGTGCATTGCTACCGTAAAGGTAGGATGAATTTCTAAGTTCCTGCAGAGTTCGATCCACGCTAAAACCTGTTTCCTGGCCCATGCTGCTTGCTGCCAGAACGCTGTCTGGCCGGAGGTAAAAAGCCGGAATAATCAGCTTATTCCGACACAATCACGAATTATAACTTAGCCCCCTTGCTTATGGGGGCATCTTGCGGCCCAATCAACAAAATTCGGTAATAAAATCTGGCAATAAAATTGGGCATTGCTTTATCCGGCAAGTCCGGTGTGAGCGCTGGCTGCCGGACTGCAGGATCAGTTATCGGGATGCTGCAGGTACAAATGCCCCAGATTGAGCAGTTCCAGTATGCAATTCTGCTCAGGCGCACTGAAATCCGGCCAATGCAGCTCTGATAATTTGGAACTGCATAAAGTGGCGGCCAGAGCCTGGCTGCAAGTCATGCTTTCGCCGGCGGCAAACAAGTGCGCCTGCTCACCTTGCTGAATCCAGTTCAGCCGCGTCCAGGGATTGCGCTGCAAGCGGCTACCAGAGCTCAGGGCTTGCTCCAATTCAGTACTGTCCAGCTGCAGCTCAGGTTCGGCAACCTGGTGAGCCAGTCGGTAGCGACTGATAAAGCCGGCCAGGAACTCATTCAGATCAGGCTGAAAAGCCGCTGCAGAGGGTGTCGACACAGCAAACAGACTGGTCAGTTGTTGCAATGCCGTTGACGAGATCTCACCGGCCCGGTTTGAGGCCATCAGCCTGGAGTCGGAATAGCGTTGGCCTTCAGTGTGATTCTCCGCCAACCAGTCGCCCAAGGCCTGGAACAGGTCGGCCTGGCTGGGAGCGCGCAAGCCTATGGACCAGGTCATGCCCAGGTCCAAAGCCAGTCCGTAATGAGCCACACCCGGTGGCAAGTAGAGCATGTCCCCAGGCTGCAGCAACCACTCCTGTTCGGGCGTGAATTCCTGCAATACACGCAAGTCGCTACCGGCCAATAAGTCAGGCTTGAACTGCCTGGAAATCTGCCAGCGTCTTTGGCCGGATGCCTGTAACAGGAAGACATCGTATTGGTCTACATGCGCACCCACCGAACCACCCGGAGCACTGACACTGACCATCAGGTCATCCAGCCGCCAATTGGGAAGAAAATCAAACCTGGCCAGCAACGGCTGCAAAGGGGTGTAGTGTTTTTCAACGTCCTGCACCAGCAGGCACCAGTCGTTTTCTGCCAGATCGGCCAATCGCTGTTCGTCAAATGGGCCGTGTTCTACCGTCCAGTTGGCCAACTCCATATTGCCCATCACCAGGCGTGCTTCGGCCAACTCCTCGCAGGCCAGGCCTGCGATGTCATTTTCATCCAGCAGCGGCTCAAAACCGGGAAAGGCTTGTTTGATCAGGCAGGGTTGCTTTTGCCAATAATCCTGTAGAAAGGTATCAACCGGCATACCACCCAAGGGTGCAGCGGCTGGGTCCATGCTCATTGCTTAGCTGACTTCGCTGCCAGGTCCCGGGCCAGTTGGGCCGCCAGGCCAATGTAGCCTTGTGGAGTCAGGGCCAATAAGGCTGTTTGAGCCTCCGCTGGAATGTCCAGAGTGTTGATCAAAGCGGCGAACTCCTCTCGACCCATACGTTTACCACGGGTCAATGCCTTCAACTGTTCATAGGGGTTGTCCAGGCCATAACGGCGCATCACGGTTTGTACCGGTTCCGCCAGCACTTCCCAATTCAGTTCCAGGTCCAGATCCAGCCGCACCGGATCCACTTCCAGTTTACCCACGCCACGCGAAAGTGACGCCAGGGCAATCAGCTGGTGGCCATATACGGTTCCTATGGAGCGCAATGAAGTGGAGTCGGTCAGGTCGCGCTGCCAGCGGGAGATGGGCAACTTCTCAGCCAGGTGAGCGAGCAGGGCATTGGCAATGCCGAAATTGCCTTCAGCATTTTCAAAATCGATGGGGTTGACCTTGTGCGGCATGGTGGAGGAGCCCACTTCGCCTGCCACGGTTTTCTGGCGAAAATAGCCCAGCGATATATAGCCCCAGGTATCGCGACAGAAATCGATCAACAAGGTGTTGATGCGCAGCTGGATGTGAAACAGCTCGGCAATCCAGTCGTGTGGTTCGATCTGCGTAGTATAGGGATTCCACTGCAAACCCAGCGATTCAACAAAACGCTGCGACAAGGCGGGCCAGTCCACTTCCGGATAGGCCAAGATGTGTGCGTTGTAGGTGCCTACTGCGCCATTGATTTTGCCGAGGAATTCCTGCTGCGCCAGTTGCTGCAGTTGGCGTTGCAGCCGATGCGCCACATTGGCCATTTCCTTACCCAGTGTGGTGGGCGAAGCGGGTTGACCGTGAGTGCGGGACAGCATGGGCTGTTCGCTGAAAGTGCTGGCCAATTGCAGAAGTGATTGCTGCAGCTCTGTCAGCCTGGGAGTAAGTACCTCCTGGTTAATATCACGCAACATCAGGGCATAGGCCAGGTTGTTGATGTCTTCTGAAGTACAGGCAAAATGCAGGAACTCAACCCGTTCTGCCAACTCGGGAATAGCCTCGAATTTTTCCTTGAGGAAATACTCCACGGCTTTGACATCGTGGTTGGTGACAGCCTCGATGTCTTTTACTTTTTGCGCATCAGCAGCGTTGAAGTTTGCTGCCAGCTGATCGAGGAAATCGTTGGCCGTAGCCGACAGAGCAGGCAGTTCCGCAATGGCGGGCTCAGTGCAAAGGGCCTGGAACCAGCGTAATTCAACGATTACCCGCCGCTTGATCAGGCCGGACTCGCTGCAATATTCACGCAGTGCAGCCGTCTTGCTGGCATAGCGGCCGTCAACCGGGGACAGGGCGGTCAATTCGTTCAATGGCAACACAGGTTTTTTCCTTACTGCTTCGGGCATTGGCCACGGATCAAGCGGGCTATTTTACATTGCTTCAGCTGCATTCATACCCAGCTGAAAACCCAGCCTGGTCAAATCAACGGTGTACGTGGCCCCTGCGCAAGTCATAAAATAGGCTTACCAAATTTCACTGCCTGTCCCAAAAATGCATTTTTTTAATCACGGAGATTTGATTCAATGAGTTCAGAGTACCGCACGGAGAAAGACAGCATGGGCGAACTTCAGGTGCCCGCAACCGCACTCTGGGGCGCACAAACCCAACGCGCTGTGCAGAATTTTCCCATCAGCGGCCTGTGCATGCCGGCCGAATTCATCCGTGCTCTGGGCCTGATCAAGGAAGCCGCAGCGCGCGCCAATCGGGAACTGGGGCTGTTGGATACCGAAAGGGCACTGGCCATAGAAGCTGCTGCCCGGAAAGTTTCGGCGGGTGAAATGGATGCGGAGTTTCCCATTGACGTATTCCAGACCGGTTCGGGTACCAGTTCCAATATGAACGCCAACGAAGTGATTGCCCATCTGGCCAATCAAGCTAACGAGTTGGCCATACACCCCAATGACCATGTCAACATGTGCCAAAGCTCCAATGATGTAGTGCCTACGGCTATCCAGGTCAGTGCCAGCCTGGTGGCCAGCCACGATCTGATACCATCGCTGAAGCATTTGGCGGAAACCCTGGATATCAAGTCCGAGGAACTGGCCGGTATAACCAAGACCGGCCGTACGCACCTGATGGATGCCATGCCGGTGACGTTTTCGCAGGAGTTGTCCTGCTGGTCCAGCCAGATCCGCTCCAATATCAAACGCATCAAGAGTGCGCTCAAGCGCCTGCGTAAGTTACCGCAGGGCGGCACTGCGGTGGGTACTGGTATCAATGCCCATCCGGAGTTTGGACCGAGGGTGGCAGCGGCTTTGCAGGAGCTGACCGGCGTCAAGTTTGAATCGGCTGATAATCTGTTCGAGGGCATCAGTTCACAGGATGCTTCGGTCGAGCTTTCAGGCCAGCTGAAAACCCTGGCCTGCACCCTGATGAAGATGGCCAACGACTTACGCCTGATGAACTCCGGTCCTTTGGCTGGCTTGTGTGAAATCGAGTTGCCTTCCTTGCAGCCCGGTTCTTCCATCATGCCGGGCAAAGTCAACCCGGTGATACCCGAAGCGGTGTGCATGGTGTGTGCACAGGTGATCGGCAACGACAGCACCATTACTATGGCTGGGCAATCTGGCTTGTTCCAGCTCAACGTGATGTTGCCGGTGGTGGCGCTGAACCTGTTGCAGAGCCTGGAGATACTCGCCACTTCCAGCCGTTTGCTGGCTGACTCCGCCATTGCCGGTTTCAAGGTGCGGGAAGACGTGATCAGCAAAGCATTGGAGCGCAATCCCATATTGGTGACTGCACTCAATCCGGTAGTGGGTTATGAGTTGGGTGCCAGTATGGCCAAACAGGCTTATAAGGAGGGCAGGCCCATCAAGGATGTGGCACGCGATATGACCGATCTTTCGGACGAAGACCTGGATCGCTTGTTGGACCCGCTGGAGCTGACACGCGGCGGTATCAAAGAATAAATTAACTATCTGTTGCTCTGCGGCGCAGCCATAAAGTTGCCCCCAGAAAAACAGCGGCAACCGCAAGACCGCACAGCATTTCGAAAGAAAACAGGCGATCCAGAATGTTTGCCACAGTCACCGAATGATCGAAGCGGTCGCTCAGGGTTGCACCGAGTGCCACCTCGCCTTTGCCATTCTGTACCTGCGCGGTGAGTATGGCAGGGCTATTGGCTATCCATTGCCCAACTATGCCGAACAGGTTGCTGTTGAGTGTGAAAGTGCGCAGGAAGTCAATCCAGCTTTGCAGAATGGCGAACAATATGGGCGGCAATAAGGCAAACAGCAAAGGTACCCGCGGTGAGAAAGCCGAAACCAGGAGCAGCCAGGCGGTCAGCGGCAGGAACCAGATGGAAGTTGCAATATAGCTGAGTCCCAGCATGGACCAGACTTTCAGAGGGCTCATCTCGCTGATGAAAAGAGTCCACGGATTTTCGCCCACCGACAGCACCATGATGGCGGCGATGGCACTGGCCAGCACCTGGGTCAGTATGAAAATCAACCAGAAACACAATGGTGCAGTGATCATGGCGGTCAGCAGTTTGGATAAAATGGTCAGGCTGTCCGAGGCCGGCAGGGATTTCCAGAACAGGATGCTGCGATCCTTGCGATCATCATACAAAGAGCCCAGCAGGTAAAAAAATACGACTATCGACAGTACGATGGTAAAAACTACCGAGCTCCCCAACATCACCTCGTAAACATGTAGCGCGCGAAATTCACTGGAATGTTCGGCCAGGCTGCGAATGGCTTCTCGAAACGTGTAAAGCTCATTATCAAAATGTGCCGTGGTAAATATGGTCATCAGTAAGAGGCCAATATGTACCAGGCCAATAACAATAGGTGTAGTGCGAAAAGCACCCTTGTTTTCCCAGAACTCGCGCTGCATCAATGCCAGCAAACGGGTCAGTTGTACGCCGTTCACTGGACCTCTCCCGACTTAGGGCTCATGGTAGCTACGAACAGGTCTGCCACGCTGGGTGTACGGATTTCGCCCAATTCTGCCAGTTGCTTTCTGTCGACTCCGTCAAACAGGAATATATGTCGGCCAAAAGACTGGCTTTCGTGCAAAGGTTTCATGCCCCGAGCTGTAGCCGCCTGGTCGGGCCGTACCATCAATTCAACAAAACGATTCTGCACTTCTTCCATGCTGCAATTGAGCGAAATTTTGCCGTCGTTGATGAAAATCAGGTCGGTCAGTATGTGCTCAACTTCTTCGACCTGGTGGGTGGTGATGATGATGCTGCGCTCATCATCGAAATAGTCGTTCAGCAGGTTGGAGTAAAACTCTTTGCGATAGAGGATATCCAGGCCCAGGGTAGGCTCGTCCAGCACCAGTAATTTGGCATCAATGGACATGACCAGTGCCAGGTGCAGCTGTGCCACCATGCCTTTGGATAGCTGTTTGACTTTGCTGTCTTTGCTGATCTTGGTTTTGGCCAAGTATTGCAGGCAGGTATCGCGCGAAAATTTCTGGTGTATTTTTTCGGTCAGGTCGATCAGCTGGTGCACTTTGATCCAGCGTGGCAGCACGGCGACATCGGCAATAAAGCAGACATCTTCCATCAAGCGGGCACGCTGGCTGGCCGGGTCCAGCCCCAATACATTCAGTCGACCTTCATAAGTTGCCAGGCCCAAAATGGCTTTCATTAAAGTGGTCTTGCCTGCACCATTGGGGCCGATCAGGCCTATGATCCTGCCTGCTGCGATTTCCAGATCAATGTGATCAACCGCCAGGTGCTTGCCATAGCTTTTGGTCAGGCCAGTGGCAGTGATTACCGGCGTGTGCGGGTCCCTGGTTTGAGAAGTTGCCAGCGAGGAATTCATGTGTTTTTCTTGCCTCCGGATTCGACAGCCTGCAACAGTTCCTGCACATTCATACCCAGTTGCTGGATTCTTTTAAGTGTGGCCGGCCATTCGGTTTGCAGGAAACGCTTGCGTTCACTGGCAATCAATTGCTGGAAGGCACCTTCACAGACAAACATACCCAGGCCGCGGCGTTTTTCCACCAGGCCTTCATCCACCAGTGTCTGGTAGGACTTGGAAACCGTGATGGGATTGAGTTGCAGGTCAGAGGCTACAGCTCGCACCGAGGGCAGGGCATCGCCCTCGGCCAGGGTGCCATCCAATATCATGGCTATGGTACGTTCTTTGAGCTGCCAATAAATGGGCTCGATATCGTTCCAGCGTTGGCTCACAGGTGTGGACTAAAACCTGAAGATCAGTGAGCTGATATTGATGCTTGCCGGCTTGGCTGCAGTAACGGCGACAGTCACCAAATCGGTAACCGCCTCATCGGCGTTGGAAACGGTGACATTCTGCTCCACCGAACTCTGCGTGGCATTTGTAGTCAGATGGGTCGAGTCAACGAAACTGCTCATCAATAGCATTATGGCTGCCATTGCAGCGATGCGATTGGGGATTTTCAGCCGGTTTTTAATTTTACGTAATAACATGTCCATTAGCTCCGGGCATGGGTGAAATGTTTAGTGTGGTAGTATGGTACAACACCAAAACAAGTCATTGCAAGTTTTTATTTTTCTACAGCCATATTTAAAGCTCGATTTGCAGCTTGACCTGAATCAGTGGAAAATCCGCTGCTGGTTACGACCCGTCAGCACGCTTTTGGCATGCAGACGGGATATTTATCCACAAGGAGCAATTTTCATGAGAATTTTTTCTGTTTTGGGCTTGATCGCGGCAGTTAGCGTTTCTGCCAACGCGCTGGCGGCCACGGAGTTGAATACCGAAGCCCAAAAACTGGGTTATATCATTGGGATGGATATCGGTGCTTCATTGAAGCAGCAGGGCTCAGATATTGATCTCAATACGCTGTTCGAAGCTGTTCGTACCACCTATGAAGGTGGAGAACCTGCACTGACACCGGAACAGGCCGCAAGCATACGCGAGGACTTCATTGCCAAACGTCGTGGCGAAGCCGAAGCCGAAATGAGCGCTGCTGCGACCAAGAACGCAGCTGAAGGTGATAAATTCCTGCTGGAGAATCGCAACAAGGAAGGCGTGAAGGTTACTGACAGCGGGCTGCAGTACAAGGTCATCGACCAGGGCACAGGTCCCAAGCCTGCTGCTACTGATAAGGTCCGTGTACATTACCGCGGTACTTTGTTGAATGGTGAGGAGTTCGACAGTTCTTACGCACGTGGCGAGCCTATTTCATTCGAGTTGGATAAAGTGATTCCGGGCTGGACCGAGGGCGTGCAACTGATGCCTGTTGGCAGCAAGTACATGTTCTATATTCCTGCAGCATTGGCTTATGGGCCGGCTGGTGGTGGTCCGATAGGCCCAAATGCAACTCTGACTTTCCAGGTTGAATTGCTGGCCATCGAAGGCCAGTAGTTATCCGGGTAAGCATAGTCACCCGCCAGCAAGTGCCATGAAACTGGTGGTGACCGGAGTTGCCGGCTTTATCGGCATGCACACGGCATCCAGGCTGCTGCAATCAGGGCATGAGGTGCTTGGGCTGGATAACCTCAACGATTACTACGACCCGCAACTGAAGCGCGACCGGCTGGCCCAATTACAGGGCCAGCCCGGTTTTCGTTTTGAAAAACTCGATATCACTGATGCAATTTCTTTGCAGCAGTTGCTGGCAGCGGTACAACCTGAAAAGGTCGTGCACCTGGCGGCCCAGGCGGGTGTGCGTCACTCCATAGACCATCCCATGGATTACGTCTCAGCCAACCTGGTGGGGTTTATGAATGTGCTCGAAGCCTGCCGTCACCATGAAATTAAACACCTGGTCTATGCTTCGTCCAGTTCGGTTTATGGAAATAATGCCAGCACACCCTTTTCCGAGCACGATGCCGTGGATCACCCCCTGTCCATCTACGCAGCCAGCAAACGCGCCAATGAACTGATGGCTCATGTTTATTCGCATCTGTATGGATTGGCTACAACAGGATTGCGCTTCTTTACCGTATATGGGCCATGGGGCAGGCCCGACATGGCACCCATCATGTTCGCCAAAAAAATCCTGGCAGGCAGCCCCATTGGCGTATTCAATTTTGGCCAGCACCGTCGTGACTTCACTTACATAGATGATATCGTCAGCGGCGTGGTTGCGGTGACTATCGGGAAGCTGCCTGTGAAGTCTGACTCCGGCAAAACAGGGCAAGATCCGGCTGCCAGTGATGCGCCTTACCGGATTTATAATATCGGCAACAATCAGCCAGTGCAGTTGATGGATTTTCTGGCGGAACTGGAAAATTGCCTGGGTATGCCAGCGGAGCTGGAAATGTTGCCGGCTCAGCCGGGCGACGTGCAGGATACCTGGGCTGATTGCAGTGATTTGCAAAGGGATTTCAATTATCACCCGGAGACCAGTCTGGCCGATGGCATGGCACGGTTCATCACCTGGTTCCGGGAATATTACTCAGTGAAGGGCAGGGCATAATAATGCGTTTAGCTATAGTGGGCAGTGGCTACGTGGGTCTGGTCAGTGGAGCGGGTCTATCTGAAGTAGGTCACCACGTGATGTGCATGGATATAGATGCAGGGCGAATAGAACGCCTGCGCCAGGGCGTAATGCCTATATTCGAACCTGGGCTGGAATCCATGCTGTTGGACAATGCAGCCCAAGGGCGCCTGCAGTTCACCAACTCGCTGCAGCAGGCTGTGCAGCATGCCGAAGTGATTTTTATTGCGGTTGGCACCCCACCCGATGAAGACGGTTCGGCTGACCTCAGTCATGTGCTGGCCGTGGCAGATGGATTGGGGCAGTACCTGGAAAAGCCGCTATTGATAGTGGTGAAATCCACCGTTCCGGTAGGCACTTGTGAAAAAGTACGCGAAGCTGCCAACCGGGCCTTGCAGGTTCGTGGTATGCAGTTTGAAGTCACAGTGGCATCGAACCCCGAGTTTCTCAAGGAAGGCGCGGCCATCGCCGATTTCATGAAACCCGATCGCATTGTGATTGGGACTGATTCGGAAGAAGCGGAGACGCTGCTGCGTGAACTGTATGCACCCTTCAATCGCAATCATGAAAAACTGTTGTGTATGGATGTGCGTTCCGCGGAACTGACCAAGTACGCAGCCAATACCATGCTGGCCACCAAGATCAGCCTGATGAACGAGTTGTCGAACCTGGCCGAACGGGTAGGCGCCGACATTGAACAGGTGCGCATAGGCATGGGTTCTGATCCGCGCATTGGCTATTCCTTTATTTATCCCGGCGTGGGCTATGGCGGATCCTGTTTTCCCAAGGACGTGCGGGCGCTGGAACGCACCGCACGGCAGTTTGGCTATGAGGCTGAATTACTGCGAGCGGTTGAGGCGGTGAATAACCGCCAGAAAGCCAAAGCCTTTGAAATTCTGGACAGACACTTTGGTGGTGAGTTGTCCGGTTTGAAAATTGCCGTGTGGGGACTGGCCTTCAAGCCCAATACGGATGATATGCGCGAAGCGCCTGCTCTGAACCTGGTGGACGCCCTGTTGGCGGAAGGTGCCAGTGTTTGTGCGCACGACCCGGAAGCCATGGAAGAAGCTGCGCACTTGTACCCCGAAGGCAGTGGCTTTAGTCTGGCTGATGAACCTTATGCGGCGGCAGCAGGGGCCGATGCGTTGGTACTGATGACCGAGTGGAAGTTGTATTGGGCGCCGGACTTTGATCGCTTGCAGCAGGAAATGCAGCAAGCGGTAATTGTCGATGGACGCAATATCTGGTCGCCGTCGATCGTGCGACGCCGCGGATTTACTTATTACGCCATAGGACGGCCCTGAGCCGTTTTTGGGGAGAGAGTTTTGGGCAAGAAAGCACTGATTACTGGCATTACCGGACAGGATGGTGCCTACCTGGCAGAATTTTTGCTTGCCAAAGGTTATGAGGTACATGGCATCAAACGACGTGCCTCCTCGATCAATACCCAGCGCATCGATCATTTGTATTCTGACCCGCAGGACCTGGGTGCACGTTTGCGCCTGCATTACGGCGATATGACTGACGGCTCCAGCCTGCAGCGCACCATACAAGCGGTGCAGCCCGATGAGATCTATAACCTGGCAGCGCAAAGCCATGTGGCGGTTTCTTTTGAAGAACCGGAATACACCGCCGAATCCGATGCGGTGGGCACCCTGCGACTACTGGAAGCCATCCGCAACCTGGGTTTACAGGATTCCTGCCGCTTTTACCAGGCTTCAACCTCTGAGTTGTTTGGTAAGGTGCAGGAAACCCCACAAAGTGAAACCACGCCTTTTTATCCTCGCTCTCCCTATGGTGTGGCCAAACTCTATGCTTACTGGATCGTGGTGAACTACCGGGAATCATACGGCCAGTTTGCCTGTAACGGCATACTGTTCAATCATGAATCACCATTGCGTGGTGAAACCTTTGTGACCCGCAAGATCACCCGCGGTTTGGCACGAATTGCCTTTGGCCTGGAAGATTGTGTCTATCTGGGCAATATGGATGCGCGGCGCGACTGGGGCCATGCACGTGACTATGTGGAAGCGCAGTGGTTGATGCTGCAGCAGGACCAGCCGCAGGATTACGTTATCGCCACCGGCGAGCAGAGATCTGTACGTGATTTCGTTAACGCGACTGCCCGGCATATGGGCCTGGTGCTGGAGTGGCGCGGGACAGGTGAAGCCGAACATGCAGTGCTCACTGATTGCGCCAATTCGGAATTCAAATGTCGTAGCGGTGATGTGTTGATCCGGATTGACCCACGCTATTACCGCCCTGCAGAGGTGGAGACCTTGCTGGGCGACGCATCCAAAGCTGAGCGCGAACTGGGCTGGAAGCCAACAACCAGCTTTGATGAGCTGGTACGCGAAATGGCTGTAGCAGATCTGGGCCATGCGCAGGAAGAGGCACTGGTCAAGCAGCATCGCTGCAAGGTCTGAGATCCGACAGCATGGTTTCATCACTACACGATATGCCACGGATTTTTGTTGCTGGTCATAAGGGCATGGTGGGTGCTGCCCTGGTGCGGCAATTGGTCATGTCGGGTAACTGTGAGTTGCTATTACGCGATCGCGGTGAACTGGACCTGATGCGTCAGTCTGAAGTAGAACAGTTTTTTGCCGACGAGAAGGTGGATCAGGTTTACCTGGCGGCTGCCAAGGTCGGCGGCATACAGGCCAATAATGAATTTCCTGCAGATTTCATACGCGACAACCTGTTGATCCAGACACATGTGATTGATGCGGCACACCGCAGTGGAGTCAATCGCCTTTTATTCCTGGGCAGTTCCTGTATTTATCCGCGACTGGCAGAGCAGCCCATGCGAGAAGATGCTTTGCTCGGTGGTCCGCTGGAACCCACCAACGATGCCTATGCGATTGCAAAAATTGCCGGTCTGAAGATGTGTGAAGCCTATCGTCGCCAGCATGCTTGTGATTTTCGCAGCGTTATGCCCACTAACCTGTATGGCCCACATGATAATTTTGACCTGGAAAGCAGTCATGTACTGCCCGCCTTGTTGCACAGGTTTTACCGGGCGGTGCGGGATGGAGAGAACGTGGTCAGTGTCTGGGGCAGTGGCAATCCACGCCGTGAATTTCTGCATGTAGACGATATGGCAGCTGCCTGTCTGGCTGTGATGGCGATTGATAAAGAAAAATTTGAAACGCAGGTGCCCGAACGTAATGCCCATATCAATGTGGGTTGCGGCAGCGATATTTCTATCGCCGAACTCGCAAAAATGATTGCAGATGTGGCAGGATTCAAAGGTGAAATTCAATTCGACAGCTCGCGTCCTGATGGTACACCGCGCAAGTTGCTCGATATAAGTTTGATTCAGTCCATGGGTTGGAAGCCAGTCATTTCTTTGGCGCAGGGTTTAAGCTCCACCTATGACTGGATGGTAGCCGAGTTACAAGAGGTTTAATTCATTTCGTGAGCAAGTCATTGCAAGATCAATTGCTGGCGCTGGGGCTGGCCAAAAAAAACAGCGTCAAGCAAGCGCCACGTCAGCAGCAGGCCAATGGGTCATCCGCTCAACGGCGAGGTGGCGCAAAGCCAGCGGTTGCTGAGCCTAAACCGGTTCAATTGAAGCCTGATCTGAAGCAGGATGAGAATATTTCCCTGGAGCAGGCTTATCGTATCCGCGAAGCCCAGGAAAAATCAGCCAAGCAGAAAGCGCGTGAGCGCAAAATGGAAGAAGACAGAAGGCGCGCTGCTTTGAACCGCCAGATCAAGCAAATCATCGAAGCGGGTCGACTGAATCTGGCCGATGCCACTGAAGCCAGATACTTCATGTACAAGGACCGCATACGCAAGCTGTACGTGGGTCCGGAACAACTGGTCGATCTCAATAACGGCAACCTGGGTGTGGTTTACCTGGCGGGTGGTTATCACATTTTGGCCAGTGAACAGATTGAAGAAGTACGAAAAATATCACCCGCACATGTTGCGGATCTGCTGGCAGGCTCCGCAGACGATGACTTCGATGAAGCAGAGCTGAGTGAGGCTGATGCCGGATCAGAAAAATCCGTTGAGGAAAAGCAGAATTCCGGCGAATGATCTTGTCAGTCGGCCAGGTTGGCTGGTAATACCCGCTTCAATTCCTCTACCGGGCACTGCTTACGTACTGCGTAATCCTGCAACTGATCTTCCTCAATCTGTCCCAGCACAAAATAACCTGCTTCGGGATGGGCGAAGTAGTAGCCGCTGACACTGCTTGCAGGATACATGGCATAGCCATCTGTCAGCTGCATTCCGATTCGTTGGTTTACATCCAGCAATTCGAATAATTTCTTCTTTTCACTGTGGTCGGGGCAGGCCGGATAACCGGGTGCCGGGCGTATGCCCTGGTACTTTTCGGTAATCAAATCTTCATTGCCCAGATTTTCATCTGGCACATAGCCCCAATATTGTGTGCGTACCCACTGGTGCATTTTTTCCTCCAGTGATTCGGCCAGTCGATCTGCCAGGGCTTTCAGCAATATGGATTGGTAGTCGTCATTGGCGGCCTCGAATTCGGCCAGCTTGCTTTCTATACCTAACCCAGCTGTGACGGCGAACAAGCCGATATGATCCTGTAAGCCACTGTCCCGAGGCGCTACAAAATCCGCCAGACAAGAGTTGGCCCGGCCTTTGGCCTTGGCTTTTTGCTGGCGCAGGAAATTCAATGTTGCCAATTCGGTTTTGGGTTCGTCGGGTTTGAACAGCTGCACGTCATCACCCATTGAATTTGCCGGAAACAGGCCGATTACTGCAGAGGCGGTCAACCATTTTTCGGCCACGATACGCCGCAGCATATCCTGTGCATCCTGGAACAGATTGGTGGCCACTTCACCCACTATCTTGTCCTGCAGGATTTGCGGATAGCGGCCTGCCAGTTCCCAGGTCTGGAAAAAAGGCGTCCAGTCTATGGTGTCGACCAGCTCGGCCAGCGACACATCTTTCAGTACGGTGATGCCGGGGCTTGCCGGTTTGCCGGGAATAGCGACCGACCAGTCTATGGCCAGTTTGTTTTCCCGGGCCTGCTGCAAATTCACCGGCGGTTCCCGCCGGCTGCCCTGGGCACGACGTTCACGTAATGTCGCAAAGTCCAGGCTGGTTTGATGCAATAACTCCTGTCGGCTGTCTGGCTGGCACAAAGCCCGCGCCACGCCTACTGCCCGTGAGGCATCTTTTACCCAAACCACGTTCGCGCTGTATTCCGGCTCTATGCGCAAGGCAGTGTGTACCGGCGAAGTGGTGGCGCCGCCTATCATCAGTGGCAGTTGCATGCCGCGGCGTTTCATTTCCGCCGCCACCTGGCGCATTTCATCCAGCGAGGGCGTGATCAGCCCGGACAGGCCAACAATGTCAGCTTTCTCACGTATGGCTGCATCCAGAATGCTGTCACCCGGAACCATAACGCCCAGATCGGTCACGCGGAAATTGTTGCAGCGTAGCACCACGGCCACGATGTTCTTGCCGATGTCGTGCACATCGCCCTTGACCGTGGCCACAATCACATGCGCCTGTTCCTGTGCAGGTTCGCCAGACAGTTTCTTCTCGTGTTCAATATGCGGAATCAGCACCGCTACCGCCTGCTTCATGACGCGGGCGCTTTTCACCACCTGCGGCAGAAACATCCTGCCATCACCGAACAGGTCACCGACCACGTTCATACCATCCATCAAAGGCCCTTCGATCACATCCAGGGCTCGCCGGGAGGCCTGGCGTGCTTCTTCGGTGTCCTCTTCAATATGCGAGGTGATGCCTTTAACCAGTGCATGCACCAGTCGCTCATGCACGGGCGCATCACGCCAGGCCGCTACATCGACTTCGCGATCTGCACCGCCCTGGAATTGCTGGGCAATTTCCAGCAAGCGCTCGGTGGAATCCTCACGCCGATTGAGGATTACATCCTCCACAGCTTCGCGCAGGCCTGGTGCTATCTCGTCATAAACTTCCAGCTGACCCGCGTTGACAATGCCCATGTCCATGCCTGCATGGATGGCGTGATAAAGGAATACCGCGTGGATGGCTTCACGCACGCGGTCCTGGCCTCTGAATGAGAAAGAAACATTGCTGACGCCGCCGGAAATTTTTGCGCCGGGGCAGAGCTGCTTGATCTGGCGCGTGGCTTCGATGAAATCCACACCATAGGTTGCATGCTCGGCAATACCGGTGGCTACGGCAAAAATGTTCGGGTCAAAAATAATATCTTCGGGTGGAAAGCCGACCTGTTCGATGAGTATTTTCCAGGCGCGTTGGCATACCGCCACCCGCCGCTCAAGGCTGTCAGCCTGGCCTTTCTCATCAAAAGCCATGACGATAGCCGCAGCCCCGTAGCGCCTGACCAGCCGGGCCTGTTCAATGAATTTTGCTTCGCCTTCCTTCATGCTGATGGAATTGACGATGCCTTTGCCCTGCAGGCAACGCAGACCGGCCTCGATCACTTCCCAACGCGAAGAGTCGATCATCACCGGTACACGGGAAATGTCCGGCTCGGAAGCGATCAGTTTGAGGAAGTGGGTCATGGCTTCCGGGCCATCCAACAACCCTTCATCCATGTTGATATCGATGATCTGCGCGCCGTTTTCCACCTGTTGACGGGCGATTTCCAGAGCCGCAGCGTAATCATCTTGTTCGATCAGTCGGCGGAAATGTGCCGAGCCGGTAACGTTGGTGCGCTCGCCGATATTGATGAAATTCAGGTCGGGGCGCATGACCAGCGGCTCCAGGCCGGCCAGCCGACACCAGGGCTCCGGCGTAGGCAACTGGCGCACAGCCTTGCCGCTTACCGCCTCGGCTATGGCCTGGATATGTTCCGGCCGGGTACCGCAGCAACCACCGACTATGTTCAACAGACCCTGATCGGCGAATTGGCCAATGATCTGCGACATGTGTTCCGGCGTGTCGTCATAATCGCCCAGTTCATTAGGCAGTCCGGCATTGGGGTAAAGGATAATCGGGCAGTCAGCAATGCTGGCCAGATTGCGTATCCAGGGGCGGATTTCCACCGCGCCCAGGGCGCAATTGAGGCCTACTGCGAACGGTTGTGCATGACGAATGGAGTACCAGAATGCTTCTACGGTCTGGCCAGACAGGGTGCGGCCACTGGCATCGATAATGGTGCCGGAAATGATGATCGGTAATCGATAACCCAGCTGTATAAAAGCCTCTTCAATGCCGAACAGGGCGGCTTTGCAATTCAGCGTATCGAATACGGTTTCCACGATCAGCAAATCGCAACCACCTTCGGCCAGGCCGATGGCTGCTTCCTCATAAGAGTCGCTGAGCTGCTGGAAGCTGATATTGCGGAATTCGGGCCGCAACACATCCGGCGACAGGGATGCCGTGCGATTGGTCGGGCCCATGGCACCCATTACAAAACGCGGACGGCTGGGGTCCCGTTGCTCGAATTCACGTGCAGCCGCTACGGCCAGGCGGGCGCTTTCAAAATTGATTTCCCTGGCCAGCTCGGCAATCCCGTAGTCCTGCTGGGAAATCTGTGTGGCATTGAATGAATTGGTTTCCAGCAGGTCAGCACCTGCCTGCAGAAAGGAACGGTGTATTTCGCTGATCAGTTCCGGTTGGGTCAGGCACAGCAGGTCATTATTGCCCTTGAGCAAGCTGGGGTGATCGACAAATCGCTGGCCACGGAACTGCTCCTCGCTGAGCTGGTGGGCCTGGATCATGGTACCCATGGCACCATCGGTAATCAGAATGCGTTGCTGCAGCGCTGCGCGTAAAGCAGCCACGCGATCCGGCTGTTTGTAGGGAATTTGCTGTGGGGTCAATGTATCCATTAAAACTGATTCGATTTACCTGCGTTTGGCTGACAAGGTCAGTACAGCAAAATGGGGCGGGCGCTTTTCATGCGCTGTAACCTCACAATGATTGACCTCCAGGCCTGAGTTGCTGGCCAGCTTTTGCAGCTGCTCGGGCGCAAATCCCAGGTTGGCGTGGTTATAGGGTTCTACAGCTTTTTTGTGGCGGTGACGCGCCAGGGTGACAGCCAACAACTGGCCGCCAGGCTTCAATACCCGACTGGCTTCATTCAGTACTTTCTCGGGTTGATCGGTATAAGTCAGTGCGTGCATCAGCAGCACAGTGTCAAAAGTGCTGTCCTTGAAAGGCAGCTGATGCATATCGCCGATTTTGAATTGCACATTGGTACGGCTGGCCAAACGCTTGCGGCCTGCTTCCACTACTTTTTCGCTGACATCAATGCAAACCACTTCGCTGGCATGGGATGCCAGCAATTCCGCCATCACGCCATCGCCGGAAGCGATATCCAGCACCTTGCCGGGGCTCAGCAGGTTGACCAGTGCACGTGAGGTCGCTTCCCAGGTACGTCCGGGTGAATAGTGCCGATCCATATCACCGGCCACGCTGTCGGCCCAGGTGGTGCCGCTGCGGGAGCGTATGACCTGGGAGATGCGATCCAGGTCCTGTTGTACCAGTGGATCTTCACCACTTTGTCTTAACACTACCCACAGTGCCTCCAGACTGCTGTCCTGGAAACTTTCCGACATACGGTAATAAACTGAAACGCCTTCACGCCGGTCAATGACCAGTCCTGCGTCTTTTAATTTGGCCAGATGAGTAGACACGCGCGGCTGGGCCAACTGCAAGATGGCGGCCAATTCAGCAACGCTGAGTTCTTCCTGTTCAAGGATCAACAGCAAGCGCAGTCGTGTAGAATCTGCCAGTAAGCGGCAGTGCATGGAAGCGCTTTGCAAATCCAATCCGGACAAGGTCTCTGTGACCATATATCTCTCTATCTTGATTTAAAGATATATAGAGCCTAGCGACTGTGTTGCGACAGGTCAATAGGCTACAGTCGGAGCTGCAGTTCGGACAGGTCAATGTATCTGCAGCAGTCGAGGCAATCACTCGCGGCAGAACGTATAATTACCTGCCCATTTGATTCCACGCAGGAAAGCCCGACATGCATTTCGAATATACAGAAGAACAAGCCATGATCCAGGCAGCAGCCAGGGAATTTGCCCGCGAACAGATTGCTCCCATTGCTGCCCAGTTTGATGCCAGCGGAGAGTTTCCCAGCGCCACAGTCAGCCTGATGGGAGAGCTGGGATTGATGGGGGTGGAAACTCCGGAGGAATACGGTGGGTCAGGCCTGGACGCGATTGGTTATGTGCTGGCCTTGATAGAGATCAGTGCGGCTGACGCGGCTCATGGCACCATTATGTCGGTCAACAACTCGCTTTATTCGCATGGCATCCTCAAGCACGGCACTGAAGAGCAGAAGCAAAAATTCCTGCGTCCGGTGGCGGCTGGTGAAGCGGTAGGGGCCTATGCATTAACTGAACCTCAGTCCGGTTCTGATTCGGCCAATATGCGTACCCGTGCTGAACTATCAGCAGATGGTTCTCATTACCGAATCAATGGCAAGAAATCCTGGATAACTTCCGGCCCGGTAGCTGACTTTGTGGTGTTGTTTGCCATAACAGATGCCAGCAAAGGCACAAAAGGTATTTCAGCCTTTCTGATCGATACCAAGCTTGATGGCTTTATCCGCGGCAAAGTCGAGCCGAAGTTGGGCATACGAGCATCCGCTACCTGTGAGATCGAATTTGAAGATTATTTGTGCCCGGTTGAAAACCTGTTGGGCAAAGAGGGCCAGGGTTTTGCCAACGCGATGGGAGTGTTGGATGCCGGCAGGATTGGCATAGCTGCACAGTCAGTGGGTATAGCCCAGGCAGCTTATGAAGCCAGCGTAGCCTGGGTGCAGGAGCGCAAGGCCTTTGGCCAGGAGATCGGTAGTTTCCAGATGTTGCAGGCCAAAATCGCTGATATGAAAATTCGTTTGGAGGCAGCCAGGTTATTGACGCTGAAAGCTGCATGGGCCAAGCAACGCGCTATCAATACAGGTGCGCGGTATACGCTGGAAGGCAGCATGGCCAAGTTGTATGCCTCGGAAGCGGCCATGTGGATTGCCCATCAGGCTGTGCAAATACACGGCGGCATGGGCTACAGCAAGGAAATGCCCATAGAGCGTTACTTCCGCGATGCCAAAATTACTGAAATTTATGAAGGTACCAGCGAAATCCAACGATTGGTGATCAGCCGGCTGGAAACGGGTCTCAGGTAAGGTAAAAACCTCATGAACAGGAACTCAGAACAAGACAAACAAATTCTGCTTGAGCAGGTTACTGCAGCGCTGGACAGTCGTTTGGGACCCAAGTCAGTCGAACTTGGCCAAGCTTACATGGAGTATTACTTCCGCCGCGTGCCCATGGCCGAACTGGCTACCAATAACGCGGAAGTGCTGGCAGCCATGCTGGCTTCCCAGCTCAAGTTCATAGCCAAGCGACAGCCCGGTGAATCCCTGCTGCGTGTTTACAATCCCAGCTTGGCCAAAGATGGCTGGGAGAGCAAACACAGCATCATTGAAATGATCAATGATGACAAACCCTTCCTGGTGGACAGCGCGACTCTGGCATTGGCGGAAATGGGCCTGGATGTACGCCTGATCATTCACCCTGTTATCAAGGTCCGGCGCGGAAAAACCGGCAAGTTACTGGCCATTGCCGAGCGTGACAATGATGCCGGTTTAGCTGAATCCGTTATGCAGATTCAGATCAACCATCAAAGTTCGGCAGCAGTTCTGCAAAAGATTGAAGATGGTTTGAAAGCCACGATCCGAGATGTTGAATTGACGGTACGTGACTTCAGGGCCATGGTGAAAGTAGCCGAAGCCACCAGCGAGCTGATGCCGACCTGGGCTCCACAGGCAGATGCTGATGTATTGTCGGAATGCCAGGATTTCATGAATTGGCTTAGTAACAATCATTTCATATTCCTCGGCGTGCGTGATTATGAAGTGGCCAAAGCAGACAAGGGTTATGCACTGCATATCGTTCCAGGCAGCGGTTTGGGCATACTCGAGGAAGACAGCGAAACGGTCGGTTCCAGGCCCTTGAGTAGCGCGGCCGAACATGCCCGTACCCGCAGTGCCAATACACCGTTGATCGTTACCAAGACCAACTCACGCTCGACCGTACACCGCGTGGGTTACATGGACTACATTGGTGTGTTGCGCTTTGATAAACGTGGTCGCATTATCGGCGAACGTCGATTCCTGGGCTTGTTTACTTCCAGGGCTTACAGTCTCGGTGCCATGGATACGCCCTTGGTGCGCGGCAGGGTCAAGCAGGTGGTAGAAAAACTCAGCCTGCACGAGGGCAGCCATGCCTGGAAAACCTTGATGCACATACTCGAAACCCTGCCCAGGGATGAGTTGTTCCAGGCTAATGCTGATGAGTTGGCGGAAATCGCCGAGGGCGTATTGAACCTGCAGGAACGTCGTCGCGTGCGGCTGTTCCTGCGCCGCGAAACTTACGGCCGGTTTTACTCCTGCCTGGTGTACTTGCCGCGCGAGCGATTCAACACTGAAAATCGGGAAAAAATCCAGGCTATATTGCAGCGCGCCCTGAAAGGTAAAAAACTGGACTATGTGGTCAATGTTTCCGAGTCTGCGCTGGCCCGCTTGCACGTTATCATCCGGCCTAAGGCCGGTGCAGATTTGCATCCCGATGAAGCTTTGCTGGAGCAGAAAATTGTTGATGCAGTTCGCTCCTGGACCGATGAACTGACTGCCGTTCTAATCCAGCAACACGGTGAAGAAGATGGGCTGAAACTGGCCAATCGTTTTTGCCCGGCGTTTCCTGAGGCTTACAAAGAAGATATTTCTCCCTGGGTGGCAGCATTTGATGTGGACAACGCAGCAGCTGTGGATGGCGGCGAAGATCTGCGCATGAGCCTGTACCGGCCACGCAAGCAGAGTGGCGACATTATTCGTTTCAAACTGTTCCGCAAACACCGGCCCATTGCATTATCTGAAGTCTTGCCCATGCTGGAAAACCTGGGCCTGAGCATAGTCAGCGAACGACCCTATGAGTTGGAATTTGCTGAAGATGAGCGGCTGTGGATACAGGACTTTGACATGATTCCGGTGGTGGGTCGTGAATTGAATCTGGAGTCCATCCGCAGTTTGTTCCAGGAAGCTTTTTCCAAAGCCATTCGTGGTGAAGTAGACAGCGACCGTTTCAATCAACTGATCATGGCGGCCGAACTGGACTGGCGGCAGGTCAAGGTGATCCGTGCTTATTGCAAGTACCTGCTACAGATAGGTACACCGTTTTCGCAAAGTTACATGGCGGAAACACTGGCCAAGTTCCCAGCCATCAGCCGACTGCTGGTTGAAATGTTTGAGGCCATGTTTGACCCGGACAGGGAAATTGAGAGTGATTACCGGCGGCAACAATCCGTGCGGCAGTTGAGCCGTACCCTGGCGACTTTGCTGGGCGAACAGATGAGCCAGGATGAAGTACTGGCTGAGTACCTGGACGAGGTGTATACCGCTCGTCAGGGCGGCACCCGGGAAGCCCAGGTCGATGCCCTGCGTACTGCCTTCCAGCGGGCTTTGACTTCGGTCTCCAGCCTGGATGAGGATCGCATCCTTTACTCTTTCTACGATGTGATACGCGCTACCTTGCGCACCAGCTATTTTCGCCGTGACGAAAATGGCGAAATTGGCGACTACATCAGCTTCAAGTTGGATTCTGGCAAAGTCGCGGATCTGCCGTTGCCACGGCCCTATCGCGAAATCTGGGTTTATTCGCCACGCTTTGAAGGCATACACCTGCGCGGCGGAAAAATTGCTCGCGGCGGCTTACGTTGGTCGGATCGGCGGGAGGACTTTCGTACCGAAGTGCTGGGCCTGATGAAAGCGCAAAACGTCAAGAATACGATGATCGTGCCGGTAGGCGCCAAGGGTGGTTTTGTACTGAAGCGGCCACCCACACAAGGTGGTCGGGAAGCTTTACAGCAAGAAGGCATTCATTGTTATAAGAGATTTATCAATGCTTTATTGGATATAACAGATAATCTAAGTGAGAATAAAGTCCTGCATCCGGACAGTGTGGTCAGGCGCGATGAAGACGATCCTTACCTGGTCGTGGCAGCAGATAAGGGCACGGCCACTTTTTCAGATACGGCCAATGCAATCTCGCTGGAGCGTGGCTTCTGGCTGGCAGATGCTTTCGCCTCAGGCGGATCGGTGGGTTATGACCATAAAGCCATGGGCATTACCGCCAAGGGTGCCTGGGAGGGGGTGAAGCGGCATTTCCGGGAACTCGGTATTGACATCCAGAAGCAGCCTTTCACTGTGGTTGGCATAGGCGATATGAGCGGCGATGTGTTTGGCAATGGCATGCTGTTATCGAAAAAGACTTGCCTCAAGGCCGCTTTCAACCACCTGCATATTTTCCTGGACCCCAATCCGGATCCAAAAACCAGCTTCGGTGAGCGGCAGCGCTTGTTCAAGAAAGCGCGTTCCGGATGGGATGATTACAATCCTGAAAAGATTTCTGCTGGTGGCGGTATTTACTCGCGACTGGATAAAACCATCCCGCTGAGCAAGGAAGTGCGTGAATGGCTGGAGGTGGACGACACTCAGCTTGCGCCCCATGAATTGATTCGGCTGTTATTAAAAGCTCCGGTAGATTTGTTGTGGAACGGTGGTATCGGCACTTATGTGAAGTCCAGCAAGGAAAGCAATGCCGACGTGGGTGATTTGTCGAACAATTCGCTGCGTGTCAACGGCGCTGAACTGGGCTGCCGGGTGGTAGGCGAGGGTGGAAACCTCGGCTTTACCCAGCCTGGCCGCATTGAATTTGCCATGGCAGGTGGGCGAATCAACACCGATTTCATTGACAACTCAGCGGGTGTTGATACCTCCGATCATGAGGTCAATATCAAGATCCTGCTGGCCCAGGCCATACGATCTGGCAAGCTGAAAGAGAAAGACCGGCCCGCTTTGCTGGCGTCCATGACCGACGAGGTCGCTGCTCTGGTATTGCGCAGCAACTATTTACAAACCCAGGCCATCTCCATGATGGAAACCATGAAAGGGCCGCGCATGGGGTCCAAGCAGCATTTTGTTGCCGTACTGGAAGAGCAGGGCATACTCAATCGTCAACTGGAATTTCTGCCTGATGACGAACAACTCACGGAACGACGCACGCGCGGCGAAGGCTTAACGCGGCCGGAACTGTCAGTGCTGTTGTCCTACAGCAAGATCGTGGTTTACCAACAGTTGCTGGATTCCGATCTGCATGAAGATGCTTACCTGTCTCGGGAACTGATCCGCTATTTCCCCTCGCCGCTGCAGAAACGCTTTGTTGCAGTTATGGAGGAGCACAGGCTGCGGCGCGAAATCATTGCCACCCAGGTGACCAACAGCATGGTCAACCGCATGGGTGTGAGTTTTTGCCTGCGCATGCAGGAAGATACCCATGCCACTCCGGCCGGAGTGGCCAAGGCATTTACCATCGCGCGGGAAATTTTTGCGGCCAGGGAATTCTGGGCCGAAGTCGAATCGCTGGATAACAAAGTACCAGCGCAGGAACAGATCCAGGCATTGCTGACCATGTGGAACGTACTGCGCCAGGCTACCCGCTGGGTTTTGATAAGGCGCGGTGGGCGACTGGATGTGAACGAGATGGTGGAGCGTTGGTCAGCCGGACTGAAAGGCATGGAAGAAACCATACTTTCTACTCTGTCGGCCGATGAGCGAGAGGCCATGGAGCAGAAAAAACAGGACAGTCTGGAAGCGGGTATGCCAGAAAACCTGGCCAACCGCATCGCCATACTGGAATTTTTACTGCCCGCGCTGGACGTGGTGGAAACCGCTGCCCAGAGGAACATGGACGTAAAGGATGTGGCACAGGTCTACTTCAGCCTGGGCGAATTGCTGCACCTGAAATGGCTGCGTGAACAACTGGAAAATTTGCCGGTTAAAGGGCAATGGCATGCCCATGCCCGAGCCATTTTGCGCGACGAACTGTTCTCCCGGCACAACCAGCTGGTGGATAGCATTTTGCGCGAATCCGGCCGCAATAAAGACGCCGTGAACAAATGGATGAACAAGCACGAAGCCCGCGTTAAACCGGTCATCAACTTCATGAATGAAATGGCTGACTTGCCGGAAATGGATTACGCAACTCTGTCAGTTGCTGTTCGTTCTTTGGGGCAAATGCTGGATCCGGGCCACGCGGCCTGAATAGCCTGATGCGGATTATGAGCTCATGACCCAGATCAGGGTCCATTTCATTGCCAGCCCAGCAGACGCTGCGCAACAGGCCTTGCAAACCATGACAGCACGTTATGGCCAGTGCGCTCTGGAAGATGCCAAAGTGATTGTCGCCCTGGGTGGCGATGGTTTCATGTTGCGCACCCTGCACCGATTGCTGCCAGCAGATTTGCCGGTTTACGGGATGAAATTGGGCAACGTCGGATTCCTGATGAATCGCTACAAGGAAACCGGCCTGTCGCAAAGACTGGCGGCTGCCAATACCGTATCGCTGGCGCCTTTGTGCATGGAAGTGGCTACTGAAGCAGGTGGGCAGGTCAAGGCCCTGGCGATCAACGAAGTTTCCCTGTTGCGACAGATGAACCAGGCGGCGCATATCCGGATTCTGGTCAATGGTACGGTCAAGGTGCCGGAACTGGTCTGTGATGGTGTGTTGCTGGCAACCGCTGCTGGCAGTACAGCCTATAACTTTTCTGCGCAGGGCCCCATTCTGCCACTGGGTACACAGGCCTTGGCATTGACTCCCATCTCGCCCTTTCGCCCCCGGCGCTGGCGTGGGGCGGTATTACCCGCATCAGTACGGGTGCGGTTTGAAGTGCTGGACCATTACAAGCGTCCGGTCAGCGCTACGGCAGATGCGCAGGAAGTCCGTGACGTGGTGGCAGTCGATATTTATGAAGAGCAAACCATACGTCTCAAACTGATGTTTGATCCGGACCATTCACTGGAAGACCGTATTCTCAATGAGCAGTTTCTCTGAACGAGTCGCTTGACTTCGTTTTAATAGAGCTTTCACTTGCCCACATGGGCGCGCAACCAAAACAGAATCAGATCAATGAACCAGACCATAGCCGATACCTGTCACTGCATAGTCCGAAACCCTGACAAAGCCAAATTTCTGGTGGTGAAACATGATGAAACCTGGGCGCCACCGGTGTTGATGTTTCCGCATGGGCCCATAGACTTCCAGGCCAACCAGATTAACCAGGGCATGCTGCAAAAGTATGGATTGAAAACCCGGGTGCTGCGGCCAGTAATCAATTTGCCCAATTACCATTGCATCGAGATGGAGCTGGCGGCAGTCAAGGCAACGAAAAAACTGCAGGCGGTTTGGGTAGACCAGGCCGAGTATCTGCGTACTCGCACTCCGCCGGGTGATTTACCCGATCCCTTTGAAATGTGGTTCAAGGAGCAGGAATCGGGCAAAGCACCGGACAAAAGACCGCCTTTTCATCGGCCCGGCTGGTTCGAGCAAGCGGATCACTGGATACATTTCCAGCTGGACAGCCTGGGAATACAGGTCAAGGGTTCAGTTGAACAGTATCGCCAGGGCTGGAATTCGTCCTGCGTATTGCGCGTAAGTACCAGTCAGGGCTGGGTATTTTTCAAAGCCGGATACGAAGATAAGCCCGGTGAAGCTACGGTGACCGAGGCCTTGGCACAACGCTGGCCAGACCAGGTTTTTAGTCCGCTGGCAGTGGATACGAAACGCAACTGGATGTTGAATCGGGACTTTCGTGCGGAGGGAGATTCGGTCTTGGATTTGCAGCACTTGCCGGATTTTGCCCGTGCGCTGGCCGCACTGCAGCTGGAAAGCAGTAAGGACATTGCAGGGTGGAAAGCACTGGGATGCCGGGAGGTCGGGATGGATGATTTTCTGCAGTTTTGTGAGCAACCCGAAATCTATAAACACCGCTGGCAGGAGGGCGGAGGTGGCCTGAGTGAAAAAGAGTGGTCAGATCTGCAGCTGGCATTGCAGGGCTTGGCCCAAGAGTGTCGGACCTTGGCCGATACAGACCTGCCTTCGGCCCTGGTACATCCGGATTTTCGTGACGACAACCTGATTTTTGCCGATGGGCAGTACCACATTCTCGATTGGAGTGAAGTCATTATTGCTCATCCGTTCCTGGTGTTGGGGCGCGTACTTACGGATCATCGCGCCACGCTCAGCGGCAGAAACCTGAATCCGGCCACCATGCCTATCGGCGATGAACTTCGCCAACAGGTGGTCAAGGCCTATCTGGACGTGTTTGCTGCTGAGCTGGGCGAGGCTGAGTTGGAGCAGGCACTGCGGGCGGTTGAGCGTCTGGACCGCCTGTGGATGATGATGCGGATACTGCATCGGTTGGATTGGATCGAAGTTGCAAGCCCGCATTATTACAAACTGATTGGGGCCCTGCAGACGCGCGCCAGAAGGTTGATTGCAGCTGACGCAGACTGAGGGCTTTCTCAGGCTTTGATAAGCAAGCTGGTAAACTGAACTTATGTCAGAAAATCCGACCACAAACAAGCAGAAAGGCAATGCAGACAGCCTGGTGATTGCCATTTCCTCGCGCGCCTTGTTCGACCTGTCGGACAGTCATTCGGTATTTGAGCGCCGGGGCCTGGCAGCTTATGCCGATTACCAATTGGGCCTGGAAGAAGAAATTCTGCGCCCGGGTATGGCTTTTCCGCTGGTGCGCAAACTCTTGGCGCTGAATAAGGATGGCGTGGATCATCCGGGTGTTGAAGTCATATTGTTATCGCGCAACAGTGCCGATACCGGCCTGCGCATCTTCAATGCCATCGAGCATTACGGTTTGAATATCGAGCGCGCTGCGTTCACCAATGGTGCCAGCCCCTACCGTTACATGTCTGCCTATGGCGCCAAGTTGCTGCTTTCCACCAACGCAGCTGATGTGCGCAAAGCATTGTCCGGCGGCTACGCTGCTGCGACGATATTGCCGGGCAGGGCCGTAGGCGAAGGCCTGGGCCAGTTACGAATTGCTTTTGATGGGGATGCGGTGGTGTTTGGCGATGAAGCTGAACGTATTTATAAGCGTGATGGGCTGGAAGCGTTTTCTGCCAGTGAGCGGGAAGCAGCCGCCAGGCCTTTGTCGGGTGGGCCGTTTCGTCCTGTATTGGAAGCTCTGCACCGCATTCAGGCTTCCTACCCCATCGAAAACAATCCGATCCGGACAGCTTTGGTCACCGCTCGCTCGGCACCGGCCCACAAGCGGGTGGTGTTGACGCTCAGAAACTGGGGCATCCGCATTGATGAAGCCTTGTTTCTGGGCGGGCGATCCAAAGGTGAATTCCTGAAGATTTTTGGCGCAGATATTTTCTTTGATGACCAACAAGTGCATATCGATTCCGCACGTGTTCACGTTACCGCGGCACATGTTCCCAGCGGTGTGGCTAACGAAGAAGAAACAGCGGGTGACAGTAAGCAAGCCGGCACCTAGAATACACGATCAATTTTAACTTTCTGGTCACCTGAAAAGCAGGTGACTTTACCGATGCTTGGAGTTTTTGATGGCCAAACTGAATCCTTATGACCTGTACGATGTTGATTCTCTGCTCAGCGAAGAGGAGCGAATGATACGCGACAGCGTCGCCCGTTTTGTTGATGAACGAGCCATGCCCATCATCGCCGGGCATTTCGATCAGGGTACATTCCCCAATGAGTTGGTCAGCGAAATTGCAGATCTGGGGCTATTGGGTTCCAGCCTCGAAGGTTACGGCTGTGCCGGTCTCAATGCAGTGTCCTATGGCTTGATTTGCCAGGAACTGGAACGCTGTGATTCGGGCTTGCGCAGTTTTGTATCGGTGCAATCCAGCCTCTGCATGTATCCGATTTACGCTTACGGCTCAGACGAACAGAAAGATCGTTGGCTGCCCGGTATGGCCAAGGGTGAAATCATAGGCTGTTTTGGGCTGACTGAATCGCAGGGAGGTTCTGATCCGGGCAACATGAAAACCCATGCCAAGCGTGATGGTGACGACTGGCTGATCAACGGTTCCAAGATGTGGATTACCAACGGTAGCGTGGCTGATATCGCTATAGTCTGGGCCCGCACCGACGAAGGTATTATGGGCTTCCTGATGGAAAAGGGCATGCCCGGCTTTGCGGCAAACAAGATAAAATCCAAGATGTCATTACGTGCTTCGGTTACTTCCGAGCTCTACTTTGACAATGTTCGGGTGCCTGAGGCCAATCGGCTGCCGAATGTGTCGGGACTGAAAGGCCCATTGGGGTGCCTGACCCAGGCTCGTTATGGCATTACCTGGGGCCCGATTGGAGCTGCCATCGCTTGTTTGGATGAAGTGGTGCGTTACACGTCGGATCGAATTCTGTTTGATCGTCCGCTGGCTGCTAACCAGGCCATACAATTGCGCCTGTCCGACATGGCCCGACGCATCACAACTGCACAGCTGCTTTCTTTGCAACTGGGCAGGCTGAAAGACCAGGGCAAAATGCAACCGACCCAGGTCAGCCTGGCCAAGTGGAATAATGTGCGCATGGCACTGGATATCGCTCGCGATTGCCGCGACATGCTGGGTGGCGCAGGTATCACCACCGAGTACCAGGCGATACGGCACATGCTGAATCTGGAAAGCGTGATTACTTACGAGGGCACTGAGACAGTGCATCAACTGGTGATTGGCAAGGAATTGACGGGTATCAGCGCTTTCTGATGCGCATTTGACGATTAATTATTTGAGCCGGATTGGGAGTTTTTCCCCGCCTGCTTCAGACACCACCGGCCAAAACCTGTGGTGCTTTGAGAATTGAAAAATTAAATGTCGAGGCCAGGCTTGGAAATCTTTTTTCCGCCTGCTGCGCCGCCGCCGGACAAGCCGGCGGTACCCTCGTTCAAAAATCCGTCTTTCGGAACCTCGCCGGTTGAACGTCCCTGTCCAATCGGCGTTCGATTTTCTTCCTGAAAATCGTTCCGGCCGGATTTCATCACTCGGCGGCTTGCTTAATGGCTGGAAAAAAGTTTTCCAAGCCTGGCCTCGACATCAAGAAATCTCGGCCCCAACCTGGAGTAAGCTCAGTCCGGCGGCGGTGAAGCAGGCGGAAAAAAATATCCAAACCCTGGATCGACTACGTGCACCCTTGTAGGATGGCGAAGCATCTGAACAAGCCCACCAGGCAGGCTTGAATACCAGATTAGTCCTCTTTCATAGACTGCTCGCGTATCGCGCGAAACTCATTGCCCTCATACCATTCTGGCCAGTCTGCACTGTTGGCAATTTCTTCACCGATGGCGAAGTAAAGCAGGGTGTCATCGACCAATCCGCGCAAATCCCAGTCGTCGCCCACTTCATCCAGGGGTGAGTGATAGCGATTCTTCAGGTAGTAATCGCCTTTTTCCAGCAGGTATTCGGAGCCCTTTTCCACGTGTTCTGAACCCGATTTGGCGTACAACATGGGTACGCCTTGCTTGGCGAAATTGAAATGATCTGAACGGTAATAGCCACCGCGTTCCGGGTGCTCTTCGGGCTTGACGTAGCGGTCCTGGCCACCCGCTTTCTGGATTAAAATATCTTCCAGCTCCGAGCTGCCATAGCCTACGACCACAATGTCTTTGGTGGGGCCGTAAACATTCAGCGCGTCCATATTGATGCCAGCCACTGTGTGGTTCAGCGGAATGGCAGGATTTTCCGCATACCAGGCTGAGCCCAGCAAGCCGGATTCTTCGGCGGTGACCGCCAGGAAAGCAATGCTGCGAGCGGGTGCCTGGGGCATCTGGCTAAAGGCATCAGCCAGTGCCAGCAGGGCGGCAATACCGGAAGCGTTGTCTACCGCGCCGTTGTAAATCGCGTCTTCGCCCTCTTCTGCATCGGAGTTGGTGCCGATGTGATCCCAGTGGGCTATGTAGATAAAGGCTTCGTCAGGCTGGGAACTGCCAGGCAGCAAGGCGCCCACATTGTAGGACTGGGCCTTGAAGGTTTTGTTTTGCACGCTGGCATCCATGGTGCTGCTCAGTTCCACGGCTTTGAACTCGGCCGTCTGGGCCTGCTGCATCAGCTGGTCCAGCTCCAGTCCGTCGGCTGCCAGCAATTCTTCGGCAACGCCGCGCTGTATCCAGGACTCAAGCGGTACACGATCCATGTTGTTGTTTTGGTTATTCATGTGAAAGCGCGGGCCAGTCCCGCTGTTGCGCACCACATCCCAGCCATAGGCGGCCGGAGCGGTATCGTGAATGATCAGTGCAGCGGAAGCACCCTGGCGTGCCGCTTCCTCGTACTTGTAAGTCCAGCGTCCGTAATAGGTCATGGCGTTGCCTTTGAACAAGGCCGGATTCTGCGTGGCAAAGCCGGGGTCGTTTACCAGTATCAACACAGTTTTGCCTTTCACATCCACGTTGGCGTAGTCATTCCAGCCGTATTCCGGAGCCACTATGCCGTAACCGACAAATACCACTTCGCTGCCCTCCACCTTGGATTCATCAAGCACGCGGCGGGTGCTGATCACCATTTCACTGGCATAGGTGACCAGCCGGTCACGGCCTTGCATTTGAAAGCTCATGCGCGCGCTGGCTGGATCAGCTGTAATGGACACCAGGTCTACGGCTTGCAGGTATTCGCCATCGAACAAGGGTTGCAGGCCCATCGCCCGGAAACGGCTTTCCAACAAATCCAGCGTCAGTTTTTCGCCTTCCGACATGGGCTCCCGGCCGCCAAATTCATCCGATGCCAATTCGCTGATGGTGGCCAGCAGCTGGTCGGCATCGATGATGGGGCTGAAATCAGTTGCTGTTATCGCTTGTGCTACTTCAGCGTTGACTGGCTCGGAACTCGCTTTGCTCTCATCGTCCTTACCGCAAGCGGTCAACAACAGCATCAAGCTGACTGCAGAAAGCCATGTGATGAGTTGGAAAGGGTTAAGTTTCAGGGTGTTTTTCATTCTGACTCCTGGCTGGTATGCGCCTGATTGCAGGCTAATGGTTTGTTAACTAAATGGTGTTGGAAAAATTCTTGGTTCGGGTTCCAGTTGCACGCCATAGTTCTGGAACACTTTGTCTTGTACCTGTTGCGCCAGGTTCCATAAGTCCTGGCCGCTGGCGCCACCCTGGTTAATCAGCACCAGGGCGTGCTGGCTGGATACGGCAGCCGCACCATGAGCCAAACCCTTCAAGCCAATCGCTTCGATCATGGCAGCAGCAGAAATTTTTCTCTGGCCATTGGCCGTTGGCCAGTGAGGTAATTGCGGATGGGCACACAGCAGGGCATCCGCTTGCTGCTGATCGATTACCGGGTTTTTGAAAAAACTCCCGGCATTTCCATTAATCGCCGGGTCAGGCAGTTTTTCAGTTCTCAAGGCAACCACAGTATCAAAAACG
>JBBKVS010000359.1:0-4694 GCA_037968555.1 Lysobacterales bacterium | reverse complement strand
CGCAAGTGACGAGGTGATCAAAGTCGGTGGTGACCAGTTCAGTGAAGGCAGAGCCGTTGCTGACTTTAACCGTCCAAGAACCTGGGGCTTTGTGGCTCGGTACAATTTCTGACGCCCTGGGTGGAAATAATGGGAGTGGCTCACGCCACTTCCAGCTTGTTCCAAGCCTCGCCCTGTGCGAGGCTTTCTTTTTTGCTGAACCCAAGGGTCAGAACTGCATGAACTCTGAGATTCAAGACCTGCTGCAGGATGCTTATCGCTTGCACCAGACCGGGCAGTTGGCAGCGGCGGAGACGGCTTATCAAACTGTGTTGCAGTCTGACGAAAACAATGTCCACGCCCTGAATCTGCTGGGCATGCTGTACGTCAACGATTTCCGTCCTGATGAAGCCGTTCTGTGCATATCACGTGCTTTGAAGCTGCAATACAAGCAACCTGAGTCACACGCCAATATCGCGCTGGCCTACAAAGATCAGGGCCAACACGAACTGGCGGTAAAGCATTTTCGTGAATCCATCAGACAGGATCCATGGCAGCCCATGGTGTACAACAACCTGGGTAATGTATTGCGCGAATTGAACCGGCCCAAAGAGGCCATCAAGGCTTATGAAAGTGCTCTCAAACAGGATGGTGAGTTCGCCCAGTGCTGGTGTAACCTCGCTGCGGCGTTGAATGAAGCCGAACAACACAAGGCGGCTCGCCGCGCGGTGGAGAAAGCATTGTCGTTTGAGCCCCGCATGGCCCAGGCACATAACAACAAGGGCGATATCAGCCTCGCTGAAGCGAAGTATGAGGAAGCACTGACCTGTTACCGGCGAGCCACGGAGATCAATCCCAAGTACGTAGCCGCGCTTATCAACATGGCACGTACCCTGCGGGATATGGACAGGTCCGCAGAAGCCGTGGAAATTTTGCAGCAAGCCCTGGATATCGAACCGAATAATCCAGAAGCCCACCATGCCATGGGTGTACTTCAGGAACAGGTGGGAGACCAGGCCGCCGCCGCGAAGGCTCTGCAGAATGCCCTGAAAGTGGCGCCGGGAATGGCCATAGCCCATTACTTTCTGGCGCAGTTGCGTGGTCGTAAAACTACTGATGAAGAATTATCAGCGATGCTCGAACTGCAGAAGCACGAACGCATGTTGCCAAACGATCGCATGTTCCTGTCTTTCGGACTGGCACGCGCCTATGAACAAAAAAACGATTACGATCGCGCTTTTCAGTACATTGCCCAAGGCAATCTGATTAAAGCCGGGCAGCAACCCTACGATGATGTCGACACGGGTAAGTTCATTGACGCATTAGCCGTCGGCGCCGCAGACCTTGCGGAGAAATTGGGTTTCGAGGCAAGCTGCCAGGATGACAGACCCGTTTTCGTTCTGGGCATGCCTCGTTCCGGTACCAGCCTGGTGGAACAGGTTCTGGCCAGCCACAGTGAGGTAGCAGGCGCGGGTGAATTACCCTATGCCTATGATATGGCCCATCGCGTTCGCGAACTTACCAGCCAGGCATTTCCCGCAAACGTGAAGTTGTTATCCGCTGACCAACTGCGAGGACTGGGTGAATACTACCTGTCGCGGCATCGCAAAGACCATCTTGAGACTGCCAGGGTGGTTGATAAAACACCATTGAATTTTCAATACCTCGGCCTGTTGGGTCTGGCCTTGCCGGGCGCGCGATTCATTCATTGTTTCAGGGATCCGGTGCAGAATTGCTTCTCCATTCACAAGATTCCTTTCGACCGTAAGCAGGCTTATGCGCACAGCCTCAGCAGTATTGGACAGTATTACCGGCGTTACTGGGGATTGATGCAGCGTTGGCAGCAATTGTTTCCGGGGCGCATTCTCAATGTGCGCTATGAAGATACCGTGGACGATCTGGAGCGCCAGTCACACCGAATGCTGGATTTCCTGGGCTTGCCTTTTGAGGAAGGGGTGTTGGAATTTCATGCCAACGAGCGATTGGTAAAAACCCCCAGCGCCAGCCAGGTCAGGCAGCCGATCTACAGTGATGCGCTGCAGTCATGGAAGAAATATGAGCGGCATCTGCAGTCGTTACGGGAAAGTCTGGGACCGCTGGCTGAAGGACATCAAAGCAGCTGGTAAAAAATTGCCAGACCGGCGATGCAGGCCACGAAGTAAATCAACAGACCGTAACTGGCTCTGTCCACTCGACCCGGCACGATGTACCAGCCATCCTGCATTTCTGGCAGTCCTTCCCGCCTGAATTTTTCGATTTGCCCTTTTACTGAATAAGGCGACCATTCTTTCTGGAAACCATCCAGCATAACACTGGATACCCAGGCAACCGAGATGCTGACAGCACCGCCCAGGGCGCAATACCAGGGCCACGCCAAATCAAGATTGATCTCTACCCACCACAGCGAAAGAAAACCAGCGAGCACGCCTATCAACAGGCCCCGCTGGGTGGTGTGCTTGGAGTAAAAGCCGAGGCCGAACATAGCCAGCTTGGCGCCAACGAAAAATGAGCCAATCTTGCTCAGGACCTCCAGTACCGATCCCCCGCTCTTGGTGAACATGATGGCAGGAACCACAATCAAAATAGCCCACATGAAGGTGAACCATCGAGACGCATTCAGGTAGTGGTGTGAGGATGCCTGTTTTTTCACAAACTTCTGGTAAAAATCCAGAGTAGTTACGGTGGCCATGGAATTCAAGCTGGAATCAAGGCTGGCCATGGCGGCAGCCACTATCGCTGCAGTGATGATGCCCATCAATCCCGGAAAGCTCTGCAATGAAATATATTCAAGCAGGATCAGGTTACCGTTTTCGAATTCTCGGCCATCGTAATAGCTGTAGAACAGCAAGCCGATGCCGAAAAATAGTACGAAAATCAGGAAAGCCAGGTAGCCCATAAGGATGTAGGACTTTTTGGCATCACCAATGGACTTGGCAGCCAGGGTTCGCTGCACCATCATCTGGTTTACGCCGTAAACCACCACGTGGTAAATCGACATAGCCACGATGCCGGTCCAAATCGTCCCAACCTTGGCGGGATCCATCGAATAATCAAAAGGGTTGGCTTTGCCAATGGCTTTGAGCTCCTGCAAGGTGGCCCAGAAGCCATTGGGCAGATCGCCCACCAGCAGGAACAGTGTCAAAAAAGCACCAATGAACAGCACCACAGACTGGATGACATCGGTCCAGATGACCGCCGCAATGCCGCCCATTACGGTGTAGGTAACGGCCACCACCGCCACGATCATGATGGCTGTCACCACGTTGATGCCGGTGATGTATTCCAGCACCAGCGCCACCGTATACAACATGATCCCTGAGTAGGCGATGTTGCCAAACAGGAAAATGCTGGACATGACGGTGCGCGAGGTCAGGCCAAAGCGCCGTTCCAGGTAGTCATATATGGAAGCGACGCCACTGTTATAGAAAAACGGCAGGAATACGCTGATAACGATAAATACTGCAATTGGATAATTGATGTGAATAAAGATAACGGCGAAACCATCGGTGTAGGCCCAGGCCGGACCGCCCAGAAAAGTCAGGGCGCCGATGTAGGTGGCAACAACCGAAACACCGATGGCCCACCAAGGTGTGGTGCGCTGGCCGAGAAAATAATCCTGGTCACTGACCACCTTCTTGCTGAATACAAAGCCCAGTAACAGGTTGCCTATAAGGTAGGCGCCAAGGATGAGCCAGTTCAGGGTTCCAAAATCGCCGTGCGTCATGGTTTCAGAGCCCTCTTGATTGTTTTAGCCGTCCCAGCACGTCAACTCCTTGCTGCATCAGGAAATACAGGAGGTCGATAAAGATCCAGTTCTCTGCCAGTTTGTCGCCGTCGCGACGGTAGATATCCACCACCCGCATCTCGACGCGTTTTTCGTGAGCCGGCATTCCCAGGAAGCCACCACTGGGCCGCATGGTCAGGTTGGGCCAGCCGAAAAAGCCGCCGAATTTGCCTTCAGAGAAGCGGCAGACATGGCCATGAAACTGGATATCCTCCAGCCCTGCAGCAAAGGGGCCTTGATGTTGTTCCTGGTAGCGCTCCTGAGTGTAGGTTGCGCCTATTCCTGCCGGGCCAAACCAGATCATGTCCTGATGCCAGGTGTTCGCCAGTTCATCCTGTGGTGATTCCATACCTGAGCCAGAAAGGTCAGCGATCATTTGATTGATCAGGGCCATGGTCTGTTCACCTTCTGCAGGATCCTGTTCATCAAACATCAGCCCATCGTGCGTGCGCGGACCCGGCGTGATGAAGAAAGCGCCTGTTTGCGGTGGCAAGGGCTCAAGTCCGGCTTGTTTCATGATACTGATCAGGTCACAGAACAAGGCGGTTTCCACGATCTTGTTGTGCTCTACACGGTTGAATTCGACATAACGCAGCAGTGCCATCTTTCGAGTTGCCGGAATGCCCAGCCAGTCCCGGTCGAACAAGCCCATCAGGTGCCCCATCGAGCAAACCCAGGCCGAACCGGCGCTGCCACTTTCGATCGTGTGGTCACAGTGGCCTGCCATGAAAACATCCTCACGTCGTTGCAGGCTGGAGAATGAGGTTTTGAAAGGTGACCAGAATGAGAGGGCAACAGCGGCGGCACCATGCTGCTCATAAAAGGGATGCATTCCGCGCCAGTGATAGTCTTTTGTTGTGAATCGCTCCAGTACCCCTTCAGCCTCTCCAGCTGATGCAGCTTCCAATGCCTGGTAGAACGATCTGACCAA
>JBBKVS010000358.1:0-19768 GCA_037968555.1 Lysobacterales bacterium | reverse complement strand
CTGGCCTTTCGGGCACATCCATGTGCCCTCAACCGCGGGTCCCCATCACTACTCGGCGGCTACCAGGGGCTACGGTACGTATACCAGCCGAGGGCTTGACAGAACTTAAGCGCGTCCAGCCCGATGGCGGTAAGGGATTCCGGTCCAATTGGACGCAGCCGAGGACCGACCGAGCAACGAGACTGAGCGACAGGGATGTCGCGAAAGGCCCGACCGAGCAGGGACGCGAGTCGGGCCGGGTTGAAGGTGCGACCGAGGCCCGAGGGTAGCCCGAAGGGCCAAGCTCCAGGACCGGAAGCCCTTACCACCATCGGGCTACTTTAGAAGGCAAAGCGGCTCGGTGGACTCGGGGATACGGTACGTATACCAGCCGAGGGCCTTATTGACGAAAAGCAAAATACAAACAGGAAATCAGCTCAAGACAGGCGCTCAGTAACCGCCCGATATGCCGAGTCAATGGCGCCATTCACGTAAGCAAAGGCCTCAGCATCCGAACCAGCGATGGAGATGCGGCCGAAGGGTTGGCGCGCTTCAATGTGCGGGCCCTTATAGCGGTTCCAGTCAGGAGGATCAAACAGGTCGTTGTATTCGTAGGCGTAGCCGTGTGGCCAGCGATTGACCGTGATGCCCAGAATGTCCCGGGCCGGATCAAAGCCACCGGCCGCCAGTGCGTCCGCCGCTTGCTGGCGCATGGCACGTTCGTAATCCTCGAAACTCAGCTCCAGCATTTTGTGCCGGCCCAGGCGGTTCTGGCTGCGTGCATCCAGCCCCTGCCCCGGGAGTATGGGAACATAAGTCCAGTGCAGAATGGCGGGTTGATCGGGAGAGGAATGGAACTGGTAGTCGCCCAGGCTGACCGGAAAATCCAGCACCATGGAATCCATCAGGCCACCGGGGAAGCGTATGCCATCCACACCGAGTTTGACGAACGGCTGCCAGTTGCGCACCAGCATGTTGGCGTACAGCAATGGCACTTTGACCTGGGTGGCGAATGCCTGTGTTTGAGCTGCGGGAAACTCCGGGCAGATATGCGGCACCATCGCGCTATAGCCGGCGAATATCACATCGCGCGCTCGTATATCGTGAGCAAGGCCTGCTTTCACATAGCGCACGGCCACTGACTTGGCGGATTTCAGATCATCGCTGCTGCCACCCAGATGCTGCATTTGCACCACTGTGGAGTTCAGCCGGATTTTAACCGACTGATCAGGACGATCCAGCGCCGCATAGTCAAATTGTGCAGTGACGATATCTTCCATGCTGTCACCCGGAGCTGAGCCAGGCACCAGCTGCCGAACCAATAAGCGGGCTATGCCTGCATTACCGTCAGGAAAATGAAATATGTAGGGCTCATCACTTTCGGGTTTGAGGTAGGGATCATCTCGATGCAGATCCACACCCAAACCGACAAAACCGGGAAAGCCCAGGTACAGCGCTTCGCGCGCGGACAAGGCATCCAGGCCACAGCCCCAATAACTGCTGGTCAGAGGATAAAACAACCGCAACAGCTCTGCAGATGCAGCGAAGAATTTTTCCAGGTAAGCGGTGTAACTCAGTGTACGCAGATAGGCGACTTTCTCGGCTGGTGTTTTGTCGGCCAGAAAATCTTCTTCTGTAGTCAGAATCCGTAACCAGGTTGCCGCATCCCCTGGATTGCTGGAAACCTGTTCAGAAAAATTTCGCAGTTGTTCTGCTGTCTCGTCGCCGCTGGCTGACCAGCCGAAGGGGATATCCTTCACCAGCCGGTCTACACCAAAATGTTCCTGATCCAGCCACCAGGCGGTTTGTAAATCCAGCTTGCTGTACAGCTCGCGGTCGTAAGCCTGGTAAAACTTCTGCACATCAATGCCAATACCGCGCAGCAAGCCCATCGCTTTGGGGCTGTAGGAAGATGGCACATCAATGGATTGACTGCCACCGTAACCGATCATGGTCTGGCCATCTTCAAGCGTGTATTCGTTGCGCTTGGCGTGGCCACCAAAATCGTCGTGGTTATCGAGTATCAAAATGCGTGCATTGGGCTTTTTTTGACGGTAAAACCAGGCCGCCGAGAGCCCACTGATACCAGCGCCTACGATTACCAGGTCAAATTCGCCTTCGCCGGTATCGCTGGCGGAGTTCCAGTGTTTGCCTTCACGCACCACGCCATGGGCTGTTTCGAAAGCACCCACGTGGGCACCGCGTAATCCCTGTAAGGCGGGTGGATAGTAGCCGCTGGAAATTTCCGGTGAACCATTAAAGCCACTGCCAAGCTTACCGGCTTGTGCCCAGGGCGCCAGGCTGGCACCCACAGCGACCGCAGTACCCTGGCAGAATTGCCGGCGACTGATGGCATTGAACAGCCCTAGTTCCTTATCGCGTGACATCGGCTGTTCCAGTGATGTTCTGATCGTGAAGCTGCTCTTCAAGTTTTTCCTCTTCGGTTTCGCCGTGCCACTGGAAGATATTCATTTCGATAAAGACGAAAGCAACCAGCCAGAGAAATGCGTCCCAGAAGTCCAGGAAATCGCCCAGCAAACCCCAGTAAACGGCACAGAAAAACAGTACCGCGTAAAGCAAGCCCTTGGTGAACTTGGCTATGAACATCCGCCTTTTATCCAACAGCGAGCGCAGCTGCAGAAAAACTTCCGCTTCCAGCAACACCACAATGATCAGCCAGTCGGCCGCATTGATGATGTCGACCAGAGCCAGGTTTTGAATGGCTTTCACTGCATCCGTACTGCCGATGATCTGGGTGCCGGCGAGCTGTAACAAGGGCTGGCCTTGCAGCGCCGCGCAGGATGCCGCATCCAGTGCTGGATACTGATCGAGATCATCCACCCAGGTGAAGCCCTGGCCGACCAGGCTGCACAGCTCATCTACATTGAATGGAACGGTTTCGGACAGATAACCCCACTTGGCCGCATAACCCCAGAACGCCCAAAGAATGAATGCGTAGGCCAGGGCCTTGATGGCAAGCAGCAGCCACTTCAGCCCGCCCTCGAGCTTTTCATCGGGAATAACAGCGGTCTCAAGCTCAAAAATCAGCAACAGAACTACCCAAGCCGCAGTGTCGATGGTGGCAGAAAAGGCTTCAGTAAGATGGCTCCAGCCCACGGCATCGCCAAACACTTCCGCAGAGGCCAGGTATTCCTCACTGAAAAACAGATAAATATTGAAAGCCAGCAGACAATAAATCAGGTATTTGAAAGCACGGAACAGGGTGTGCGGATGCAGGGTTCGCACCTGTTCTGAGTGGACTTTACTCACAGGGCTGGCCTAGCCAATGGCATGAGCTACCTGGCCTGGCTGCAATTCCCGATCGCGATATGCGCGGCAGGCAACACCAAAAGCCTGGAATATGGCCATCGCTGCCGGGTTTTCTGTGACTTTCCACTCCGGGTGCCATTGCACTGCCAGGGTGAAACCCGGTGAATTGTTGACCCGGAAGGCCTCGACCAAGCCATCTTCCGCCCAGGCTTCTGCGACCAATTCATCACCCAGTGTTTCTACACCCTGCGAATGCAAAGAGTTGACCTGGATCTCTTTCTGCCCGGTGATTTGCTGCAGCAAACCATTGGCCGCCAGCTCCACAGAATGTACTGGCGCATATTGCAGGTCCAGTGGGTCATCCGGATTTTCCTTGTGCATATTGAAGCCAGGCACTTCGTGTACATGCTGGTAAAGCTTGCCACCAAAAGCCACGTTTACTTCCTGGAATCCGCGACAGACGGCAAAAAGGGGCATGCCCGCACGAATCGCCGCCGGGATCAAAGCCAATGCAGTGAGATCACGTTCCGGATCATGCCAGGTACCGGGCTTACTGGGCTCACCCAGGTAATGGTGCGGTTCTACATTCGAAGGGCTGCCGGTCAGCATCAAGCCATCCAGCCTGTCGAGTATATCGACCACATCAAAACCTTCGGCCAGTGAGGGCAGCATGACCGGATACGCAGAGGCACCATCCACCACCGCCCGCAAATATTTCTCACCCGCCATATGGAATGGATGTATACCCACCATACGACGGTCCGATATAACACCTACCAGCGGTTGATTACCCTGCATTTCAAAAACTCCTGCTACTGGCGACTGTTGCAGCTGGGCAGCTACACAGCGCCGATGATTACCTGAGCGAACTTTAATCCATTCAGAGTCAGCCTAGCCAGCTTTTGCCAGCGTGGCTGCAGTGATATCCAGGCAACGCCAGGCTTTTTCTACCAGTTCATCGATATGTGCATGCTCTGACACCAGCGGCGGCGAAACGATCATGGTATCGCCCACGGCGCGCATGACCAGGCCATTGTTGACACAGGCATCACGGCATATCGAGCCAGCACCGAGATCTTTGTGGAAACGCTGGCGGCCGGCCTTTTCAGCCACAATTTCCAGCGCACCCATCATGCCAGCACTGCGCGCTTCGCCAATAATGGGGTGATCGTTCAGACTGGACCATTTTTTCTGGAAATACGGCGCCAGGTCATTTTTGACCCGCTCGACGATACCTTCGCGTTGCATAATGTTAAGCACTTCGAGTGCTACCGCGGCGCAAACCGGGTGGCCGGAATAGGTAAAACCATGGGCAAACTCACCGCCTTCGGCAGTAACCACATCAGCGACCCGCTTACCCACCATTGCGCCACCCAGCGGCAGATAACCCGATGTAACACCCTTGGCAAAAGAAATCAGGTCCGGCCGGATATTGAAATATTCTGAACCAAACCACTCACCCAATCGACCAAATGCCGTGATCACTTCGTCGGCCACCAGCAGGACGCCGTATTCATCACAGATGCGCTGGATTTCTGGCCAGTAAGTAGTAGGTGGAATGATCACGCCGCCGGCACCCTGGATGGGTTCAGCGAAAAATGCAGCAACCTTTTCCGGCCCCAGTTCGAGAATTTTCTGCTCCAGCAAACGCGCCTGTTGCAGGCCAAAATCCTCAGGTGACATATCGCCACCCAGGCCAAAGTGATACGGCTGTTCAATATGTTCGATGCCCGGCACACCCAGCACCAGCTGTTCGTGCATGGCGCTCATGCCACTCAGGCTGGAACCCGCTACTGTACTGCCGTGATAGGCATTCTTGCGGGCTATGATGGTCATGCGTTCAGGCTGACCCATCAGGGTCCAGTAACGGCGTACCAGTTTGAGCTGGGTGTCGTTGGCTTCCGAACCGGAACCGGTATAGAACACGTGCTGGAAACTACCCGGACTGAGCTCGCTGAGCTTTTCAGCCAGAGCGATGGCCGGTGGATGAGCACACTGGAAAAAGCTGTTGTAGTAAGTCAGCTCCTGCATCTGTTTGGCGGCAACATCGGCCAGATCCTTGCGACCATAACCCAGGTTTACACACCATAATCCCGCCATGCCGTCGAGTATTTTCTGGCCTTCGGAGTCGTAAATATAAACACCTTCGGCGCGCGTAATGATGCGGCTGCCCTTGCGGCTGAGGTCATGAAAATCAGTAAAAGGATGCAGGTAATGACTGGAATCCAGTGACTGCCAATCACGGGTTGCTGTGGCTGTTGTGCTGTTCATGACGCTGCTCCTTGCCCATATATGTTCCTCTTGCGGAGGACCTGGGGTTTCTCAGGGTGTTTAAAACAATAGACACATTCTACCCGCACCCATCGCTCCGCCGTAACCCCCCCCAATTGAATCCTGTGGGCCACAGTCTTTGACTCTGGCCCTTTTCATGAACCCTGTGCTGGCGTCCCGTCAGATCGATGCGGTACACATACAATGCTGGTCGCCAGAATGCAGCTCCGCTATTCTCCATTCCGCCATGAACAAACCTTTTGCCACCAAAAGCACCCTGTTTGAAGCTGTCGAGCTGATCAACAGTGGTCGTATTGAACAGGCCGAAGCCCTCTGTCGTGCTGCGGTAGCGCGCAATGGCGATGATGTGAATATGACGGCTTTGCTGGGCGCGACTTTATTGAAAGCGCGCAAACTGATGGAAGCGGAACAGTATCTGCGCCACAGCATTGAGCTGGCTCCCGGCTTTGCCAAGCCCTACTCCGACCTGGGCATGCTGTTACTGCAAAGCCGTCGAGCTGAAGAAGCAGCCAGCACACTGCAAAAAGCCACCGAACTGGATCCGGCGGATGGTGATGCATGGTTCAACCTCGGTAAAGCCCTGGCTTTGCTGGGCCGGGGGAGCGAAGCCGACCAGGCTTTTGAAAAATCCTTTGATCTGAACCCCGAACGCAAAGCCCTGGCACTGGCTGCTGAACACCAGCAACAGGGCCGCCCGGAACAGGCTGAGCGCATGCTGCGGGAATTGATCCGCAATCATCCTGAAAATGTCGATGCCCTGCGCTTGCTGGGTGTGCTGAGCCTGAGCACTGGCCGCTTGCAGGAAGCCGAACGTCTGTTGCGACGCGCCACTCACGTGGCACCGGATTTTGCTGAAGCGCATCTGGATCTGGGTCGTGTATTCAAAGAGCAGCACAAATTACAGGATGCGATTGAAGCGCTGGAGCGGGCCATACAACTGGAGCCCGGAAATTTCCTGACGCATTTCCTGCTGGCCTCGGTGCTGTCGCCCGCAGCACGTACCGATGACGCGATTGCGGCTTATCGTAAGGTGTTGGAGTTGCGCCCCCGCCACGGCGGCGCCTGGCTGGGTTTGGGTCATGCCCTGAAAACGGCCGGCAATCAGGAAGAAGCCATTGCCGCCTACCGTGAATGCCTGCGTTTGCGACCCGGCAGTGGCGAGACCTGGTGGAGCATGGCCAATCTCAAGACTTATCAACTCAGCGATGCAGATATTGCCGCCATGCAACTGCAACTGGCCAAGCAGGAAGGCACTGGTGAGGATGAGGAAGGTTTCAGCACCCAGTCACGCGTGAACATGCTTTTTGCCCTGGCCAAGGCCTATGAAGATAGAGGCGACGATGATCTGGCCTGGCAGTACTACCAACAAGGCAATTCCACCCAACGCATGCAGGAGAACTACGACCCGGTGCGTACCGAGGTGGTGAACGATGAGATCATCTCGGTGTTCAACCCGGAATTCCTGGAGAAAAACGCCGGCCAGGGCCATCCATCCAAAGAGCCAATTTTCATCATAGGCCTGCCGCGTTCCGGCTCTACCTTGCTGGAACAGATATTGGCCAGCCACAGCCAGGTCGAGGGTACTTCTGAATTGCCCTATGTCAGTGTGATCGCCAATACGGCCGGGCGTAACCGCGCCGATGGGCTGGTTTATCCGCGGGCATTGCGAGATGCCACTCCTGAGAAATGGGCAGAGATGGGCCAGACCTATCTGGACCTGGCGAAGATACATCGCGGCGAAGGCCGGCCGCGTTTCATCGACAAAATGCCGAATAATTTTCCGCATGTGGGTTTGCTGCACCTGGCTTTTCCCAAGGCGAAAATCATTGATGCGCGTCGCTACCCACTGGATTCAACATTCAGTTGTTATCGACAACTGTTCGCCCGCGGCCAGAGTTTTGTCTACGACCTGACCGATATCGGCGAATACTTCCTGCAATACCAGCGCATGATGGACTACTGGCATGAAGTTTTGCCAGGCCGGGTGTTGACGGTGCAGTACGAAGATATGGTGACGGATTTCGATAATCAGCTGGCGCGATTACTGGATTACTGCGGCCTGCCCTTTGAAGAGTCCTGCGCACGATTCTGGGAAACCGATCGCCCGGTGCGCACCGCCAGTTCGGAACAAGTGCGGCAACCGATCTACAGTGGATCAATCCATCGCTGGCGACGTTACGCAACCGAATTGGAAGAACTGATCGAAGTACTGCAGGCCGTGCTGCCGCGTTACGCGCAGTACGAATCCATCAATCGCTGAACTGCGCGGCACTCAGCCCGCATAGGGCCATATGGCCATGCTGTGCACGGCATGGCGCACATCCATATCGAGATTAAAGCGCTGAGTGGTTTTCATGTTCTCTATATTGTGTAGCGTGATGGTCAACGGCGATGAGCCGGAAGCGAAGTTGGTTTCATCAACAACACAAAGCCCGCGCGCAAAGTGGGGGCGAGCCACCTCCAGCTCTGCCGATTCATAGGCCGCCTCGGGATAAGGCAATACTGCAAAAACCCGATTATGTTCCGGCGTCAGGAAACGCACGGCATCTGCCGAGCTGTCATTGAACAGCACACCGTCACGCCAGGGCCGCGCATCGCGTGCACCTTCGGGCAAGCTCACCAATTGTGCGATGCGCTGCCCATCAAAATGCAGCAAGCCCAGCGCACCTGGCCCGGAAATAAAAAGTCCGCGCGGATCAGCGTAAACACTTTGCAAAGCCATGCGCTTGCGCGGTGACGGCCCCAGTGTTCCACCCGGTTCAAAGGGTGTAGCCCGCAAGCCTGCTTCATCATGGGAGAGCTGCATGCCCCAGGCAAAACTATTCAATTCCAGATCGAAAGCCAGCAGGGCATCAAAACCGGCCGACACGATATAGACTCTGTTTTCAAATACTACCAGACCCTGCGCTTCTGCCAGGTAGGGTGAACGGTGGCTGGCCAGCAATTCGAAGTCCGGTGAAAAAACCAGTAATTCATTGGCAGCCGCAATAAAAACTTTCTCGGCAGCAAAACCTATGCCGCGCAAACCACGCGCTCCGCCATGGCCAGTCCAATCAATGGAGGGAAGGGTCCATGACAAAACCTGGGCGCCCGCTTGCTGATCCAGGTCCAGCAAATAAACTGCTCCATGTTGCTCGCCAATCTGGCTGCCACGAACGACGGTAGTCACTGCCAAAACGGTCATTGAATTGCATCCGAAAAGCTGCATTTGATGATGCAAGTCTGGTTCAATATTTCTTCTGGCTGTGACATAAAATCCTGATTGATTGATTATTCAAGGCCAGATACAAGTCGACTAAAAATCCTGGCTGATTTAATTTTGCGACTTGGTGGTGGCAGAAATTGTGGCATTATAAGGTCATAAACATAATTTGAGTTGCATAGAAAACGTGGAGACATTTATTTATGGTAGCGATCAACCGGCTAGAGCATAGGCATACCCGTAAGGCACTGAGCGCCGCAATATCTGCAGTTTGCGCAGGTGTTCCACTGGCACAGGTCCACGCACAGGACGCCGAAAAACGCAATCTGACACTGGAAGAAGTCATCGTCACCGGCACCAAGCGCGGTGCGCTAAGTCTGCAGGATGTTCCACTTTCCATCACCGCTCTTACCGGTGAAACCATCAAGACCCAGGGTTTCAAGTCCCTGGATGATTACTTCGGCCAGATACCCAGCTTGACCTTTGGTCGTGTTGAGCCTGGCGGCACCAATGTCATCATGCGCGGTTGCGCCATTTCCGGTTTTGCTTTCGGCGACAACCCCACCACCGGTGTTTATCTGGACGAACAACCGATTACGGCAGCTGGTTTCAATCCCGATCCGCGCCTGGTTGATATCGAACGCGTCGAAGCATTGGCTGGCCCGCAAGGAACTACTTTTGGTGACGCATCACAATGCGGTACCTTGCGTATCATCACCAACAAACCTGTAGTGGGTGAAAACACAGCCTGGGTGGATCTGACCGGCACTTCAGTGGACGACGGCGAACAGGGCTACGACGTCAGCGCCATGTTGAATACCTCCATAGGCGAAAGCATGGCCTTCCGCCTGGTGGGCTTCTCGGCCCATGATGCCGGCTATATTGACAACGTCCTGAGCGACAGTCCGCGGGGCACTTTCAACAACGCTGCCCTGACAGGTGAAGATATCAATGGCGTGGATGTGTATGGCGCTCGTGCGGCATTGCGGTGGCAGGCTGGTGATGTTTGGACAGTCGATCTGCAGGGTATTTTTCAGTCAACTGATCAAAATGGTTTTGGTGACGCGGATATCAATGAAAGATATTTTGAAGACAAGAGGCTCAATAAGTGGGAACAAATACGGTATACCCCGGAAACCTTTGATGACGAATGGTCACAGATCGCGCTGACAGCAGAAGCCGACCTGGGTTGGGGTGTATTTACCGCCACTGGCTCCTTCTTTGATCGCGAGTCCACCACCCGTACTGACGGCACCACCTATCTGCAAGGCTTCCAGGAAATCGCAGATTACTTCCAGGAATACAATCCTTATTCCACTGTTTACGATTTCGGTGGCGATCCGCGGGACAATATATACAGTCGTTCCGACGACCAACGCACGACTATGGAAGTGCGCCTGGCCACCACGGACGAGTTATCCAGCCGTTGGTCCATGCTGGTAGGTGCCTTCTACAACAAGAATGAGTCACCCAAAACACCATTCAAATCCAATGTTCAAGGCATGGGTGATAATTGCACGGCGGACTATGCAGCAACAGCGGGTTGTACCGGTGCATTTACCTATCTCAGCTATTTGCATTATTACTACTTCGGTACATTCAGCGCACCCTCCGATAACTGGTGGACCGGTCTGTACGAAAACGAGCTGAAATCCACTGCGCTGTTCGGCGAAGTCCAGTTCAACATTACCGAGAACTTCTCAGTACTGGTCGGCGGACGCTGGTATGACATCGACACCAATCGCAGCCTGCAACAATTGGCTTTGTTCGACCCCCTGGAAAACCTCAGCCCGAATTGCGGTACCGATGAAAATCGGCGTTTATGGCAGGAAGACGGCATTCCACAGGCAGGTTACGATCTCTGCTTCACCGACATCAGAGCCAGTTCCTCCGAATCAGGCTTTGTACCCAAACTGAACGCCACCTGGTTCTGGTCTGATGACAGCATGATTTATGCCACTTATTCGGAAGGCTTCCGCCGCGGTGGTGGTAATGGCGGCCGGCGCGGTTCGATTTTTGCTGCAGATGGTCCGTTTGGCAGCTATGAATCAGATACCTTGAAGAATTTTGAAATCGGCAGCAAAAACACCCTGCTGGACGGCCGCGCCACGCTCAACGTCACCTATTACCACATGAACTGGGAAGACATCCAGATCCAGACCGAAGACCCGCAACCGGCCTTTTTCGCGGTGGGTATCCTGAACTTCCCTGAGGCTGTGATTGACGGTATCGAGGCTGATTTCCATTTTGCCGTTACTGAACAATTTACCTTGAATGGCGCGGTCGGCTACAACGACGCCAGCGTCAACCAGGACGCCGTATTGTTCCCCGACACCGATAGCGAGAGTACCATCCCGAAAGGCACGCGTCTGCCGCTGATGCCCAAATGGAAATACAGCGTTACCGGCCGTTTCGACTTCAACAACTCCTTGTGGAACGCAAGTCCCTACTTGCTCGGCACATGGACTTACAATGGAGACACACTGAATTCACTGGGTGGCGTTCAGGCCAGTATCAACCAGGCAGAAGTGCGTAAAACGGATGCCTACAACATCTTCAATCTGAGGTTCGGCCTGGACAGCGACAACTGGAGTGCGGCGATTTTCGTTGACAACATCTTCAATGAATTCGCGCCCATTTTCTTCAGCGAACGCTACACCCAGCCACGCGCCACGGTATTGCCACCGCGCACCTATGGCATCACCTTCCGCAAGAACTTCGATTGGTGATCGCGGCAGTCTTTTATGGACATAGGTGTACTGCTACGTGAGTTGGGACCGGTAGATGTTACTGCCCTGAGTGAGATCATTCTCGCTCAGGAGCAATCTGCCTGGGACGAGCATAAGTACCGCCAGCAGGAATACGAGGTACACAAACAAACCGAATCCATTGTGATGGTGTTTGTGAACCTGGAAGCCTGGCCATCGGTGGAAATCCACAAAGAACCGGGCTGGGACCGCCTGCAGGAAGTGGCGGTGCCGATCATGCACGAAATCATCAAACAGCATTACCCTCCGGGTGGCACCATCATCCGCGCGATGGCGGCCAAGCTGCTATCCGGTGGGCGCATTACGCCGCATGTGGATACGCATCCGTCCTTCCATCGCGGGCACCGCATTCATGTGCCGATTACCACTAACCCGCGTGTGCGTTTCATGATCGATGGCCGACCGCATCAATTGCAGGTTGGGCACGCGTACGAGATCAATAACCAGCGCAATCACAGCGTCATGAACAAGGGTGCGGATGACCGCATCACGTTTATCTTCGACTATGTACCGCCGGCTGAGCTGGGTCGTGTGCAGGAACGCGCTGCTGAATTGAAGCAGTCGGCCTGATTCCACAATCGAACCGGTTCGTCGTAGAAAGCCCTCGGCTGGTTTAGGTACCGCATCCCCGAGTCCGCCGCCCTGATTTGGCTCGAAAAGTAGCCCGTTGGCTGTAGGGAATTCCGACCCCGGGCCTTGGCCTTCGGCTTCCCTCGTTCCTCGGTCGTCACTCGGCTTCGTTTACGGGCTCGGAATTCCCTACAGTCAACGAGCTTAGAATTGTTCACGTACATCAAGCTGTCGGCTGCGATTTTTTATGCAGGGATGCACTTAGATAGCTGAGCACGGGGATGGGCGAGAGCTATCAGGGCACGGAGCCCTCTTCAGCCAGCGGGCTACCGGTTGTTCAAGCGTGTGCAGCCCTCGGCTGGTATACGTACCGTAGCCCCTGGTAGCCGCCGAGTAGTAATGGGGAACGGCGGTCGAGGGCACAGGGATGTGCCCGAGAGGCCAGACCGACTCAGGATAGGAGTATGGCCGACCGCCGCAGCCGCATTACTGCGAGGGCACCCGAAGGGCGGCGGACTCGGGGATACGGTACGTATACCAGTCGAGGGCTTTATTGACCAAGGGCAAAAGCTGGGATCGGAAATCCCTTCAGCCAACGAGGGACTCAGTTTTTCCGCTGGTAAATCAGCTCTCCCTCAAAGTAAGTCGCATCAACCTGAGTTTCAGCAATGCCGATGCCATCGCCCGCTTCATAGAGATCAATGATATTGCGGTCCAGCACCGCCAGATCCGCCTTTTTGCCTACCTCAATAGTGCCGGTCATGTCTTCCTGTTTCAGGGCACGGGCACCATTGATCGTGTACGCCGCAATCATCTGGTAGATGTCGATAGTTTCATCTGCATTCAGCACATTACCGTCACTGCCCTGGCGCGTTACACCAATGGCCATGTTGATAAAGGGACGCGGTGAGCGATCATCTACGGGCGCATCGCTGCCAGCAGCAGTTACCGCACCGGCCTGCATGATGCTGCGAACCGGGTAGCTGTTTTTCATGTGATAACTTTCCGCATCGTAAATGCCGCCTTCCGTGGTGACATCGCTGAGGAAAGGCATGACCGTCAAATCGTATTCAGGATTGGTCAGCATCCAGGCATAAGTCCAGGCCATGTACAAACCCAGTTGACCGATACGCTGCTGGTCATCCGGATGCACCAGCTGTGTGTGCGCCAGGGCATGCCGGGCCGGATTACTGCCGTCAGCTGGCGTAACCTGTTCCAGCGCATCCACCGCCGCACGCACCGCGCGATCGCCGATGGCGTGGATATGAATGGTGAAATCGACCGCATCCAGCTGCTTCACATACGCCATCATAAAGTCTTGCGCATCTGCCAACACACCAAAGGAAATGGTGCATTGGCCGGGGTGAAAACCGTGCTCGGCGCGGAATGCGGCGCGTGCTGCAGCATCGTCAAAACGGGCTTTATTGGCGCGGGTTTCCTCACATAAGGGACTGGCGGTATCAACATAGCCCACTACATCCAACGAGCCCGACTTGGGATCAAAATTAAAGCGCGGCTGGCGATAGGCTTGCAGTACAGCCGCATTGGGTAAAGTAGGCGGCACACCGTAGGGATTGCCTTCGATAACGCCATCGGAAAATATCTTGACCGCGCTGCCGTCGATCAGGCTATTGCCTTCGAACATGGCGCGCGCAGCTTGCAGGTCTTCCAGCATCTGATCCATGCGCACCTGGCCACTTAAGGGATCTGTGTAATTCGCTGGTTCCAGTCGATGGGCAATCTGTAAACGAAAACGCATTTCTCCGGAGTCATAAAACTCTTTCAGATAGGGAAGAAATGCCGGATTGAGGGCCGCATCCTGCGTTGAGGTAATGCCGTTGCGTGCCAGCTCCTGGCCTATGTCCGGCAATAGTGCCGCCAGTTTGGCAGGGTCACGACGTGGGCCCGCATTCAGCAAACCTCGGGCGTGTTCATTCAACTCACCATTCGGCTCGCCACTGTCTTTTACACCGACCAGGTCTTTGTATTCTGCAAATACGGTAGCCAGGCTGGCCGCACTCAAGCCCACCGTATTGCCTTGCGCATCTTTGGCTGATGCCAGGGCCAGGCTGTTGGCTGCGCCGTGATGACCATCATTACCCCACAGGATAATGGGGTGCTGGTCCGAAACGGCATCCAGAGCCGTGCGTAAGTCCGGCAGGTTTTCCGAGGTCTGGTTGCCTTCAGAAAAACTCCACATATCAACTGGCAACCATTCACCCGGCGCCAATTGGTAGCGTTCGATGCATTCCTGCAGATAAGGCACCATGTCTTCCAGTTTCATGGCCCGGGAGCGTAAGGAACATACATCCGGCTCGACGATGCCAAACACATGCATATGGATGTCGTGCAGACCCGGCAGCACCATGCGTCCGTCCAGCTCAATGATTTCTGTTTCCGGGCCTATGTAGTTTGCAACTTCTTCGTCGCTGCCGATGGCCTGGATCAGCCCATCTTTGACAGCTACTGCCTGGACCACGTTATGCCCCGCATCCACGGTATAAACATAGCCGCCCAGCAACACGCTGTCGGCCGGATCCGCTGACACGCTGGATGTCCCATCCTGCTGGCCACAAGCGCCGAGCAGGATTGCAGACAATACGGCAGGTACAAAAATTACAATGCGCATGAACTGACTCCGAGGTTTGCTCGCGACTCAGGCAGCCGCTTGGAACGGTCATCATACCGCTCGTCAGGCAGAGCGCAAACGGTGCCAGAACGATGCCAGCCATTTGCGATCTGGTTTAGACTGAGCCCCTTCGGTGTTGATGAGCTTTTGAAGGCTTCGTTTTTCCCTATGAGTGATCTGACCACAGGACCTGTCGGTACGCATCTGCGCCGCCAGACCCAGGCTTTCGCACTGGGGCTGGTGGCCATCTTTTCTTTTGAAGCGGTTGACCTGTTCTTCATCTCCCGGTTGGGTGATGCGCCATTGGCCGCCGTCAGTTTCACCTTCCCCATCATCTGGCTGGTTTATGGAATAGGCATAGGCTTTGAAGCCGGTGCCGCCTCCGTCATCTCACGCGCTGTGGGCAGGCGTGACATGCAGCATGCCAAACGTCTCACCACCGACAGCGTGTTGTTGGCCACTGGCGTTCTGGGTGTGATGGGGATCATAGGTTTATTCACCATAGACCCGGTTTTCAGGCTACTGGGTGCAACGCCCGAACTAATGCCCATGATTACTGAGTACATGACTGTCTGGTACTGGATGGCACCCATGGATGCCTGCCTGTGGACCTGCTTGGCATCCTTGCGGGCAAGAGGCAGGGCCGATCTGGAGGCCAAGATCATCACTGCAGCCGCAGTAATTAACCTGGTGCTGGACCCCATCTTCATTTTCGGCCTGTTCGGTTTTCCGCGCCTGGAAGTGATGGGCGCAGCGCTGGCCACGCTGGTGGCCAATGGCATCATCATTTGCTTCACGCTGTGGTTCCTGGGCGTTCACATGAAAGTATTTGCCAGTGTTATAGCGCCTTTCAGAACCATACTGGCGTCGTGGAAGCACATGCTGAGCATAGGCCTGCCCGCAGTGTTCACCAACACCATCATTCCGATTTCCGCTGCCATCGTGGTTTCCATGCTGGCGGTCTATGGTGTGGACGCGGTGGCGGGTTTCGGTGTAGCCGTACGCATTGAGCCTTTTGCCCTGCTGATTTTCTATTCCATGTCAGCCGTGGTCAGCCCCTTCTTCGGACAGAACTTTGGTGCTGGTCATATCGACAGGCTGCTGGAAGCGCGCCGGTTGATCGCGCGTTTTTGCATTGCTTACGGACTCACACTGGTGATCTTGCTGGGCTTGCTGGCCAAGCCCCTGACCGGGGTATTCAGCCAATCCGATGATATTCGCCAGGTTGCCATGCATTATCTGTGGCTGGTGTCGCTGGGTTATGGCGCGCATGGCATCACCATGTCCATGAATGCCGCTTTCAACGGGATGGGACGGCCCATGCCAGCCGTAGTCATCACTTCCAGCCGGGTATTTGTTCTGTTCCTGCCGCTGGCGCTGCTGGGGCGTTGGTTGTTTGGCATAGAAGGAATTTTTGCGGCCACTTCGATCTGCAACCTGCTGCTGGCCTGGCTGGCGTGGTGGTGGTTGGGCCGGCATATCACCTCCCACTCCCAGCAAGAAAATTCATCCCGGCCTGATCAACATGCCGTTACGGAAGAAGGATAACGCCAGAGGGCTGGACTTACATTGCGATACTGGTGGCCAGGTTGGCCCAACACTGCTCCACCCATTGCCGTATCTGTAAAGCTTCCTGCCAACGATCGGATAACTCCAGCCCATCAGCGCCGGTGATCGCATAAGGCGGCGGGCCGAGTTCGCAAAGGAACACCAGCGTGGCATCGTTTGGATTACGCTGGCGCCATGATTTCATGCCTTCCAGCCACCAGCTACGGAACTGCTCTAACCACTTCTGATGCTGGGGAAAATCGATTTGCACCTGCACCTGTTCGCTACTGGCCACGCGACCCTGGAAGCAGTCAGATCGGTGCAAAATGCGCTGGAAATAATCCTGGTCACGCGCACTCAAGGGCAAGCGGATTTCCCGGTCTACGACAAAATGCGACAGATCAGCACAAAGTCGCATTTCAGGTACTGCATCCAACAGCAAGATTGTGTAACCGAGGTCATTGAGGAGGCTGTCGCGGTGGGTTTCAAATAACAGTTTGATGCCCACGCTATCCGCATCGTCCAGCCAGCGCCGCACCATATCTGCGCCTTCATCCACCTGCAGTGGAATCAGTGTACCCAGCGCATTGACCTGAACGGCATTCATTTCCCGCCCAAACTCCAGCAAGGGGCGCATCTCATCCAGCGAATGCGGAAAGACATTGACCATGCAATTCAGCCCATACTGATCAAACAGGGGTTTGAGTTTCAGCATGGCGTCAACTTCTTCCAGCGAAGGGTCTATGCAAACGCCGTGATAGCCCGCTGCTGCAATGCGCTGAAAATGCTCTTGAACTGACGGCTCAGGCTGACCGGGTATGCGCCGGTCCATGGCCCACAGGGATTGAAAGACTTCCAGTTTCTGCATATCAACCTTGGCCTTTAATCTGCATCAGAACGATGTCAGAAACGATACGGCGTTACCGCCGTAGTTACGGGCCTGCTGGCAGGCGCGCAGGTAATCGGCACCCATGGCGCCCTGCTCGTCCTGCAGTGGGCCACCCTCGTGCATCACGCGGTAGACGCGATAACGATGGTACATTTTCAGTTGTGCGCTGAAGGGGATAAAGCGTTGTTCATCGCGGCCAAAGGTCTTGGTATCAAACTCGGGTAATCGATACCAGGCCACGGTGGGGCGGGCGTGATGGGCATTGTGGAAGCCAAAATTCAGCACCAGCCAGTTCAGCGGAATAAAGCGCAGGGACAAGGGGCAGCTGAAAGTATGCTCCTGTTCGGTAGCACGGCCACCAAAGCGTGAAGGTGGCTTGTCTTCAAACAGGCTGGGGTTGGGGCCGTAATCATGATGGGTGCTGTCCATCAGGCGCAGTACATGGATGAGTATCAGGTAAGCCAGTGCGTAACCGATGGCAACCTTGGGATAAAACCAGCAGAGGGCAACAAACACGCTGCCGCGAACCAGTATCACCAGCACATTGCGCAATCGTTGCTCCCGCCGCAGCGGAATGATGAATGAGGTAAACACCGTAATGAAATGCATGATCAGTTCATGCGCCGGGATATAGAACCATTCCAGCAATTCGGTCAGTCGCAAGATCGCCGGATGCTTTTTAAAAAATTTTTCATACTCCCACCACACCGCATCATCGTTATCCATATGATGGCGAAAATGCTTGTAGCGGATATCCTCAAAAGTGCCGTAACAAGTGCCCGTAACCCAATTGAGCAAATGACCCAGACGGGCATTGTGCTCATTGCGTTTGAACAGGGTGTTATGGCCACACTCGTGGATCAGGTAAGCAGCGATAATCATGCCATGCGCCAACACTAAAATAGCCAGGCCATTTACCCACCAATTTGCGGAAAACAGACCCGCGAAACCCAGACCATAAGCCAACAGTGCGTACAACAAAGCACCACCGTGATAGAGCAGCCCCTGTGGCTCATGCAGTGGTTTGGTTAGTGATGAAATAAGTTTGCTCATGAGTTGTTCGCCATGCCCGCCGCATCCAATGCCGCAATGATCAGGGCCGGATCACCAGCCGACATCAAATTTACACCCGAAATGCCGGGTATTTCACGTAGCTGCTGAATTTTCTCCGCACAAAGGGTGACACCTTCAAGTTCCGGATCAGCCGCCTGGCTGATGCGTTGCACCAGTTTTTCTGACATCACTGCACCTTGCAGTGAAAACTTCAATTCCCGGGCGGCTGCTGCACTGGGCAGTACTGCCAGGCTGGCCATGACCGCACAACGTCTGGGCACATTTGCGTCCACCAGATGCTGCATATAACGCCGCATCGATTTCATATTGAAACAGATCTGGGTCTGGATAAAATTTGAGCCGGCATCCAGCCGCGCCAACAGCGATGTCGGCTTCCAGGCTTTCTTGGGTACAAACACCGTAGCTGCAGTGCCGATGAAAAACTCAGCCGCAGCCGGAATGGACTCATCCTCACCCATCAACCTGGCCATGCTGACCAGCGCTTCACCACTGACTTCCAGAACCTGCCGCGTCGTCGGCTTGTAAGTGGAAGGCAATTCTTCACCACGAGTCAGCAAAATACTGTCCACACCCAACACGGCCAGGCCCAGCAGGTCATTCTCCAGCGCAATGCGGTTGCGATCGCGGCCCGTCAAATGAACCAGTGGGTCCATGCCTTCCGCCAGCAATACCGTTGCGGCTGCGCTGGCGGACATTTGCAAACGGCCATCATGCGCATCGGGAATCTGCATGGCTGCAACGCGCGGCTTGAGCAGATTGACCTGCTGGCGCAACTGCCCAGCTGTAGTCGCACGATCCAGTGCAAGATCAGCAGTTACAACAAAAGGTTGCGTGGCAATGGCGGTTCTGAAGCGGTTCAAGGGCTATTCATCATTTCGGCACAAGGGCCAGAATATCATTTTCCACCCAGACTTTAGTCGGCTTGATCAAGCCGCAAGTCTTTAGCCATAAATACACTGTTGGGATCCGGCTGATAGTTGGCAAATGCTTCACAGGATTTGAATCCATGGCGAAGGTAAAGACTGCGGGCTGGAGCAAACTCAGCAAAGGATCCGGTTTCCAGCTTCAGGTACACATATTGGCGCTGCTTCGCCACGGCGATGATGTGTTGCAGCAGCTCAGCTGCCACACCTTTGCCGCGGTGTAGTGGAGCTGTACGCATGGATTTGATCTCCCCGGTATGGCTATCCAACTCCTTGAGGGCGGCACAACCCAACAATTCATCATCCTGCCAGGCGCACCAGAATGTGATGTCCGGAGCACGCAACTTGGCCAGATCCAGCGCGTGCACACTCCCCGCTGGCGTGATCCGGTACATCTCGTCCAGGTGATCCTGCAGTAAGGCGATAACCGCAGGCTTTTGCAAATCATCGGGTTTGATTTTCATATTTCTCTGACTGTTTTCACTGGCTAAGGAAATGGTAACCTGAGCAGATGAAGAACGAATATAAAAACCAACAGCACGTTGCCTCTTATTACGCGGCAACAGCCAACTCTTACGAAGACTTTCCCGTATTGCAGGGCGCGCACCAGGCCGATATCTGCAT
>JBBKVS010000357.1:0-9598 GCA_037968555.1 Lysobacterales bacterium | reverse complement strand
AACATCTGATCCACGCGCTGCATAACCACGCTTTCCTGTTCGTGGTATTCATCATAATGATATTGACAGATGCCATCACAAGCTGGGTGGAACCCGGGACAAAAGGGCTATGGACGGATTCGGCCATATGGCTGGATACCATCATGATGATCTGGATACCACTGTACCTGCTCATCTCACTGAAGAAAGTCTACCGGCAAGGCTGGGCTTTAACCTTGATTAAGTTTTCGCTGTTGGGCGTGTCCTACATGTTTTTGCTGGTCACCGTCACCAGCGCAGCCGCGCTGGCGGGTTTCGTATTGCTTTAGGCAGCGCGCTCAGGCATAGCGCCTTTGCAGATAGCGGAACATGGCGCGCAAGCCCAGCGCTTCGCCGCCTTCAGGTCGGCCCGGACGTGACGACTGGTTCCAGGCAAATGTATCCAGATGTACCCAATCGGTTTTTTGTGAAACGAAGTATTCAAGAAATAGCGCTGCTGTAATACAACCACCGTAGGGGCTTTTAGAGCTGTTGTTGATATCGGCAATGGGGCTGGTGATCTGATCGCGATAAGGCCGGTACAAAGGCATGGCCCAAAGCGGATCTTCACAGCCATCACCCACGTCCTGGATCGCCCGTGCCAGATCAATGTTGTTGCTGAACAGGGCGGGCAAGTCGGCACCCAATGCAACCCGGGCTGCGCCGGTCAGCGTGGCGAAATCCACGATCAAATCAGGTTTGGATTCACTGGCATAAGCCAGGGCATCCGACAGAACTACTCGCCCTTCGGCATCGGTATTGCCGATTTCAACGTGTAATCCTTTGCGGGTGGGAATCACGTCGCCCGGGCGATAGGCATTGCCAGCCACGGCGTTTTCGACTGCAGGTATCAGTAATTTCAGGCGTACCGGCAATTTCGCCTGCATGACCAATCGTGCCAGGGCCAACGCATGTGCAGCACCGCCCATATCTTTTTTCATCAAGGCCATACCAGAAGCATTTTTTAAATCCAGGCCACCGGTATCAAAACATACACCCTTACCGACCAGGGCCAGCAAAGGCTGCTCAGCATCACCCCAATCCAGCTCCACCAATAAGGGTGGCCGGTGGGATGCTCGACCCACCGCATGTATGGCAGGAAAATTCTGCGCCAGCAGCTCATCACCGCTGACAATCCGTGTCGTGGCACCAAAAAGTGCTGCCTCTGTTTCAACGGCGGCAGCCAGTTCAGCGGGGCCCATGTCTTCCGTGGGCGTATTCACCAGGTCCCGAACCAGGCATTGCGCGGCCACCATGGCCTGTACTTCTGCAGCCAGTTCCGCCGGCAGACTCAATTTAGGGCGGGGTTTATGGTTCTTGCGATAGCGCTCAAAGCGATAAGCAGCCAGCCCCCAACCCAGCATGGCTTGCTGCTGTTGCTGTTCATTCCAGTCACTCTCCAGGCGGTAATGCCCTGCTGGCAGGCTGCTGTATATGGACGCCAACTGATAGAGGTATCCATCGCCCTGGCTGCCAAACAACACTTCCTTCAATTGGCCCTGTGGCGTTGGCAGTAGCACAGCCTGGCCCGGATTCGCTTTGAAGCCAGTTGCGGCTATCCACTGAGCCTGTGACTTGCTCGCCTTGGCTAACCAGGCCTTAAGGGTCGCCCTGTTCAAGGGCTTGAGTGGTATGGCGGATTGGTCTGTGTTTTTGCCCTTGATGATCTTGTAGCTCATGAACGCTCCTGAGGCACGAATTAGGTGTTTGAGTAGTTTTTCACACCGCCATAGTTTAAGTCTAAACCCATCACTGTGACCAAGACATCAGCACAGATCCTGGCCAAACCGGACTTGCGGTGTATTTATTTGAGCAGACATGGCCTGACAAGATGATACTGACCCAGACTGAAAGATATTAAGCAGCTTCAATCTATTCGGGCCACGTAATCCCCACCATTGCGACGCAACTGGAACAACAGCGGCCCGCGAGATGCTTGCACCAGCTCTTCGAATTCACTCAAACCCTGAATGGGCTGCCGGTTAACGCCGGTAATGATATCCCCAGGGCGCAGACCAGATCGCGCGAGGCGGCTTTGCCGGTCCAGTTCCGTCAGGATCACACCGCGAATCTGCTCGGCCCGCATCTTGGCTGGCAATTCTTCAAATACGGCACTGCTCAGACGATTGTCCAGCTCTTCCCCCTGCAGCACCGGTAAAGCAGTTGCGCTCAGTTTGGTAGAACGCGATTTGCCATCGCGCAAATAACTCAACGACTTTTTTTCACCCAAGGGCAACTGGCCCTCAACGATGTAGAAATCCTGCATGTTGTGAACGGGATAAGTGGCCACCTGGGTAATTACATCGCCGGCCTCCACACCTGCTTTGTCGGCCGCCGCGCCCTTGATCACTTCTGCGACCAGCGCTCCCTTGGTATTTTCTATACCCAGCGCGCCGGCCAATTCCGGCGTCAGGTCCTGCACGTATACGCCCAGCGTGCCGCGACGCACCTCACCGAACTCGGCCAGTTGTGCCATCACGTAGGACGCCATAGCGGTGGGAATGGCGAAGCCGATACCGATATTGCCGCCGCTGGGCGTGAATATCGCACTGTTGATACCCACCAACTCGCCACGCAAATTGACCAGGGCCCCGCCGGAATTTCCGGGGTTGATGGACGCATCAGTCTGGATGAAATTCTGGAACTCCAGGCCGCGGAAACCCGCGCGACCCAGTGCACTGACGATGCCTGAAGTCACCGTTTGACCCAAGCCAAAGGGATTGCCCACAGCCACCACAAAATCACCCACCCGCAAAGTGCTGGAATCCGCCATGGGCAAGGCTTGCAGTTTTTCGGCAGGAATTTTGACCATGGCCAGGTCGGTATCCGGATCCGTACCGATCACTTCAGCCTCGAAACTGCGCCCATCTGACAGCGTTACCGATATTTCATCTGCCCCGGAAATCACGTGATTATTGGTCAGAACATAACCCTGTTTGGAGTCGACGATAACCCCCGAACCCAGGCTCTGCGATACGCGCTCCTGGGGTTGATCAGGAATATTGAAAAAGCGCCGGAAGAAGGGATCATTGATCAATGGGTTGTTAATGCGCACGCGGGTCTTGGTGTAGATATTGACTACCGAAGGCGTTACCCGCTCCAGCACTGGCGCCAGTGAAGGCAGTGGCTCGCCGTCCATAGCTGCAGGCAAACTGGCCTGAGTAACTGGAGCTGCCAGCAAAAACAGCAGCACACACAGTGAGGCAGAAATTTTCATCATGGATTTTCTTAGTCCGTATCGGGGCCTAGCTTGGCTGTATGACCGGTGATCCGCTACAAGGTTCTGGCAAGGAATTAAATAGAGGCAGGCACTGACTGAATCAAGCCAGACCCCCTTGTCAGCCTGTTTGTACACCGCTTTAGTGACGGTAGAATCCTTGCTATTTTACAAAAAACCGGATATATACCGACAAGCGTTAAATTAGAACACAACATCTTGTGTCTTGTTTGTTAGGGCCACTACTTGCAGAATGAAACCATGACTGACCTTCAGCAACAGGTTTTACGCACGGACGTATCCGGCATGCCGCTGGAATGGATAGGCTACCAGGAAGCGGTGCGCCTGATATCGCTGGACCAGGTGAGCTACTCACTGGGGCGGATGCTGTACAGCATTCATGGCGGTATCAATGCCATCTCCGGCCAGCAGAGCATTATTGAAGTCAATGCCATCATCGCCAGCCTGGGCCATCACCCGCATGCCAAGCTGTTTGCCGCAAATTACACGCCACCGCTGAGCAACAAGGCCCTGTTTCGGCGCGATCAATCGCTGTGTCTGTATTGCGGCGAGCAGTTTCCCAACTTCCTGTTGTCCCGCGACCACGTCAAGCCTTTGAGCCAGGGCGGCAGGGACCGCTGGAGCAATGTGGTCACTGCCTGCAAGCGCTGCAACAATCACAAGGCGGGCCGCACACCGGAACAGGCTGATATGCAATTACTGGCCATTCCTTTTACGCCTACGCATGCCGAGTATATTTATTTGCAGGGCAAGCGCATCCTGGCTGACCAGATGGAATTTCTGGTCGCGCACTTTCCACGCAACAGCGTACTGCGCCAACGAGTCGAGCACGGTCAGAAATTAATTTCCTGATCTGACATAATCCCGCTCCATGAGTCTTCCGCAAGTTTACCTGGTTGATGCCAGCGTCTATATTTTCCGCGCCTGGTTTTCCATGCCGGATGAATTCACCAACACCCAGGGTGAGCCCACCAATGCGGTCTATGGTTTTTCCGGCTTTCTCTGCAGCCTGCTGGAACAGACTTCAGCACAGCACATGGCCATCGCTTTTGATGAATCCCTGAGCAGCAGCTACCGCAATGAAATCTACCCCGCCTACAAGGCCAATCGCGATCCGGCACCGGAAGATCTCAAGCGCCAGTTCCAATGGGCGCGGGATGTGGCACAGTCCATGGGACTATCCTGTTATTCCGACCCGCGTTACGAAGCTGACGACCTGATCGGCACCCTGGCAGACTATTGGCGCGACCGCGGCCATCCGGTCTGTGTGGTCACCAGCGACAAAGACCTGGCGCAACTGATAGGCCAGGATGATTGCTGGTGGGATTTTTCACGCAACCAGAAACTGGGCGCTGAGCAACTGTTGAAGAAATTCGGTGTAATGCCGGAACAGATGGCGGACTACCTGGCCCTGACCGGTGATGCAGTGGATAACATCCCGGGTGTGCCTGGCATTGGACCCAAATCAGCAGCAGCCCTGCTGGCTCATTTTGGCGATATGGACAGCCTCTATGAACGCGTGCATGAAGTGCCTTTTCTCAGCTTGCGCGGCGCCAAGTCCATCCATCAGAAACTGGTTGATAACCGCCCGGCCGCGGAATTGGCGCGCCAGTTAACCCTGATTTGCCGAGATGTGGCCTCGGCACTGGCCACACCCGATATTGCACGCGGCGCAGTGGATACGGCACGCCTCAATCGCCTGTTCGATGAAATGCAGTTCAGTGGCATGCTGCGGCAACGCTGCCTGCGCGCCTGAAACCAAGGCCGGCTTCGACCGGGGGTTTACTGTGGTTTCTTGCCCTTCAGATTCAGCTCTTCAATCAATCGTTGTTCCGGTGTCATCGCGCCTTCCAGCGGTTCTACCGGTGTGCGCATGATCAGCGGAGTAAACTTGTCTGCCTTTACGCCCTGCAAATTGCTGCCGGCAAAGTAGTACACATCATCACCCTGAACGCGATTGAATGAGGGCAGCTGGTATTGCTCCAGGCTGCTGGCCAATGGAATGATATTGATTACATTATTGCCGGTAGCATCCAGATCCAGTCGCAGCAGTCGTTGTGGTGCAATACCGTTCTGCAACAGGTATAAGCTGCCCCTGGCATAGTCAATGCCGGAAATACCGCCGAGATTCAGTGTCTCCGGACCCGCCAGCATGGTAGCTGCATTCTTGTCCAGATTAACAACAAGTACGCCCAGTGCCGCATCGGCCAGGTACAACATCTTGCCATCTTCGGACAAGGCCAGGTCACGCAGACCGGTAAGCTGGTCGTTACCCATGAACACGGACAGGCTGTTACCCGCGTCGGGTTTGACAAACACCATTGGCAGTGCCCGGTCCAGCACGAACACATCGCCCTGTGGTGTCACTTCCAGCGAACCCAGAAAATGCGGGTAATTGTCGGCCGGAGGTTCAAATCGATTGAGCAGCGCCAGGCTGTCCAGATCAAATTCAAGCAGGGCTGTTTTACCCAATTCACTTTTAACCAGTTTGTCAAAAGCCGGGGCGGCCGTGGTGCTGACCCAAAGGCGTTTGCGTTCAGCATCTACAGCCAGGCCATAAATAGCGCGCAAACCGTTTTCCGGGGTTGATTTGAGTAATTCGCTGACTTTGCCGTCCGGACTCACGGCCAGAATGCTGCCATCATTCAGCGTACCGACGAGGAAACGCCCAGCACTGGCATCCCACGCCATTGCTTCCGGATAAGCTTTTGACTTGGGCAAGTCAAAAGCTACTTTGCCAATTCCTGAAGGCTCACCAGCCTTGACCAGCAAGGCGTTCAGGTAATCGTATACTTCTGTACCGCGGATACTTTCCGTATCGGCTGTCTGGTTGAAATCATAGGCCAGGCCTTGCTGCTGCATTTTGTGCATGTAGCTGTAGGCTGTTTTGGGTCTGCCCACCAAGGCACCGCCGATCACCATTCCAATCATGTACTGTGGTTCATAAGGTCGAGCATTGCGCAAACGCATGGTGGACTGGACGAATTTAAGATGCTCACCTGCCTCGTAGGACTCTATCGCCAGCTTTTGCTGTTCTTCGATTTCTGCGGGCGTCAGCTGTGGAGGTGGTGCAGCGGCGGGTTTTTGGCCTGCGGGAGCCAGGGGAGTTGGAATCTTTGGCGTAGGAGTCCGTTCCTGGGCCCAGCTAACGGAAGTGATCAACAGTCCTGATAGCAGTGTCACAAGGGCGATCAGGGCAAATGGGCGAATGTGCATAGAGTAATCCTGGTTTGGCATAGGGGCGCTTCAAGCAGTGAAGTTGGAGCCAACGAAGGCTGCTTGGTTCCCTGCAACGGTCATTTTGGGCCTGAATGGCTGCGAAATGGCTACAGTGAAGGCCTGGGCGATACACTGCGCCTTATAATCGGGCCATTCTAACAGAGGCTTTACGCATGAAGAACCGAACCACATTGCACGCTGGCCGCTACCTGGGCCTTTATGAAGTCGATGGCTGGGAGTTTGTCAGCCGCCAGAATGCCCGTGCTGTGGTGGTCATGATTGCTGTCAACGCGGCTGGTCAGCTGCTATTGGTTGAACAATTTCGCCCGCCTTTGCAAGCATCTACAATTGAATTGCCCGCCGGTCTGGTGGGGGATCTGGATGATCCCGATGAAAGCCTGTTGACGGCGGCGCAGCGCGAATTGCTGGAAGAAACCGGCTACCACAGCGACCAGTTGGAGCTGATGCTCACCTGCCCCAGCTCGGCCGGCATGAGCGATGAAATGATCAGTTTTGTGCTGGCGAAAAACCTGCAACGTGTTGGCTCGGGCGGCGGTGATGCCAGCGAAGACATCATCGTGCACGAAATCGCCCTGCCCGATGTCGCTGACTGGTTGCAGGCCAGAATAGCCGGCGGCGCACCGATTGATCCCAAGATCTACAGCGCGCTGTACTGGTTGGAAAAGCGTTCGGGCTAAAAGCTGACTGGAATCAGGCCAGAATCGCAAACAACAGGCAAACTGATGCCACGATGATGACCAGCCAAGTCAGTACAATGCCAAGTTTTCTCAAGTTGTGCACCGCATTCGGCTGGCTCATGCCCCAGGCGTGCATAAGGCGGCCCAGCAACAAGGCTCCGCCCAGTCCATGCACCAGACCTGCCGCGGCGCCCTGAACTTCAGTCAGGCCTGTCAGTATCAAGGCAAAAGGCACGTATTCAGCGAAATTGCCGTGGGCACGGATAGCCTGCCCCAGTGCCGCGTTATTGCCATCACCCATGGAAACATGGCCGCGCAGGCGATGTTTCGAGACTTGTGCTGACAAAAAGACAAACAGCAGGCCCAGCAGAGCGGCATACAAGGCAGTGATTTGCAGACTCATGGCATTATTCCTGTGTGGACTCGGTGTTGAATATGTATTGCCTTATCGTTACCAAGCTTAGCTTATTACTCACCGTTTCGAAAAGCTGGCTGCGCCGGGCTTGACCCATATTTCTGCCGGGGCGACCATGGGCTTTGAAAATAGCCACAAGCCGCAGTTTCGCCACACACTATAAAGCCCATGAACCGGAGTTTTCCATGCCCAAGAAATTTGCTCTCGCCCTGTTGTTCTCCACCCTGGTTTTATCGCCTGTCATGAATGCCCAGGCAGAAACACAAGCGCCAGTTGCCATCGCCATTCATGCCGGCGCGGGCACCATGAACAAAAAGGATATGAACCCCCAGCTCGAAGCGCAGATACGCGGCGTGTTGTTGGAAGCGGTGCAAGCCGGCCATCAGGTGTTGCTCCAGGGTGGTAGCAGTTTGGACGCAGTCGAAGCAGCCGTTATCCGGTTGGAAAATTCTCCGCATTTCAATGCCGGTCGTGGTGCGGTGTTCAATGCCGATGGCAAGAATGAAATGGATGCCTCCATCATGGACGGTTCCAATTTACAGGCTGGGGCTGTTGCAGGTGTGCATAACATCCGCAATCCGATCCTGCTGGCGCGCAAGGTGATGACGGATTCTCCGCACGTGATGCTTATGGGTGAAGGTGCGGTCAGTTTCGCCCGTGAACAGGGTCTGGAGTTTGCTGACGATGACTATTTTTTTACTCAGCATCGTTGGGATCAACTGCAGAAGGCCAAGCAGGCGGGTGAAGACAAATCAGCCAGCGTGGACAGGCAATATCCGGACCGCTGGATGTCCACGGTAGGCGCCGTTGCCCTGGATGCCAACGGCAACCTGGCGGCTGCCACTTCCACTGGCGGCATGACCAACAAACGCTTCGGCCGTGTGGGTGATTCACCCATCATTGGTGCTGGTACTTATGCTGACAACCGCTCCTGCGCAGTCAGCGCCACAGGCCATGGCGAGTATTTCATTCGCGCCACAGTGGCGCGCGACATCTGCGCCCGTATGCAATTCCAGGGCATCAGCTTGCAGCAGGCGGCCGATGCGGTGGTCATGGACGAACTGGTGAAGATGGGTGGCACCGGCGGAATTATTTCAATAGATCAAAAAGGAAATATCGCACTGGTCTTCAACACCGAGGGTATGTACCGTGCCAGCGTGGATACCTCGGGTGAGATCCAGGTGGCCATATACAAAGATGATGATGCAGCCACTGTGACTACACCATGAGCGACTTCAAGGTTCCGGTTTTTCTGCTGGTGCTGGATGGAGTGGGTTCTATCCTGGCGATTCTGGGCATCCTCGGCGCACTTGATGTGGACCTGGGTTTGCCTGTCCTGATCACCATCTGGCCTTTTCTGATGGTGCTGGGTTTTGTCTTGATGATTCCCATGATTGCATGGGCTGTAAAGCTGGCTCGCAGTAAGCGCTAAGAGCTTTTCCGCTCACTGCTTAGCCATCCCCAAGGCCAACGACTGGGTTACCGGACCGTATACCCGTATTGGGCGGTTCATTTCGAAGATAAAAAGTAGCCCGTTGGCTGAAGGGAATCCGATCCCGGGCCTTGGCCTTCGGCTTCCCTCGTTCCTCGGTCGTTCCGGCGACCGGCCCGAAACGCTCCTGCTCGGGCGGGCCTTTCGCGACATCCCTGTCGCTCATTTCGCCTGCACTCGGTCGTCACTCGGCTGCGTTTACGGGACCGGATTCCCTTCAGCCAGCGGGCTACCAATTGTTCAAGCGCATCCGACCATTTACTGGTTTACGGAACTGAAGTCTTGGAAGCCGCCGAGTAGTAATGGAGACTGGCGGTCAGAATCCCTTCAGCCAATAGGCTTCCGGTAGTTCAAGTTGGTCGGGCCATCGGCTGGTTTAGGTATCGTAGCCCCTGGTAGCCGCCGAGTAGTGATGGGGACCGGCGGGCGCGGGCACAGGGATGTGCCCGCGAGGCTAGACCGAATCATGGACGTGAGTATAGCCGACCGCCGCAGCCCCATTACTGCGAGGGCACCCG
>JBBKVS010000356.1:0-6668 GCA_037968555.1 Lysobacterales bacterium | reverse complement strand
AGCCGCGTATACGCCCGTTCGCTGGAGTTGTATCCCGGCTTGCGTCTGTCGCCGGTGGACCTTGAAACCGAACTCAAAGCCGCTGGCTATCGAAAATCGGAACAGTTGTCCAAACCGGGCAACTACCGCGTTACCGGTCGGCAGTTTGAAATTCACCGGCGCGCTTTCCGCTTTGCTGAGGGCCAGGAAGCAGCGCGGCGATTCAAGCTCAGCCTGAATGCCGGTGAGTTGGGACAACTCACTGATGCCAATGGCGCCAGCATTGATCTGCTGCGCATGGAGCCGGCCGAGATCGCTTCTATCTATCCCCTGCACAAAGAAGACCGCAGCCTGGTGCGACTGGAAGATGCGCCGCCCATGCTGGTGATGGGCCTGCAGGCGGTGGAAGATCGCAATTACAAAAATCATCCCGGACTGGATTTTCGGGGTATTGCACGTGCTGCATTCGCCAATCTGCGAGCCGGCAAAGCGGTACAGGGTGGCAGCACGTTGACCCAGCAATTGGTCAAGAATTTCTTTCTGACGGATGACCGCACACTGGTGCGCAAGGTCAACGAAGCCATCATGGCGGTGTCGCTGGAATGGCATTACGACAAGGCGCAGATTCTTGAGGCCTATCTGAATGAAGTCTACCTGGGCCAACAGGGCTCCCTGTCCATACATGGCTTTGGGAGGGCCAGCACCTTTTATTTTGGCCAACCGCTGGAGCGCCTGGAAGCACACCACATTGCCCTGCTGGTAGGCATGGTGCGTGGTGCATCACTGTACAACCCCAGGCGCAATCCGGAACGGGCCCTGCAGCGCCGCAACCTGGTGCTGTACATGTTTGCCGAAACCGGCCTTCTGACTGAAGCCGAAGCGCAGCAAGCGTCCCAGCTGCCACTGGATGTGACCGACGAGCCGCAATCGGGGCACGCGCGTTATAACGCCTTTATCGAACTGGTACGCGATCATTTGTCACAGGTCTATCGCGAGGAGGATCTGAAAACCGAAGGTTTGCGTATTTTTACCACCCTGTCGCCTTCGGAGCAGGAAAAAGCCCAGCGGGCGGTCACCGATGGTTTGAAACAGCTGCAGGAAGCGGGCTTGCCGCCGGAGTTGCAGGGCGCTATGGTGCTGGCCGATGTATCCAGTGGCGAGATCCGCGCGCTGGTGGGTGATCGCTACCCAGGCCGTGAAGGCTTCAACCGTGCTTTGCGGGCACGGCGCCAGATTGGCTCGGTGATCAAGCCGCTGGTTTACCTGCTGGCGCTGGAGCATCCTGCCAACTTTAACCTGCTCAGCCTGATCGAGGATGAGCCGGTGGTGCTGCGCCAGGCCGATGGCACGAACTGGAGTCCGCAAAATTACGACCAGATTTCACATGGCACCATCAGCCTGCTGGACGCGCTGGCCAATTCCTATAACCAGGCCACGGTGCAGCTGGGCTTGCAGCTGGGTGTCCAGCAACTGCTGTTGAAACTCGAGCAGCTGGGCGTAGCAGCCAATGTGACGCCGGTACCGTCGGCTTTTCTCGGTGCGGTAGAACTCACGCCGCTGGAAGTAACGCAGATTTACCAGTCGCTGGCAGCAGGGGGTTACAGCGTGCCACTGCGTGCCGTGACAGCCGTACAAACCCAGCAGGGCGGCGAATTGGTGCGTTATCCTTTGCGCCTGATGCCACAACCCAACCGTGAAGCCATAGCGGTTCTGAACTATGCGCTGACCCAGGTCGTCGAACGGGGTACTGCCAAGGCATTACCTGGCTTGCTCGGCAGTGAAGTCACCATCGCCGGCAAGACTGGCACCACCAATGACAAACGGGACAGCTGGTTCGTCGGCTATACTCGCGACCGCGTGGCTGTGGCCTGGGTAGGTCGCGATGACAATCAGCCGGCGCGCGTCACCGGTAGCAATGCCGCCATGCGGGTGTGGGCGAGGTTGTTCCGCGAACTGCCACTGGAACCGGTGGACTTGCGTATGCCGGATGGTGCCTACTGGTTGTGGGTGGACCGGGTGGAGTCGGCCATGACTGATGAAAATTGCCCGGGTGCAGTGCAGGTACCTTTTGTCAGCGGCTCGGAACCAGAACGCGTCAGTGCCTGCATGGCCGCCCTGAACGAAAAAGACGATGAATCCTTTTGGAAAAAATTGATAGGCAGAAAAAATTGAATTGGAATAGACAGAAAGTAACGCCAGGTTTGCTGAAGACAGCAGCACTACTGAGTTTGTTGATGCTGGCAGCTTGTGCCGGCAGAACACCGCCACCCGCACAAACACCACCTGGAGCTACACAGTCTCCAGTTGACGACCGCACCGTGCAGGAAAAAGTGCGTGATCCGGCCCAACAGCAACGCGGCGGCACACAGGTATACCCCTTGCAGAATCCTGCCGTCAAGGAATTGCTGAAACAGGCGGAGCAGTCTGAAAACGTGGGTGATTTTGATGCGGCTGCCGTTGCCATCGAACGCGCATTGCGCATACAGGCACGCGACCCTGAGTTGTTGCAGCGCATGGCCGAAATCCAGTTGCAGAAAAAGGATTACCAGCAGGCACTGAATTTTGCCTCCCGTTCCTATGATTCCGGTCCACGGGTGGGTGAGTTGTGTAATCGCAACTGGCGCACCATGAGCGTGGCGCAGGAGGCCATGGGCGATAATCGCAGCGCCAACATGGCTGAGGCACGTGCCAACGACTGCAATAATCAGCGACCGCAGAATTATTGAGCAGTCGCCTTTGAATTCCGAATCCTTGCCAGCTGACAGCCATGCTGAGTCAGCCAATGACAGCCGCAGTGCCCAATTGCTGGGGCTGGCTGGGCCATTTGCCGAGCTGTTGCCCGGTTTTGCTCCCCGCCAGGAACAAATCCATATGGCCATGGCGGTGGAAGGCATGCTGTTCGAGGCTTCCAGCCTGGTAGTGGAAGCGGGTACCGGTATTGGCAAAACCCTGGCCTATCTGGTGCCGGCCATAAACAGTGGCCAGCGTTGCATAGTTTCAACCGGTACCAAAACCCTGCAGGACCAGCTGTATTTCCGTGACCTGCCGCTGGTGGTCAAAGCGCTGGGTCTGAAGGTAAAGACCGCCTTGCTGAAAGGCCGGGCCAATTATCTTTGCCTGCATCGTATGGACCTGGCCATCAATGACGGTCGCTTGCCCAGTCGCGAAGCGGTCACTGAATTGGCTGCGGTCAGGGCCTGGTCCGATCGAACCAAAGACGGCGACTTGTCCATCACTCCGGTCATATCAGAAGCCAGCGGCTTGCTGCCGCTGGTCACCTCGACACCCGACAATTGCCTGGGCGCGGAATGCCCGCGTTTTGAAGATTGTTTTGTCGCCCATGCGCGTCGCAAAGCGCAGGATGCCGACGTGGTGGTGGTCAATCATCATCTTTTATTTGCCGATATGGCCATCAAGCAAAGCGGTTTTGGTGAAGTATTGCCGGGTGCTTCGGCTTTTATCATCGATGAAGCACACTTGGCGCCGGAAACCGCCACGCGTTTTTTCAGCCAGTCATTGTCCAGCCGGGCGCTGGAAGATTTGTGTCGCGATATGCTGGCTGAGTGCGGTGAACTGACGGGCGCCCTGGGGGTGATCAAAGACCCGATAGCTGAATGCCAACAGAAATTGAAGGAGTTGTCGCTGGCCATGGCGGTCAAGCCCGAGGAGCGTGGCACCTGGCAGGAGTTGTTGCGCGATGAGTCCATACGCATGGGTTTGCAAGGACTGGATATCGCCGTAGCTGAGCTGGCAAGCGCCAGCACGGCTTTGGAAGGCAGTTCGCGTGGTATGGATAACAACATCGAGCGCCTGCAACAGACCCTGGCTTGTCTGGATCGCTTTGATGGTGAAGCCAGTAAAGCCGAAGTGCGCTGGTTTGAGCGTCGTGGTCGGGGCTTTGCCCTGCACATCACGCCTCTGGATGTGGCCAGTGAATTTGGTGCATACCGGGCCAACAGCGACGCCTCCTGGTTGTTTACCTCAGCTACCCTGGCGGTGGGCGGAGATTTCAGTCATTTCACCAGGCAGCTGGGTCTGCAGGAGGCCGAGACCTTGCTGCTGGATTCGCCTTTCGATTATCCCAATCACGCCCTGATGTGGCTGCCAACCGGCTTACCGGAGCCGCGCGACCAGCAGTTTGTATCGCGGCTGCTGGATATTGCCGTGCCCTTGCTTGAAGCCAGCCAGGGTCGGGCATTTCTGTTGTTCACTTCGCACCGGGCGCTGCGCGAAGCAGCCGCTTTGCTGGAAGATCGGGTGGACTTTCCCTTGTTTGTCCAGGGCACGCAGCCACGTAGTCTGCTGCTGGAGGAATTCCGGGATTCTGGAAACGGCGTGCTGCTGGGCTCGGCCAGTTTCTGGGAAGGAGTGGATGTGATCGGCGAGGCACTGTCTTTGGTGATGATAGACAAGCTGCCCTTTGCTGCACCGGACGATCCGGTGATGGAAGCGCGCAGCGAACAATTGCGCCGCAGCGGTGGTAACCCCTTTATGCAGCTGTATTTACCAGCGGCAGTGATTGCCCTCAAACAGGGCGCAGGACGGCTGATACGCGATGTGAACGACAAAGGCGTGCTGGTGATTTGTGATACGCGCCTGAGCACGCGATCATACGGTGCCGTGTTCCGTTCCAGTTTGCCGCCCATGCGCGAGGCTGACAGTCAGGAAGAAGTAGAGAGGTTTTTGCGTGAAACGCTTACTGGCGCTTGAGACATCCAGCGAAGCCTGTTCGCTTGCGCTGCAATGGGATGGTGCGGTTTACAGCCGTCACCAGCTGGCACAGCTGCAACACGCGGAATTGTTGCTGCCATGGGTGCGCGAGTTGCTGGCCCAGGCAAATGACAACGCCGAAGCCAGCCTGTCGCAATTGGACGCCATTGTTTATGGCCGTGGTCCTGGCAGTTTTACCAGCCTGCGCATCGGCATAGGTGCGGTGCAAGGCCTGGCCTGGGGAGCGGAACTGCCGGTGATTCCCCTGTCTTCATTGGCCGCCGTAGCCGAGCAAGTGACCAGCCTGCCCGGTCAAACCATACTGGTGGTCATGGATGCGCGCATGGGCGAAGTTTTTCATGGCAGCTTCAAACGTAACGATGCGGGTGAGTTGCAGGCGGATTCAACAGAGCGGGTTTCGGCACCGCAACTGCTGGTATGCGATGATCCGGCCAATACCCTTATGGCAGGCTCGGCTTTTGGCCGCTTTGCAGAGCTGGATGCATTAGCGTCACAGGCCCATGCGGTACATGAAGGATTACTGCCCACTGCTGAGGCTTTACTGATATTGGCCCAAGCCTGGTTAAAGCAACATCAGCCCCTGCCTGCGGCTTTGGCGCAGGCGGTTTATCTGCGCGACAATGTGGCTGACAAAACCAAAGACCAGATCAAGAACCAGGCTAAAAACCCGAACTAAAATCTGCACCAGAGCCTCAAGCCAGGCTTGAATACAGTGCCCGGTAACGCCGGGCAATTTCACTCCAGTCCAAAGTTGCTGCCATGTCATAGGCGGCTTCCGCCAAGGCTTCGCGCTCATTGTCATTAGCCTGCAAATCCACAATTGCCCGGGCCATTTCCTGCCAGTCATCAATCACCAATGCCTGTTTGCCGGGTGTTATGGGTATGCCTTCAATGCCCTTGCTGGTGCTGATAACAGCCAGCCGCGCCGCAAAGCAATCGACGATTTTCATGCGCGTACCGCCGCCTTCCAGTAAAGGAATGACCGCCAGGTCTGCGGCTTTCAGCCAGGGGGCCACATCGGCCACGCTTCCGCTGAAGTGGATGCGTGGATGCGGGCTGCTGGCCGGTGCATCTTTGCCCACGGCCAATACGTGGGCGCGCAAACCCAAAGCTTCCAGGCGAGGTAATAGTTCCTCGGCAAAAACCCGGATGGCCTGACGATTGGGTGGGTAGGAAAAAGTACCGTGATAAACCAGCAGCACATCTTCCTGCGCCACGCCCATTTGTGAGCGGATGTCAGGATGGGCAGGGGCAGCATAAGTTTGCAGATGCACACCATGCGGAATGGTGCTTAACTGCTGTGGCGCGACGCCATCATCAATCAGCACTTGCCGGTCCGCATCGGACACACAAACCACCGCATCTACACGCTGGCAAAGTTCGATTTCGATGGCTTGTAATCGCTGGTACTGATCGCTAGTGAGTTCCGGAATCTGCGCCTGCATGCGCCGATATTCCACATTGTGCTCAACCAGCACTACCGGTGTGTTCAATGCGGCACGGGCTTGCAGGCAAGGATTCGCATAGGCGGGAAATTCGGCTTGCAGTATTCCCGCCCCGATACGCTTGCCAACAGCGAGGATGCGCCAGAAAAAGCCGCCATCGGTTAGTGGCAGGTAGAGGAAACTGTTGCTGTGTGGCAGGTCTTTGGAATAATGCAGTAACTTGATCAGGGGTGCCGGCAAGGTACAGAACTTCAGCCAAAACGGGTAGGGCCGTCGTTTGAATTCATCCTGTTCGTATTCGTACCAATGTCTGGTGTTGTCCGTGACGATAGCTACCGGCAGGCCTTGTTGCCCCAGTGCACGGGCGGTTTCAACGGTACGCACTGCAGCTCCATGATCTGGCGGGAACAGGTCACCGCGGGTCACGAACAAGACCCCTTCACCGGCTTGCTTCTGACCAAACAAACGCGCTGTGGCCACCTGCTTTATCAAACCCAACTGGCGGCGCAGACG
>JBBKVS010000355.1:0-2983 GCA_037968555.1 Lysobacterales bacterium | reverse complement strand
CAGCTGGTACTGGCTTTTGATCAGCTGTGGCGGGATTTGCAGGCAGCTCCAGAAAAACCTTCTCTGTTAAACCGCATCAGTCGCAAGCCGAAAGGCGTCAGGGGTTTGTATATCTGGGGTGGCGTGGGTCGTGGCAAAACCTGGCTGATGGACCTGTTTTACGACAGCCTGCCCATCGCACAGAAACAGCGCATTCACTTCCATCGCTTCATGCAACGTATACATACAGCGCTCAATGAGCTGGCCAATGAGCGTGACCCGCTGGTGACCATCGCCCGCGACTGGTCACAGAATGTCCGGGTTTTATGCCTGGATGAGTTTTTTGTCAGCGATATCGCCGATGCCATGTTGCTGGCCGGCTTGCTCAAAGCCCTGTTTCACAATGGCGTGACACTGGTAACCACGTCCAACCTGGCGCCCCAGGACCTGTATCGCGATGGACTGCAGCGCGCCAAGTTCCTGCCTGCCATCGAGATGTTGGAAAAACATTTGCAGGTGATTGAGCTGGCGGGTGATATGGATTTTCGTTTACGCATACTGGAGCAATCCGAAATTTATCACTGGCCTTTGGATGCCCAGGCCCAATCCAACCTCACGGCCAGTTTCGCCCGCATAGCCGCTGGCGTGGAGCTGGAGCGGGAACTACAAATCAACGACCGGCCTTTGCTCACCCGGCGGCGCGGTGATGGCATAGCCTGGCTGGAGTTCGAAGAATTATGCGGCAAGCCACGCGGCAGTGTTGATTACATAGAAATCGCCCGTGCCTTCAACACTGTGCTGATTTCAAACGTACCGCAGATGTCAGAGGAAGACAGCGACACGGCGCGCCGATTCATCATCATGATCGATGAATTCTATGATCGCGGTGTCAAGTTACTCTTGTCCGCCGAGGCATCGGTGGATGACTTGTATCAAGGGCAGCGCCTGACTTTTGAATTCGAACGAACCCGCAGTCGCCTCACTGAGATGCAGACACACGATTACCTGGCGCGCCCGCATCTGGCCTGAACAGCCTCACTGAAACAGTTTCAAATCACGTTGGAATTGCAAATTTTCTGGGGCCAGATAAAAGAAAGGGCCAGCAAGGGGTAAGCTGGCCCTTCCGTGAGACTCGATGCAAGGGGAACACCGGCCTCGGAACGAGAACGCCGTAAGGGGGAACGACGCTCTCGAACTGAATCGTAAATGATTTTCTGAAATAAAATTTACAGAATTGCAAACACCCCTAGAATTCCACATCTTGATAATAGTACAGCTTTTGAGATTTGGCAAAGGCTTAATAGTTCAAAAGCAATTCGGCTTAACTCAAAGCAAGCTTACACTTAAAAATCAAAATCTCTAACTGGCAACTGAATTATTAACTGCGTCGCGAACCGCGCAGGGCTTCAACTGAAAAAGTGGCTGTTTCACCACCCCCGTTGCGTACCGGTTGCCCTTCCTCGGGCCCAAAGGCTGCGCCATAGGCTATTTCCCAACTCAATGGCCAATGGCCTGAATTCCTGTCGATGGGATAATGGCTCGCCCAGGATTCGGGATTTTGTTGCATCTCACTGAAATTACGACAATAACTGGCAGCACCCACGGCTTGTAACTCCTTCATCAGAGCCGCCTGGGATGGGTAAGTCAGAGTGATGTGTTCAGCGTCCATAACCGGTTCACGGAAACCCGCGGCCAGCAGCGCATCGCCCATGTCGTGCATATCGGGAAAATCTGCAATCGCATCGACCAGGCCGGCGTTTTGGCTGGCCAGCTTTAATTCCAGCAGTGAATCGGTTCCGGGCACGCTGAACAACAACAAGCCACCCGGCCTCAAAACACGCCGCAGGTCGTTGAACAATTCAACCAGATTTTCCGTCCATTGCAAGGACAGGTTGGCTACCAACAAGTCGGCGCTGCGGTTGGCCAGTGGCAGGCTGCTGGCATTGGCACAAATGACCCGCAAGGGGCGCATGAAAGTGGATTTTTTGGCCGTCAAACTGCACATGGGTAAGGCAAAATCCACGCCCAGAACTTCTGCTTTGCGATAACGACGCTTGAGTGCCACAGCGCAATAACCCGTGCCGCAGCCCAGGTCGATGATACGGGCGGGTTCACGACGCTGGTAACTGACCCGCTCCAGCAAACGATCCGCTACTTCACGCTCCAGGGCTGCATGCTGGTCATAGTGCGCAGCCTGTTGCTCAAATATGTGCCTGAGCTGGCCGCTTTCCGTTGCCGGCCTTGCTGGCCCTCGGCCGATTTTGCTTTTGTCCATGGCGGGCCTGGATGTCCATTTGCTGGTTTCGTTGGCTGCTGTGGATACCTCAGCAGGTGCCTGTAGCGCATTCTGCCGATCATATCGCCCCAGGCCAAGCGCTGTTGAACATTGGCGGCGAATTCCTGCACGAATTCACTGATTTTTCCTGCATACAGGGCTTCTATGCTCCGACAGACTGAAGCACTAGAAAAGCTGGAGACTTGGATGGCGGCCACATGGGCCCATTTCAAAGCACAACTGGTAGAGCAATTACTACCAGCCTGCTGCTTGCTTTGCGGACAGGGCTGCCCGCACAGGCTGATCTGTGTGGCTTGCGAAGGTGATCTGCCACGTATTGAAGCCGCGTGCAGACAATGCGGTTTGCCCGGATCGTGGGGTGCGCCGCAACTTTGTGCGAACTGCCTGCGCCATCCACCACCCTGGGATCAGGCCGTCGCTGCCCTGATCTATGAATACCCGGTGGATCACCTGGTGCGGCGCTTCAAGTTTCACAAGGACCTGGCCTGCGGCCGTTTGCTGGCCGAAGAACTCGCCAGGGCAGTGCAGGCCAGAATGGCCGTGACTGCTCAGGATTACGCTGATCCGCCACCAGACTTGTTAATACCGGTGCCCCTGCATTTTCTCCGGCGCTGGAAAAGAGGTTTTAACCAGGCTGAATTGATTGCCATTGAATTGCATCGACAGTGCGCAATTCCCTTGCGAAATGACTTGTTGCGACGCGTCCAT
>JBBKVS010000354.1:0-14699 GCA_037968555.1 Lysobacterales bacterium | reverse complement strand
GACCAGGAGGCACTGGACCAGCGCATGATTGAGCTGGATGGCAGCAACAATAAGGGCAAGCTGGGAGCCAATGCCTTGCTGAGTGTGTCCCTGGCAGTAGCCCATGCCATGGCAGCGGAGCAGGGTTTGCCACTGTGGGCGCGATTGGCTGAAAATTCCGGGCTGGAAGGCAAGGAACTGGTTTTGCCCGTGCCGATGATGAACATCATCAACGGCGGTGCCCATGCCGACAACAGTGTGGATATGCAGGAATTCATGATCCTGCCGGTGGGCTTCTCAAAATTTTCCGAAGCTTTGCGCTGCGGCGTGGAAATTTTCCACACCCTGAAATCGGTGTTGCATGAGCGCGGCTTCAGTACCGCGGTAGGCGATGAAGGCGGCTTTGCGCCGGACCTGCCATCCAATGAAGCGGCCATTGAGGTCATCCTGCAGGCCATTGAAAAATCCGGTTACAGCGTGGGTGAACAGGTTTACCTGGGGCTGGATGTGGCCTCAACCGAATTTTATCGAGACGGCCGTTATCATCTGGATTCGGAAGGGCGAAGTTTTGATGCGGCCGGGTTTACTGACTATCTGGCGGATTGGGTGGCGCGTTATCCCATCATCAGCATTGAAGATGGTATGGCTGAAGCCGACTGGGCTGGCTGGAAGCTGCTGACTGAGCGGCTGGGCCAGGATTGCCAACTGGTCGGCGATGATCTGTTTGTTACCAATACCGCCATCCTGCAGGAAGGCATAGACCTGGCTGTGGCCAATTCCATCCTGATCAAATTCAATCAGATCGGCACCCTGAGCGAAACGCTGGCGGCCATAGAGATGGCGCATGAGGCCAATTACAGTGCAGTGATTTCACATCGCTCGGGCGAAACCGAAGACGCCACTATCGCCGATCTGGCTGTGGGCACCACGGCCACGCAGATCAAGACCGGTTCTCTCTGTCGTTCCGACCGGGTGGCCAAGTACAACCAGTTGTTGCGCATTGAAGAATCCCTGGGCAAGCGCGGCGTATATGCGGGCCGTAATGCTTTCGGCAACATTGCGAACTGGAAGAGTTAGGAACGAACATGCGCAGCCTGCTGCTGGTACTGCTGATACTGTTGGCTTTGTTGCAATACAAGTTGTGGCTGGGTGAAGGCGGCTTCAGCGATGTCAAAAGGCTGGAACAGAAAGTAACGGAACAGCAACAGGAGAATGCCCTGCTGCAACAACGTAACGACGAACTGGAAGCCGAAGTGGCCGATTTGCGTGAAGGCGTGGAAGCCATAGAAGAGCGGGCCCGCAGTGAACTGGGCATGATCCAGGAAGAAGAAGAGTTTTACCTGGTGGTTCCAGGTATAGGCGGTTATCCCGATGAAGAGAATTGAAATAATCAGCGACTGTCCAATTTAATGCCTGCTCGAATTCATGCCTTGCTACCAGCAGCGGGCCTGAGCGTTCGTTTCGGTGGCACCATCATCAAGCAATATGCCAGTCTGCTGGGCAAGCCGGTCATGTCACACAGTATCAGCTCAGTGCAGCAGCATCCGGCAGTGGCCACAGTAACCGTGGCGATATCCGCTGATGATGGTTTGTATGATGAATTGATACGTCCCGATTTTCCCCGGATGCAAACGCTATTGGGCGGCGATTGTCGTGCCCGTACTGTATTGAATGGTCTGCACTGGATTGCTGAGCATGACCCCGGCTGCGACTGGGTTCTGGTGCATGATGCGGCCAGGCCCTGTCTGGCGGCCGATGCATTGGATCGCCTGATCGAGCAGGTCTCTGCCAATGGCCAAGGCGCCATACTGGCGCTGCCGGTGAGTGATACTTTGAAACAATCAGATCCGCAGGGGCTGATTTCTGCCACCGTGGACCGGCAAACACTCTGGGCGGCGCAAACACCACAGCTGTTTCCCCGGCTGGAGTTGATGGCCAGCCTGACTGCCGCACTGCAATTCGGCCAACCGCCTACAGATGAAGCGCAGGCCATGGAGCGATCTGGCCATCCGGTCTGGCTGGTCAAGGGCTCGGCCGACAATATCAAAATCACCCGGCCAGAGGACCTGGCCATAGCTGAGGCCATATTGTTGCGGCAACAGGGGCTGCACCAGCCAGGGAGAATTGAAGTATGAATTTTCGTATTGGCCAGGGCCTGGATGTACATGCTTTTACTCCTGGCGACCATGTCATGCTGGCTGGCGTAAGAATTCCGCATCATCATGGCGTGGACGCGCATTCTGATGGCGATGTGGCTTTACATGCCTTGTGCGACGCGCTGCTCGGAGCGGCAGCGCTGGGTGATATAGGCCAGCATTTTCCACCCACCGATGAACGCTGGCAAGGCGTCAGCAGTGTATTGATGTTGCAGCAGGTAGTGCAGCTGATCCAGCACCAGGGCTGGGCCGTGGTTAATGTTGATATGACCATAGCCTGCGAAGCGCCGCGTGTGTCACCGCATGTGATGGAGATGCGCGCCGCAATCGCAGCCGCATTGAAAGTGGATATAAGTGCCGTGTCAGTGAAAGCCACCACCACCGAGCAACTGGGTTTCTGCGGCCGTGAGGAAGGCATAGCGGCGTTGGCTATCGTTTTACTCAACAAAAAATGACCACAGCAAACTCCTGGGCCCTGCCAGAATGGCCTTATGCTTTGGGCAAGCCCGCAGTCAGTGGCCAGTTGCGTTTTCATCCGGACGATTTTCAGGTGGAGGAGTTGCCCGCCGTGGAGCCATCGGGCGAGGGTTCGCATTTGTGGTTGTGGGTGGAGAAGACTGGCGCCAATACCGATTGGGTGGCGGGCCAACTGGCCAGGGCGGCAGGTTGTTCGCCTCGCGATGCAGGCTTTGCCGGCATGAAAGACCGGCATGCCGTCACCCGGCAGTGGTTTTCCTTGCCCTGGGCGGAAAATTGGGCAGCAACAGATACGGGATGCCCAGCCGAACTCGACGCTGCTGAAATTGAAGGCGTGCGTATTTTGCACAGCAGCCGGCATGAAAAGAAATTACGTCGCGGTGTATTGCGCGGTAACCGTTTTCGTATCCGCTTGCGCGAACTGCAGGGCGACATGGATAGCCTGGAGCCACGGCTCAGCCAGATCGTCAGTTTGGGAGTGCCTAACTATTTTGGCCCGCAACGCTTTGGTTTCGGCGGCGCCAACGTGGAACGCGCAGTGCATTGGTTACAGCAGGGCGGCCGCCTGCCAAGGGCCAAACGCAGCATCTATCTTTCTGCTCTGCGCAGCTTCCTGTTCAACCAGGTGCTGGCTGAGCGAGTAAAGGAAGGCAACTGGAATTCGCTGCTGACAGGCGAACTGGCCATGCTGGATGGCACACACTCCATTTTTTTGTGTGATCCGCTGGACGAAATTTTGCAACAACGTTGCCAGGATTTTGATCTTCATCCCACCGGGCCCATGCCCGGGCGAGGCGGTATGGGTAACCACGATGCCGCGCTGGCTCTGGAACAAGCTGTGCTGGCGCCCTATACGGAATGCATAGACAGCCTGGCCGGTTTCGGTGTGGATGCCGAGCGCCGCAGTCTGCGTTTGCGGGTGAAGGAACTGAACTGGGAGCTGGAGCAGGACACCATACAAGTGGAATTCAGTTTGCCCGCCGGGGCTTATGCCACCGTGGTGCTGCGCGAATTGATCAATGAGTTCAGCCGATAGCAGGGGACTTGTCTCAAAGGCGGCCTGAACCCATGTTCAGTACAGAGCCGCTGCCGATGGCAAAATAAATAATTTGATGAATACTTACCGATTAAAAGGCGCATCCGGAAAAGTCGCCGGGCTGAACCATGATTTGAGCGAAAGCACGCGCATTGGCAGTGCCACGGGCTGTGAGCTGCTGGTTGAAGATCCAAATGTGGCAGGCGAGCAGGCCGAAATCCGGCTACAGGCTGATGGCAGCCTGCGCTTGCTGAATCTCGCGGTGCAGGGCGATGTGCTGCTCAACGGCAAGCCGGTTACGGATTCCCTGCTTAACAGTGGTGATGAAATTAGAATTGGCACCTGTCGCTGGGTGTTGCAGGCGCCTGGTTTGAGGCCGGAGAAAATATTGACAGCAAAGGCCGTGAAACCACGCTCGTCAGCCTTGCCATGGTTGTTGGTCACAGCCCTGCTGTCGGCCGCTGCTTTGGCCTGGCAGCGTGGTTGGCTGTCGTTTTGATATCCTTCAGCTGATCGGATACCAGACCCAGCATCAGACTGTCACACCAGTTGCCATTGACCAGCCAGCGATCGCGGAACAGCCCCTCACGCTCAAAACCGAAATTTTCCAGAATACGGATGCTGGCGGTGTTTGCCGGGTCGGTATCGGCTTCGAGCCGGTGCAGTTTCAATTCGGTGAAGGCATAGGCCATCACGCTTTCCAGCGCCTCGGACATGAAACCCTGGTGCCAGTATGTGCGGTTCAGCAGGTAGCCAATTTCACCGCGCCGGTTGCTGCTGTCCAGCCTGAACAAAGTGCATGTACCAATCATATTAGCGCTGACTTTTTCTTCAATTCCCCAATACAGGCAATGCCCGTCTTCCATCCATTGCAGGTTTTCGCGCGTATAGCTTTCGGCCTGTTCCAGTTGCGTCATCATGGGCCGTCCCCAATAGCGCACGGTTTCGGCATCCGACAGGATGGCCAGCATGGCAGGAGCATCTTCCATGCGCAGGCAGCGTATGCGCAGGCGCTTGGTTTCCAGTGTGGGTACCGGTAGTGCAGTGGATTTATTCGTCATTTTTCTTGATCACCACGTAGTCTGAAGGTGGGTAAATTGGTGTTGTCGATCAGCTGCCATTGCAGCAGTGTTTGGCGGGCATCGGCTGCGTCCTGTTCAAACCAGGCCTGCGCACTGCCCAACCGAAAACTGTAGCCCCAGGCATCCATGTCCAGCATCATGCGATCGCGGCCAAATCCAGGCAAGCTGTCTGCCAGAAGGATTTGTAAAAAGCAGACCGCGTTCTCCTCATCATAGTCACCACCTGCGTTGGTATCCAGACCAGCGCGTCTTGCCGGGTCCATGCAAATGTAATGGCAGGCTTCGTGCAGTATGGAATGCACTGGCGTATCGGTGCGCAACAGGATGGAATTGGCTTTAAGCCCGGCTTCTGCATCGCCCCAAAAAGAGCCCGGTATGGCCTGCCCGGAGCCGATTTGCTGTATCTGCATGCCATAACGCTGCAACAGTGCAGCCAGGGCTAGGGTATCAACATCGGTATAAATCAGCACCTGGGTCTGGTTTGTATTCAATGGCTTTCCGGGGAGTGCGCAACGAGTTGGCAGTCAGTTTGCCTGATGGCACAAAATCCTGCATGAATGGCTTATGGCCCATGTATTTCTGCCTGCTTAGGATAAAATACCAGAACCAATCAACCGGGGTAGTTGCCAGTGTATGCCGCAAGGCTGAAAAAGGTTTTTGCAGAGAGTTACCGGCCCACCCAGCTGCTGCGTTATGCCGGGCTGTTTACCTGGCTATGTGCCTCTGTACCGCTGATCTGGATGTTTTCCAGTTATCCCAGTCAGCTGGACCAGGAACGCTATGTGGGCTGGTGGATTTTGCACCTGATATTTGGCCTGACTTACTGGAATCTGGTGCGCGAACTCCCGCTGCGCACGCCTTTGCCACACCGTGTATTTGCTTCCCTGGTGTTGAGTCTCAGTGCCATCGGTATCAGCCTGACTTCGCAGTCCGGGCTGGGCGGCTTGCTGTTGTTGCTGGTTGCCGGGCTACTGCCCTGGATATTCAGCACGGTCTGGGCCTGGGCCTGGTTGCTGGTGCAATCCCTGGTGTTGGCGCTGGCACTTTATACCGTGCCGAATGTGTCTTTGACCGATGCCGCCATGACAGCCGGCCTGTTTATGGGGATTTCGCTGTTTGCTTTCATGAGCTCCGTGGTTGGCCTGCGGCAGCACGCAGCGCGTGATGAATTACGTAAACTCAATTCAGAGCTGCACGCCACCCAGGCCTTGCTGGCGGATAACACCCGTATTGCTGAACGCGTGCGCATTGCCCGCGAACTGCATGACCTGGTGGGCCATCATTTGACCGCTTTGACCCTGAATCTGGAAGTGGCTACCCACCTGGTTGAGGGTAAGGCCCTGGAACATGTGCAACAGGCGCGCTCACTGGCGAAACTGTTGTTGGCCGATGTGCGTGAAGTGGTCAGCGATATTCGGGACAATGACAAAGTTGACCTGGCAGCTGCTTTAAGCACCCTGGTTGAAGGTGTGCCCGAGCCCAACATACACCTGGACCTGCCTCCCAAGTTGGCCATGATGGATCCGAAAGAGGCGCAGGTGCTGTTACGCTGCGCGCAGGAAGCCATTACCAATAGTGTGCGCCATGCTGGTGCACGTAACTTGTGGATTCGGCTGGCCCATGACGAAGATGGTGTGGCTCTGACTGCGCATGATGATGGCCGCGGCGCCAGCGACCTGTCTATCGGCAATGGCTTGAGTGGCATGACCGAGCGTCTGCAACAACTGGGTGGTGAACTTAGGTTAGAATCCCGACCGGGTGCAGGCTTTTCACTACACGCCTGGTTGCCCATGGAGAGCACGACATGATACGAGTGATGTTGGTTGATGATCAGAATCTGGTGCGCAAAGGTGTGCGCAGCCTGCTCGAATTATCAACGGACATAGAAGTTGTCGCTGAGGCTACTGACGGCGCTGATGCCTTACGCCAGCTGCCGGAAATCATGCCGGATGTGATGTTGCTGGATATGCGCATGCCAGGTATGTCCGGCATAGAAGTGTTGCAAACCCTGGCCAAGATCGACGCGGTGCCGCCGACCATCATACTGACCACTTTTGATGATGATGAACTGGTGCTCGCCGGCATCAAGGCCGGTGCGCGCGGTTACCTGCTCAAGGATGTGTCCCTGGAAGACCTGGTCGGCGCGGTCAAAACCGTGGCTGAGGGTGGCAGTATCGTCAAGCCAGCGGTCACGCAACGATTGCTGAAAGGCCTGGAAAACCTGAAAACGGAATTTTCCAGCCTGGACCGGCCAGACCCCCTAACCGAACGTGAAACCGAAATTCTGCGGCTGATGGCCGGCGGTTACAGTAACAAGGAGATAGCCAACAGTCTGGGTGTGGCTGAGGGAACCATCAAGAATCACGTTTCAAATATTCTTTCCAAGATGGGTGTGCGCGATCGCACTCGTGCCGTGTTGAAGGCTTTTGAGTTGGGGCAAATCTGAACGGAAGCAACTACTGGCCATCCACTACCGGGCCAATAATGGTTCAATGACAGGAACTAGCCGGCTCTATCGAGGTGATCGAACTTGCGTTTCAGGTCTTCACTGCGATCGGTAACGATGCGCTCCAGCGTTTCCACCCTTTGTTTCAGATCGGATTCCAGGGTGTCCAACCGGCGATTGAGGGCATCGATAGACTGGTGATCGCCTTTGGACAGTTTGTCCTTGGCGTGATGACGATAGGCCTCGAGGGCAATTGCCCCGATGGCGATAATTACGATGGCGGTCCACATGCTCAAACTGAAATCTCCTTAATCATCAGCATCTAATTTGAACGGAACCAGTCTGGATCGCCAGTGACAAAAGTCATGCCAGAGCCACTCAGCCTCAAAGGCCTTGAAAAACGATGACACAGGCCTGAAATTTTTAGCCGCCAGCGTGGTCAATCAAGACCATAGCTATCGTAAGGCAGTTATTGCTCTTGAGTAACGACATACAGAACCATGCAACAGATAAGAAGAAAGGGAGATCACCATGAGTGAAGTCAGCATTGAAGCCCGCTCACTAAGCAAGTTTTACGGCCATCTGGCCGCCGTCAGTGACATGAGCTTCGAACTGCAGGCCGGCGAAGTGCTCGGCTTTCTCGGCCCCAACGGTGCCGGCAAATCAACCACTATGAAAATGCTGACCGGCTTTCTGACCCCCAGCGCCGGCACGGCCTTGATCGGAGGCCACGATATTGTCGAGGATTCCCTGGCAGCACGCCGCTGCATGGGCTATCTGCCTGAAGGGGCGCCCGCTTACGGTGAAATGACCGTTACAGCCTTCCTGCAATTTATCGCCCGGGCCAGGGGCTATACCGGTGTTGAAATCCGCCAGCGCGCTGATGCGGCCATGGACCGGCTCAATCTCAGTCACGTACAGCAGCAGGTGATCGAAACGCTTTCCAAAGGTTACAAACGCCGGGTGGGCCTGGCGCAAGCCATTTTGCATGACCCGGCTATCCTGATTCTGGACGAACCCACAGATGGCCTCGATCCCAACCAGAAACATGAAGTGCGCAGCCTGATCCAGGAAATGGCGGCAGAAAAAATCATCGTGATCTCCACCCACATACTCGAAGAAGTACAGGCCGTCTGCAACCGCGCCATGATCATTGCCGACGGTCGATTGTTGCTGGATGACACACCGACTGGTCTGCTGGCCCGCTCGCGATACAACAATGCGGTCACGCTGGTGGTGGACGATCTGCAAAAAGCCGCCAGTGTGCTGAGCGAATTACCGCAAGCACGTAAAGTGGAAATCCGCGATGGCGAATTGACCGTATTTCCGGCCAAAGATGCCGAGCTGTTCCAGGTGGTATCAGACTGTGTACGCGAACAAGGCTGGCAAGTGCACGAACTGCGTTTGGAACAAGGCCGCATGGATGAGGTATTCCGCCAGGTCACCCAACAGGAGACGCGGGCATGAATACTGCTACAGCACAATCTTCCAGCAAAACAGCCGCCACCAACCCGGCATTCAATGTCATGCGGCGCGAATTGGCAGCTTATTTCGCCACCCCGGTAGCCTGGGTATTCATCGTAATTTTCCTGGTTATGGCTGGGGTATTTACTTTCTACATAGGTTCTTTCTATGAGCGTGGTCTGGCCGACCTGGCGCCGTTTTTCCAGTTTCACGCCTGGCTCTACCTGTTCCTGGTGCCGGCCATGGCCATGCGCCTGTGGGCCGAGGAGCGCCGTTCCGGAACCATAGAGTTGCTGCTCACTTTGCCAGTCAGCCTGTGGCAGGCCGTACTGGGCAAATTCCTGGCAGCCTGGTTGTTTTTGGGGCTGGCGCTGGCATTGACCTTCCCGGTCTGGCTGACGGTGAATTATCTGGGCAGCCCGGATAATGGCGCCATATTCGCAGCCTACATTGGTAGCTGGCTGATGGCCGGAGGCTTCCTGGCCATTGGTTCCTGCATGTCGGCATTGACGCGCAACCAGGTAGTGGCTTTCATCCTCAGCGTGGTGGTCTGTTTTGCGTTCCTGCTCAGCGGCCTGCCCATGATCATGAACCTGTTCTCCAGTTGGGCGCCGCAGGGTCTGCTCGATCTGATTGCGGATTTCAGTTTCCTGTCGCGATTCGCCTCCATTTCCAAGGGTGTGCTGGATTTACGCGACCTCCTGTATTTCTTCCTGGTCATCGTGTTCTGGCTGTTGGCCAGTGTGGTGGTTCTGGAAATGAACAAGGCTGATTGAGGAATATGAATATGAAAAAGAAACCTCTTATGCCCGCTGCGTCATTGGTATTGTTGGCCGTGTTATTTGCAGGGCTGACCGTGTTATCGGCCAAGTTGTTCAGTTCGGCGCGGCTGGATCTCACCCAGGACAAGCTCTATACCCTGAGTGCAGGCAGCCGCAACATACTGGAAGGCCTGGATGAACCGGTCAAGCTGTACCTGTTCTTCTCTGAAGAACCCAGCCGGGAGTTGCCGCAAATCCGCAGTTATGCCCGTCGCGTCAATGAAATGCTGGATGAAATGGTCAATCGCAGCAACGGCAAGCTCAGCGTGCAGCGCATAGATCCGGCGGCTTTCTCGGAAGAAGAAGACCAGGCTGCGCGTTTCGGCCTGCAAGCCGTACCCATAGGTGCCAGCGGCATCAGCCTTTACCTGGGCATAGCCGGCACCAATTCGCTGGACGATGTGCAGACCATGCCTTTCCTGCAACCGACCAAGGAAAAATTCCTCGAGTACGACCTGGCCAAAATGATTTCATCTTTGGGCCAACCGGAGAGGAAAACCATAGGGGTGCTGAGCACGCTGGCGATGCAGGGTGGTTTTGACCCGGCAGCACAGCGCATGACGGACCCCTGGGTGATACACGAGCAGCTCAGCCAGTTGTTCACTTTGCAGAATATTGACCCGCAGGCCGGGACGTTGCCAGAGGGCATAGACCTGCTGGTACTGATCCATCCGCGCGACCTGACCGAAGAAATGCTTTATCGCATTGACCAGTTTGTGCTCGGTGGAGGCCGGCTGGTGGCCTTTCTGGATCCGGTGGCTGAATCCGACCAGGGTCAACCGGGCGATCCCATGGCGCAAATGCAAAGGGGCAGTGCCTCCACACTGGGCAAGCTGTTGCCGGCCTGGGGCGTAAAATTCAACAACAACCGGGTGCTGGGCGATCTGCAGTTCGGCATCGGCGCCGGCCAGAATCGCCATATCGGAATCTTGTCTGTACCACCCGAAGGCCTGAATGGTGATGACATCATCAGTGCCGATCTGGAAGTGGTTAATTTCTCGTCGGTGGGCTGGTTACAGCCTGAAGAAGGCGCGACCACGGGTTTTGAAATCCTGGCGCAAAGCAGTGAAAATTCCGCTCCGCTGGACGCTTCGCGTATGCGCTTCCTGTCCAATCCTGCTGATTTGCTGAAGGACTTCAACCCCAGCGGTGAGCGCTATGCGCTGGCGGCACGGGTAACGGGTCCGGCGAAATCGGCTTTTGAAAAAGCACCTGATGCACTGTCCGATGACGCTGTGGTGAGTGAACATTTGGCTGCGGCTAGCGGGCAGGGCATCAACGTGGTGCTCTACGCCGATACCGACATGCTGACGGACCGCTTATGGGTGCAAAAGCAACCCTTCCTGGGCCAGGTCATCGTCAATTCCTTTGCGGACAACGGCAACATTGTGATCAATTCGGTGGATAACCTGTTGGGTGACGTGGACCTGATCAGCATACGCACCCGTGCCAGCTCCAGCCGGCCCTTTGAACGCGTCGATGCGCTGCAGCTGGCGGCCGAACAGAGTTATCGCTCTACCGAAGAGCGCCTGCAACAGGAACTGGCTGAAACCGAAGCCCGTTTAACCGAGCTGCAATCCGCTCGCGGCGAGGAAGACCTGCAAGTGCTGACCAAAGAGCAACAGGCCGAAGTACAGCGCTTTATGGACCGGAAGCTGGAGATACGCAAAGAGCTGCGCCAGGTGCAGCACGATCTGCAGCGTGATATCGACAGTCTGGGCACACGCCTGAAGCTGATCAACATCGCTCTGGTGCCGCTGCTGGTTATCGTTGTCGCCATTCTGCTGGGCTGGCGCCGTCGACAGTCACAGAACCCAGGCAGCAAAGCGGCCGACAATAAAGCAACGAGTGCAGCAGCATGAGCAGCAAACATTTTTCATGGTTATTGGTGGCTACCTTATTAATAGGCGCATTGGTGGTGCTGTTACCGGGCAGGACCAGCAAAGACAGCGAGTTTGAAGTTGTGGCTTTGCTGCCTGGCCTGGCAGAGCAGGTCAACAGGGTTGACCAGGTGCAGGTGATTACTGCCGGAGATCAAACAGTGGCGAGCCTGAAGCGACAGGACGATCGCTGGGTGGTTGAGGAATTCCAGGGCTACACAGCGAACTGGCCCAAACTGCGTGAGTTGTTAGCGGCAATGGCAAAGGCTGAAATCATTGAGCCGAAAACCACCAATGCCGAATACTTTCACCGCCTGGGTGTCAGTGATGTGGCCAATGCGGAGAGCAAGGCCACACTGTTGCGACTTAAAGGTGAGCAGCTGGAAATGGCCATCCTGGTGGGCAATGCTGCGGAAGGCCGGGAAGGCCAATATGTGCGCCTGCTGGATGGTGATCGCGCCTTGCTGATCGATCAACAGCTGGACTTGCCCGCCGAGGCCAAAGACTGGCTGCAGCGCGACATCGTCAATATTTCTGATGCCGAAGTGGTGGAGTTCAGCTTGCAGCGCGCCGACGGTTCGCAGATCAAGGCGATCAAAACTTCTGCCGATGATGACGATTTTGTCTTGCAGGATATTCCCAAGGGCCGCGAAGCTCTCTCAGCCTGGAGTGTGAACTCCATGGCCAATGCCTTGAGCAATCTGCAGCTGGATACGGTGGCTGCAGCCGATACGGTTGATTTCTCAGGCGCTTCGCATTTCAGCCTGTTGACGGCTGATGGACTGGAAGTGTTGGCGGAGCTGGCTGCTGTAGATGAGCAGAATTGGTTGCGTCTCAGTGCCAGCGTTCATGAGTTGGCAGCCCCTGAAGCCCTTGCCGATTCAGATGCGGAATCGGGGCAAGACCTAGATGAAGTGGCCGGTGCCACAGACGAAATAGCCAACGATCTGGCGGGCGATGAAGCTGCCGTAACCGCTGATGAGGAGGCTGGTCAGACTGAGACAGATGTGCAACAACGTGCCGACGAAATCAATCAGCGGGTCAGTGGCTGGGCTTACGCCATTCCAACATTCAAAGCCGATGCCATGAATAAACAGCTGGACGATCTGCTCAAACCCTTGCCGGACAGCGAATGAGCCCCATTCAATGAGAACGGGCCGATGAGAACGGGCCAATGAGCGCCCGGCCATGAGCGCTGGGCCGGACTCTGGCTGGCGCTGGCTGGCACTCGCTGCCGCTCTGCTGGGTCTGACAGCGGTGCTGCTGGGGGCAGCCGGATCACATGCCATTCAATTGCCAGATGCTGCAGCTGAGCAGCGTTGGTCGATTGCTTTGCAAATTCACTACTTTCAGGCTGCGGCTTTGCTGGGCCTGGCTGCGCTTTCAGTTGCTATGCCCGGAGGCCGTAAACTGTTTTGGCCCGGCCTGTTGCAATTATTCGGTACATTGCTGTTTTCAGGAAGTTTGTACTTGCGAGCTGTGCAATTAAATGGCTTTCCTGGCTGGATTACTCCAACGGGTGGCGTGATTCTGTTGTTGGGTTGGGTCGGCCTGATGCTTATCCTGATCAGGAAAACACGCTAGAAATTTGGTCTGAAAGCAATAAGCGTATATCTTTAGCAGCTAACAACCGGTGCCGTATGGTGCTGACCATCCAGGCTGTAACGAGGGTTTCCATGAGCGGTTTCTTGAGGTTTACCAGTAGGGAGTTATCAACTCACATTCTGTTTGCCCTGACACCCCCTGTCCGCCTCCGCTGCCTGAGCCGAAGAGATGAGCACACTGAACCACCGTGCAGCAATGACGGAACACGAGGACGCGCTGGACATACCCGCCATCAAGGCCAGGGTTGAGGGCCGGCTGCCATGAGCCGCCTGCGTTACAACCGCAAAGCGGCGGTTCAACACCTGCAGGAAAAATGCCCCCGGCTTGGCCAATTCATAAGCACCCAGGGCCCTCTCAAATTACAAGTGGCTAAAGATTCCAGCCTGTTTGAAGCATTGGCCCGTGCCATCGTTTATCAACAATTGTCGGGTAGGGCGGCAGGCACTATACATGGGCGCTTTTGCGCACTTTTTGAAGGCGCTACACCAATCCCACAAGCGCTTTCTGCCATGACTTTTGATCAGCTGCGCGCGGTGGGTCTGTCCCGCAATAAAGTCCTGGCAATCCAGGATCTGGCTGCAAAAGCCTCTTCTGGGGAGCTGCCATCCTCCCGGGCGCTATCAGCCATGAATGATGAACAGGTGATAGAAAACCTGATCCGGGTGCGCGGCATAGGCCCATGGACGGCGCAGATGCTGCTGATGTTTAACCTGGGCAGGCCCGATGTTATGCCGGCCGCTGATCTTGGAGTACAAAAAGGTATACAGCTGGTGTATCGAATGCGGCAATTGCCGGATCCCGCACAGGTGCTGCAACGCACCCGCCACCTGGCGCCTTACCGGTCAGCCGCCAGTTGGTATTTCTGGCGCGCCGCTGACACTGCATTGATGACCTGATGTCAGTCAGAATCTTGCTGAATGGCTTGAAAAATGCCTTTGCTGGGCGCATCTGATTGGCCATGAATGCAAATAATTGCCATCTATCAGGAAGCATATCTGCGTGGATCCTTAGAGCATGAATCTACTCGATCATTTCATGCTGCAACATGTGCAACTGACCGCCATGCAGGCCGAATTACTGCAATCACCCAGTGAACCCGGCACGCAGGAGGCCCGGGTGGAGTTGAACCTGGCGCCGCGTCTGGTCAAAGCTGATTCAGGCACTGAATTGCCGTCCTATCGGGTCAGCGCCCGTCTGACGTGTGAAAGTAGTGCCAGTGAGTCTAAAGCCCGCTTCCGCGCCATGGTGAGTGTGGAAGCGGTTTATCAGCAAAGCAGTGGCGATGCCATAGACCTGGCAGAATTTATGCGCAATAACGCCAGTCTGACGCGCCAGCTTTATCCGCTGTTGCAGACTGAGATGCGGCAGTTGTTGTTACGACTTGGTCTGCAACAAATTCAACTGCCTTTCGACCTGCCACCGCATACGCATAAGATTTCAGGGCAAACCATAGAGTTTTCCGGTGCAGTGCACTGAAGCCCGGTAAGGTTGATTCAGCCTGAGTAGTACCAATGCCAGGGCTCGTAAGCCACGCCGTGGCGATTGCCCTGCGGATAGGATAAGCGGAAGCCGAAGTTTTCAGCTTGCTGGCTTAGCCAGACAAAAGCCGCACTGTCTGCAAAATTTTCTTCCAGTGCCTGGTATTGGGGTGTGGTGAGATCGACTGCACAGCCGCTGTGGTGTTCGCTATAGCCAGGCGCAGCAGAGACTTGCAAGATATCGTCCATGCTCAGGCCCTTGTTCAGCTTGTTCT